>CANQXU010000056.1 GCA_947627865.1 uncultured Paenochrobactrum sp. | reverse complement strand
TTAAGCCTTGTAAGATGCAGACCATTTCCCTTGCCACTAGGCAACAAACGCGGCACCAAAAAGCAGCTTACACCTTCGGTCTCTCGTGCCAGCACAATGAAAGCATCAGACATTGGTGCACTCACAGACCATTTATGCCCTTGAAGCTGACAAACACCATTGCCAACCGGTATGGCAATGGTTTCCAACATGCTCATATCTGTACCTGCTTGTTTTTCGGCAATGGCAAGTCCGATAGTCAGCCCTGTCTTTCTATTTATTGGTCTATGGGAATGATCATATTTTCTGGTGAGGATAAGTGGCGCCCATTTTTTATAAATATCCGGCGTTGCCATCAAAGAGCCAAGTGATGCACTTGTCAAAGAAACAGAACTGAGATGTCCGCAATCAAGTTGAGCTGTCAGCATAAAGCGTGCAGCTCTAATTTGATGCCTTGCACCGCTCTCTTGCTTATTGCTCTCCCAGATCGATGAATGCAAACCGCCCGCAACAGAGCGGCGCATCAAAGCATGATAGGCTGGATGATATTCGACCTGATCAATGCGCTGACCTTGCGGGCTATAATCATGCAAAACAGGCTGATTATTATTAGCGAGCCGTGCCATATCCTGTGCTTCTGCACTTAAGATATAAGCACCAAGGCCCTCTAGTTCCTGATGTGCTCCCTTTGGAAAACGGGCAGCCGCCTGCATAAGTAGCGGATCGCCAAGATAAGCATTGGCACCTGCCATCGAAGGCGTCTGGTTAGTCACATCAGAATTGGTCAAAATATAAGCCCTGTTTAGTACTGCGCACTGCTGATTTCACATCAATATGAAGGAGTAGACGACAGGCAGCGGCGAATCCGTTTATACTCAGGCTCATTTCATATAAAATTTGCTAATAAATCACGACCAACGCAGCAAAAGTATGCAAATATAAGAAATTATCTGTTCTTTTTTTCAGATTTAAGCAAAAGGGATGAAATGCGTGCTTGCGGGCGCATTCAGCCAGTTCTATAAACAGGACTTACCATGACATCAAATGCTTCATCCCTCCCGTTGTTCCCTCATCGCCATTTGCTTGGTATTAAGGGGCTTTCGCCGCTGGATATTCAGTGCCTGCTTGATCTTGCAGATCAGGAAGTGGCTGTATCCCGCCAATTTGAAAAGAAAAAATCTGTTTTGCGTGGTCGCACGCAAATCAATCTGTTTTTCGAGTCTTCAACCAGAACGCAATCTTCATTTGAACTTGCGGGCAAAAGACTTGGCGCAGATGTGATGAATATGTCTGTCGGCAATTCATCGGTAAAAAAGGGTGAAACTCTGATCGATACGGCCATGACATTAAATGCCATGCAGCCTGATATTTTGATAATCCGACATGCTAGCGCTGGTGCTGCCGCACAGCTTGCACAAAAAGTTGGCTGTAGTGTTGTTAATGCGGGTGACGGTGCCCATGAGCATCCCACTCAAGCATTACTTGATGCCCTTACCATCCGCCGTGCCAGAGGTCATCTTGACAATCTGATTGTCGCAATTTGCGGTGATGTGCTGCATTCTCGCGTTGCTCGCTCCAATATTATCTTGCTCAATGCTATGGGCGCGCGCGTGCGCGTGGTTGCTCCATCCACATTACTACCTTCTGGCATAGAAGATATGAGCGTCGAAGTTTACAACTCAATGGAAAAAGGTATTAAAGGCGCAGATGTCGTCATGATGCTTCGCTTGCAGCGTGAACGCATGGCAGGCTCATTTGTGCCCTCCATTCGTGAATATTCACGCTTTTACGGATTGGACAAAGAAAAGCTCAAGCTTGCCAAGCCGGATGCGCTGGTCATGCACCCAGGACCAATGAATCGTGGTGTCGAGATTTCCTCTGAAGTCGCAGACGGCCCGCAAAGCGTTATTCAGCAGCAGGTGGAAATGGGCGTAGCCGTTCGTATGGCCGTTATGGAAGCACTGCTTGATCCTCGACGACTACAGAAAGCGGGTGAATAATTATGACAAATCTCGTCTTACAAAATGCCCGCATTGTAGATCCTTCCCAAACAATGGATGAGCATGGCTGCGTCATCATTAAAGACGGTAAGATTGCTGCATCAGGCGCCAAGGCGCACAATCAAGGTGTGCCGGAAGGCGCAACTATTATCGATCTCAATGGCAAAGCTGTTATGCCGGGTCTTGTTGATACCCGCGTGTTTATTGGTGAGCCAGGTGCTGAATATCGTGAAACGATTGCCTCTGCCAGTCAGGCTGCAGCAGCAGGCGGTATTACCTCTGCCATCATGATGCCGGATACAGATCCTGTCATTGATGATGTTGCACTGGTCGAGTTTGTCAAACGTACGGCAAAAGATACAGCAATCATCAATATTCATCCAGCTGCTGCTATTACCCGCCAATTGATTGGCGAGGAGATGACCGAGTTCGGGCTTCTCAAAGAAGCTGGAGCAGTCGCATTTACAAACGGTCGCAACACCATTCAAAATGCGCAAGTCATGCGCCGCGCGATGACTTATGCACGTGACTTTGATGCAGTAATTGCATCTGAAACCCGTGATCAGCATTTGGGCGCTACGGGTGTGATGAATGAAGGCCTATTTGCCAGCTGGCTTGGTCTTTCAGGCACACCAAGAGAAGCAGAACTTATTCCACTTGAACGCGATCTTCGTTTGGCAGCCCTTACCAGAAGCAAATATCACGCGGCTCAAATTTCTTGCGCCATGTCTGCTCAAGCGGTTAAAAACTCCAAAGACAGTGGCGCTAAAGTTACCGCTGGCATTTCCATCAATCATCTTTGCCTCAATGAAAATGACATTGGTGAATTCCGCACCTTCTTTCGTCTTTCACCACCATTGCGCGCAGAAGAAGACAGATTGGCAATGATTGATGCTTTGCGTGAAGGAACACTGGATATCATTGTTTCTGCTCATGATCCGCAAGATGTCGATACCAAGCGCCTTCCCTTTGCAGATGCAGCGGCTGGTGCAATTGGCCTTGAAACCTTGCTTGGCGCGGCGCTACGATTATATCATAATGATTCCATATCATTGCTGCGCCTCGTTGAAGTTCTTTCTACCGCACCAGCACGCATTTTTGGTCTTGATGCAGGAAGCCTCAAAGCTGGCTCCATCGCCGATATTGCTGTTGTTGATCTGGATATGCCTTGGGTCGTCAAGCAGGAAGAGCTGCGTTCACGCTCTAAAAACACTTGTTTTGAAGGCGCCAGACTTCAAGGTAAAGCCGTCATGACCATAGTTGGCGGTCGCATTGTTTACCAAGACGACAATCAATAATTTTAGCGAGGGCAATCATGGATTGCCCTTTTAAGTAAAAACTGTAACTCTGCTACATTCTTCTATGTGGCAGAGCAGCCAGTGTAATCAATAAGAGTATATGCCTATGACCGAAACAGCACTCAATCAAGTAGGGCCAATGGCAATTCTTGCTGCCCTTGTATTGGGCTATTTTTTCGGCTCTATTCCATTTGGCCTGTTGCTAACAAAGTTAACCGGTCATGGTGACATCAGATCCATCGGATCGGGAAATATTGGGGCTACTAATGTCTTGCGCACCGGCAACAAAAAACTGGCGGCAGCGACTTTACTCCTTGATGTATTGAAGGGGACAGCCGCAGTTCTCATCGTTTCATATTTCAACAAAGATTTGGCATTAATTGCAGGGTTTTCAGTCTTTATTGGACATATTTATCCAGTCTGGCTAGGTTTCAAAGGCGGTAAAGGCGTTGCTACCTATCTGGGCATCCTGATAGGTCTTGCATGGCCGGTAGCATTGATCTTTATTGCCGTATGGATCGTGGTTGCACTTCTAACCCGCTTTTCATCATTATCTGCACTTATCGCAACAATCGTGGCGCCTCTCTCTCTTTATATGCAAGGAGAAGGCAAAACCGCATTACTTTTTACACTTTTGACCGTGATAATTTTTTATACACACCGAACCAATATTCAGCGCCTTATCAATGGCACGGAAAGTAAAATCGGTGAAAAAAACAGTAACAAGGCAGGTCAGTAATGAATAAGGCGGGTTTCAACAGAGGAATTCGCCTGACTGACACACAGAAGATCAGCTGGCTCCAGCTTCTAAGAAGCGAAAATGTGGGGCCGGCAACTTTCCGTGATTTAATTATGAATTGCGGATCCGCACAAAATGCGCTGGAAATGCTTCCCGACATGGTAAGACAAGGTGGCAGACGCCGCCCGATCTCAATCGCTACAAAAGAAAGTGCGGTTGCAGAACTTGAGCAAGCGCAAAAAATAGGCGCTCGTATCATCGGTATGGGCGAGCCAGATTACCCCTATTATTTACTCAACAGCCCTGCGCCACCTCCGTTGATCACCATTCTCGGCAATTGTTCCATTTTCAAACATGTTGGTGTCGGTATTGTCGGTTCGCGCAATGCATCCGTCATCGGCGCAAGAATGGCGCAGAAGCTGGCACATGATTTAGGTGAAATGGGATATGCTATCATATCCGGCCTAGCGCGCGGCATTGACACAAATGCCCATGAATATAGCCTCAAAACGGGTACAGTCGCAGTTTTAGCTGGTGGCATTGACCACCCATACCCGCAACAAAATACTGGTCTTTATCACCAAATACAGCGTGAAGGAGGCGCAATTATTACTGAAATGCCGTTGGGATGGGCGCCACGCGCACAGGACTTCCCTCGCCGCAACAGAATAATTGCTGGATTAAGCACCGGATTAATTGTGGTTGAAGCTGCCCATAAATCGGGCTCGCTCATCACCGCCAGGTTGGCCGCTGAAATGGGGCGGATCGTTTTTGCCGTCCCTGGCTCGCCCATGGATCCAAGAGCGAAAGGCACAAATTCTTTATTGAAAGAAGGTGCAACACTCGTGACCGAAGCTGAAGATGTCAGCCAGTTGCTGGCACCATTAGATGAACGGGTGAATAAACAGCAAGCTCTCTTTGAAAATCATAATCACCAGCCACTTGAAGATATTCAGTTTAATCAAGGCCTCATTGCTCAATCGCAAGACCAAGCGAGCAAACCTATTAAAAGCGAACATATTGATGATGAACAAATACGCATTGTTGAAAATGCGCTGAGCTTTGTACCCGTCACTATGGATGAGCTTTTACGGCATACTGGGCTGCAACACGCGAAACTATGTATGATTCTGCTAAGGTTGGAGCTTGCCGGCAGACTAACACGACATCCGGATGGCTCAATAGGATTGGCTGCTGAAAGCTGATAGCTATATTCCGTTAAAGTATAATCCAACTCTCAACGGAATATGATATTCAATTCATTATTTTGACTTAAAGAAGTCAGAGTTCGTATGATAGTCAGACTCCGAAATACTCATTGATAAGTTTATTGCACTTTGACGTAGTGAGATTGTTTCAGAAACAAGCATATCCATTAAGAATACAAGGGAAGGATATTCCCTTCCCTGCGCCATTTTTGTTAATCCAGATAGAATATCTTCCATATACTCTAAAAAGTCATTATCAGTAACTTCATTCATGAGCGCCCCCATGCATCCTGCTCCCTGGGATGCAAATATATTACTCTGAATACATTAATCGCAAAATGAATTAAAATTATATTACTATCTACAATACCTGCAAGGGTATATCAATAAAACATCAATCACAAGTTGAATTTACGACAAATGCGCCATTCACCCCTTGACCAATTGCGTTTGGCTGTTCATGTGATGAAGTAGAAATCCCTGTTCGGGTGTGTTCCATTACGGCTTCGTGCCGCTCAACCCGGGTTTATTTAATGAATCTCGTAATCGTAGAATCGCCTGCCAAGGCAAAAACAATTAATAAATATCTAGGCTCAGACTATAAAGTTCTGGCTTCGTTTGGTCATGTCCGCGACCTTCCTCCCAAAGATGGTTCGGTACGTCCCGATGAAGATTTTGCCATGTCTTGGGAAGTCGATAGCCAATCCTCCAAACGCCTTAGCGATATTGTTAAGGCGCTGAAGGAGAGTGACAGCCTCATTCTGGCAACTGACCCTGATAGAGAGGGTGAGGCCATTTCATGGCATGTATTAGAGATTCTCAAACAGAAAAAAGCACTGGGCACCAAGCCAGTTAAGCGAGTTGTCTTTAACGCGATCACAAAAAAGGCAGTTCTGGATGCGATGGCCAACCCACGCGATCTGGATATGCCCCTTGTTGATGCCTATCTGGCACGGCGCGCATTGGACTATCTTGTTGGCTTCACGCTTTCACCTGTATTGTGGAGAAAGCTGCCAGGGGCACGCTCGGCTGGCCGTGTGCAATCCGTTGCTTTGCGTCTTGTTTCTGATCGTGAAGCTGAAATCGAGCGCTTCATTAAGGAAGAATATTGGTCGATTGCCGCTGATTTGCAAACACCGCGTTCCGACGATTTTACCGCTAGACTGACTGCTCTTGACGGCAAGAAGCTTACAAAACTAGCGATCAAAAACGGCGAGCAAGCCAGTGACATCAAGACAATGCTTGAAGGCGCAAGCTTTGCCGTCACTATGGTTGAAGCAAAACCAACCAAGCGTAATCCAGGTCCGCCATTCACAACTTCCACCCTTCAGCAGGCGGCATCAGGACAGCTTGGGTTCTCTGCTTCACGCACAATGCAAGTCGCGCAGAAACTCTATGAAGGTATCGATATTGGTGGTGAAACCACTGGTCTTATTACCTATATGCGTACGGATGGCGTTCAAATCGCTCCTGAGGCAATCAATGCTGCACGCAGTGCAATCGCAGAAAGCTTTGGTGCAAATTATGTGCCTGAAAAGCCGCGCTATTATTCCAGTAAAGCTAAAAATGCGCAGGAAGCGCATGAAGCGGTCCGCCCTACAGATTTCAGCCGTCATCCAAAGGAAATGCGCCGCTTTCTCGATGAAGACCAAGCCCGTCTTTACGAGCTGATCTGGAAGCGCGCCATTGCCAGCCAGATGCAAGCTGCCGATATCGAACGTACAACCGTTGATATTGAAGCGACCAATGGATCGCGCGTTGCAGGATTGCGCGCTAACGGGTCGGTTACCCGTTTCAACGGCTTTTTAGCTGCTTATACGGATCATCGTGAAGAAGAAGACGATGATGAGGATAGCGCAAAACTACCTGAAATCATTCAAGGCGAGCCACTTAAACAACAAAAAATTGAAGCAACTCAGCATTCTACTGAGCCGCCTCCTCGTTATTCTGAAGCAACACTTATCAAAAAGATGGAAGAGCTGGGTATTGGCCGACCATCAACCTATGCTGCAACTCTCGCGACTTTGCGTGATCGCGACTATATCACCATTGAAAAGCGGAGATTATTCCCGCAAGCAAAAGGTCGTTTGGTCACCTCCTTCCTGGAAAGTTTCTTCCGCCGTTACGTCGAGTATGATTTTACCGCTGATCTCGAAGAAAAGCTGGATCTTATCTCTGACGGCAAGCTGTTATGGAAAGATGTACTCAGAGATTTTTGGAATGACTTCTCGCTGACTGTTGACGGCACAAAAGAATTGCGGGTTACCAATGTTCTTGACGCACTCAATGAAGAGCTTGCTCCGCTTGCCTTCCCTGATCGGGGAGATGGCAGTGACCCTCGCTCATGCCCGTCATGCGGCAGTGGTCAACTGTCTCTCAAACTTGGCCGTTATGGTGCATTTGTCGGCTGTTCAAATTACCCTGATTGTAATTTCACACGCCAGCTCGGTGGCGATACTGACGGAGAAGCTGCATCCAATGAACCACGAGCACTAGGGGTCGAGCCTGAAAGCGGTGAGGAGATTACGCTGCGTACTGGCCGCTTTGGTCCCTATATACAAGTGGGCGAAGGCAAAGAAGCAAAGCGTGCGAGCCTGCCGAAAGGCTGGACACCAGACAGTATGGATTATGAAAAAGCGCTTCAGCTTTTATCACTACCGCGCGAAGTCGGACTGCATCCTGAAACGGGTAAAATGATCACAGCCGGTATTGGTCGTTATGGTCCTTATGTTTTGCATGAGGGTGTCTATGCCAATGTGGAAAATGTCGAAGAAGTTTTCACAGTTGGTTTAAACCGCGCTGTTGCAGTTCTTGCTGATAAAGCCAGCCAAGGCGGTGGACGTGGCAGAGCAACGCCAGCGGCTTTGGCAACTCTTGGTGATCATCCGGATGGTGGCAGCATAACTGTTCGTGACGGACGCTATGGCCCATATGTCAACTGGAATAAAATTAATGCAACTCTGCCAAAAGATAAAAATCCGGCAGAAGTTACATTAGAAGAAGCTCTTGCTCTTATTGCTGCTAAAGCTGGTAGTGCGAAGAAGAAAAAGGCTCCGGCGAAAAAAGCCACCGCCGCTAAAGCTCCTGCAAAGAAAACCGCAGCGAAAAAAGCACCAGCGAAAAAGCCTGCCGCTAAAAAAGCTGCTGCAAAAGACGCTGGTGACGAAGAGCCGGAAAAAGCAACAAAACCAAAAACGACAACTAAAAAAGCAACTGCTAAACCTAAAGAAAAAACTGAGGAATAAACTTTGGCGCGCACCATCTCCAAACCTAAGTCAAAATCAACGCGGTCGGAGCGGCGCGCAAAAGAAAAATTGCACGGAAAGGCGTCAAATGACGCCTTTTTGCCCACTCGTGAAGATATATTAAAATATATAGACGAGAACCCTGATCGTTCCGGCAAACGTGATATTGCAAAAGCCTTCAACCTTAAAGGTGATGCACGCATTCATCTGAAAGATATCTTGCGTGATCTGGCAGATGACGGATCGGTTGAAAAGCGGGCAAAGCGCCTTTCGCGTCCGGGCTCACTCCCCCCCATTTCAGTGCTGGATATCAAAGCACTAGATCGTGACGGCGGCCTGCTCGCCAAACCGGTTGAGTGGGATGAAGGTAAATCCGGAAAAGCGCCTATTGTTAGTATCCGACGCGCCCGTAGTGGTGACAAAGTCCCCGTTGTCGGCGTTGGCGACCGTGTTATGGCAAAGATTTTCCGTAACAATGATGGCAATCACGGCACAATTTATTCTGCCCGTGTTATCAAAAAACTTGAGAAGCGAACAAGACTTGTGCTTGGCATCCTTCGTCAAATTTCTGATGGGGAATGGCGCCTTGAGCCAGTTGACCGCAAACAGTCTGAAGTTATCATTGACCCGCAATCTTTGGGCGATGCTAAGGCTGGTGATCTCGTTGAGGTCGATACTGCGGCGCCTTCAAAGAAGTTCGGCTTGCCTATCGGTAAAGTCAGTGAAATTGTCGGTGCATTGGACAGCGAAAAAGCGCTCTCCATGATCGCTATACATGCACATGAAATACCGCATATTTTTCCTAACGAGGTATTGCAGCAAGCGCAGAATGCTCAACCTGCTTCGCTTGATGCCCGCGAGGACTGGCGCGACATTGCCTTTGTGACGATTGATCCTGCTGATGCCAAGGACCATGATGATGCGGTTTTTGCCATGCCAGACATGAGTGAGGCTAATCCGGAAGGGCATATTGTTATTGTCGCCATTGCCGATGTCGCCGCTTATGTAACACCCGGCTCGCCTATGGATGCGGAAGCGTATAAACGAGGAAACTCGGTTTATTTCCCTGATCGTGTTGTACCTATGCTGCCTGAACGTATTTCCAATGATCTGTGTTCATTGCGCGAGCACGAAGATCGTCCAGCCATGGCCGTTCGCATGGTTTTCACATCCAATGGACGCAAGAAAGCACATAGTTTTCATCGTATCATGATGCGCTCTGCTGCCAAACTATCCTACCAGCAAGCACAAGCTGCTATTGATGGTGCTTTGGATGACAAGACCGCACCGATATTTGATAGTATTTTAAAGCCATTATGGGATGCTTATCATGCTATGAAGCGCGGGCGTGACAAACGGGCACCACTGGAACTGGATTTACCGGAAAGAAAAATTCTTCTCACAGCCGAGGGCAAAGTTGATCGCGTGATTGTGCCGGAACGGCTAGATGCGCATAAACTCATTGAAGAATGTATGATACAGGCGAATGTCTGTGCGGCAGAAACATTGGAGCGCCACGAGCAGCCACTGATTTATCGTATTCACGATTCTCCATCACTGGCGAAACAAGAAGCGTTGCGCGAGTTTTTGAAAACACTGGAAATCACTTTGGCACGTGGAGCGGAGCTGAAGCCAGCCCAGTTCAATAATATTCTTAGCCGTGTGCGTGGCAGCGAGCATGAGGAACTGGTCAATCAGGTCGTTCTTCGATCACAAAGCCAAGCAGAGTATAATCCGGATAATATCGGTCACTTTGGGTTAACACTGTCTAAATATGCGCATTTTACGTCACCCATTCGCCGTTATGCTGATCTGATTGTTCACAGAGCCCTCATCCGTGCCTTAAAATTGGGCGAGGGTTCACTGACAAAAGATGAAGAGCAACAGCTCGCAGAAATTGCCACAGAGATTTCATTCACTGAGCGGCGTGCAATGCTGGCAGAGCGTGAAACCGTTGACCGCTTGATTGCTCACCACTTGGCCGCACATTTGGGCGACGAATTCTCGGCCCGAATTAATGGGGTCACGAAAGCCGGATTGTTTGTCACACTTGCGACATATGGTGCGGATGGCTTTATTCCTATTTCAACTTTAGGCAATGAATATTATCTTTACGACGAAGCCAGCCACACTGTAGCAGGCGAAAGAAGCGGAAAAGGCTACCGTCTTGGAGATGTGGTGGATGTAAAACTGATTGAGGCATTGCCTGTTGCAGGAGCTTTACGGTTTGAGATGATATCCGAGCCGCACCCTCTTCCACAGTCAACGCTTTCTTTTCACAAGTCAGGGCGTAGTGCACGCGGCAGAAAAGAACGTGCATTTCCCCGCGGTAAAAAAAGAGGCCGATAATGACTGAAGTGCCCGATAATAGCTCTACTGCACCCCAGATATTTGGTGGAAACACTGCGCCGCAAAGAGCGCATCGCCATTTAGGTCAATCAATGTGGCGTGGACTTAAGTGTCGCTGTCCTAATTGTGGTGAAGGCAAGCTTTTTCGGGCATTTATGAAACCTGTCAAAGAATGTGAAGTCTGCGGAGAAGATTATCTTCCACAACGTGCAGATGACTTACCTGCTTATCTAACAATTGTTATTGTCGGTCATATTGTAATAGCAGCTGTGATGTATGTTGAAGCAACCACAAAACTGTCACTATTACAGCATTTGATGATTTGGACACCTTTGACACTTGTTTCCGCATTGGTACTTATGCAGCCAGTTAAAGGAGCCATTGTCGGACTGCAATGGGCTTTGTATATGCATGGCTTTGGCGGCACCGAAGAAGGTGATGCCTGATATTATTTATAGGATTGACCATTGAGTAACGACGGCGGTTTAGTACCTGTTTCCCAATCAGCAGAACAACAAAGTAATGCCCGTAAAGTGGTTCGAATCAGAGATGCATCATCACTGCTCATCATAGACCGTCAATCAAAGATGCCTAAAGTCCTTATGGGGCGCAGAAATAAGCAACTTGTTTTCATGCCTGACAAATATGTTTTTCCAGGCGGACGCTCAGACAATGAGGACGGCTCTGTCACATCTGCAAATGAGTTGAATAAAGCGGATCAGGAAAAACTTTTGGCCGGTATGGGTAGTAAAGCAAGCAAGCGCCGCGCCAAAGCTCTGGCCCTTTGTGCCATCAGAGAAACATTTGAAGAAACAGGCTTAAAGCTTGCGACTGCCTTTTCCTCGCCTTTAACGAGTGCCGGCAACAGCAATGTCGTTACAGCTAATCATCCGGGCTGGGAACAGTTTATGCAAGGTGGCTCCATCCCGGATTTGGAAAATCTGCGATATTTTGCGCGTGCAGTCACACCGCCCGCTTTTAGCCGCCGTTTTGACACAAGATTTTTTATAATATTTCGCGATCAGATTAATAGCGGCTTTGATCAAACGCTGATTTCTTGTGGGGAGCTGGAAGATTTAGGCTGGATATCGCTTGAAAAAGCCGCGACCCTTAATATAGCGGATATTACATCCAGAATTTTAAATGATGCGCAAATATTATTGACAGATACAGATTGCTATTTGCCTGCATCATTGCCAGTAGTGCAATATTTGACCCGCTATGGCCGCCTGACCCGTGAAGTGATTTAACCTTTATGCACCAAGTCAATAAAGATTACCGCCATGTAACACAATGGCGCTCGCTCGCTGCAGCCATTGCCACAGTAACTGCGGTGGGTGTAGCCATTGGCCTTGGCATTCCCCTTCTTAGCCTATTACTTGAAAGCCGCGGCTATTCATCAACCATGATTGGCGCCAATACGGCCTTTGCTGGGCTCGCCTCCATTGCCGCCGCCCCCTTGGCAGCACCTATAGCCGCAAGGCTGGGTGTCGCCAGAAGCATGGTTATCATGCTGATTATAGGTGCATTTTCGTTCTTAGGCTTTTATTACTTCCAACAGATATGGATGTGGTTTGTTCTCCGTATCATTATGCATTTTTGTCTGACAGTCATTTTCGTTCTATCGGAATACTGGATTAACACATCAGCCCCGCCTCGCCGACGTGGCTTGGTGCTTGGCTGCTATGCTACAGCGCTCTCGCTTGGTTTTGCTATTGGGCCTTGGGTCTTTGCCAAAATGGGCAGTAGCGGCGGCGGGTCATTTTATGCCGGATTTATCATCATATTATTAGCGCTCATACCTGTCATTATTGCGCGCCGGGACAGTCCCGATTTTGAAGAGGGTGAACATGTCCCCTTCATACCATTTATCTTTTCGGTTCCCAGCGCTACGATTGCGGTCTTTGTTTACGGGGCGGTACAGACAGGCGGCTTTGCTTTATTTCCAGTATTTGGCGCTAAAATCGGCTATCAAGAGGCTGATAGCGCGATATTGCTGACAATGATTGGGCTCGGTAATATCTGCCTGCAAAT
>CANQXU010000055.1 GCA_947627865.1 uncultured Paenochrobactrum sp. | reverse complement strand
CTCTCCATTCCGTTGTTTTCTAATAAACGCAGCAGTGGTGAAGTGAAGGCTGCGCTGGCAAATCGCAATGTCGTGGATTATGCCCGACAGGATCTGCTTTTGCGTTTGCATGCCCAACTTTTTGAAGCCTATTCACTGAGAAAGCAAAGCATCGCGGCAGCCCAGAAAACCGAAAACGTGGTGATTCCGGCTCTGGAAAACGCGCTCAAACTAACCCGCGAGGCCTACGAAAACGGGCGTTATCGATATCTCGATTTAATTGCTGCTCAGGAAGAATTGCTTGCCACCAAACAGGCGCGTATCGATGCGGCATCGACAGCTCTCATCAGTCAGGCGCTGATTGAAAAGCTAACCAGCGAAGCCTTCAACAAATAATTCAACCCATTTTATTCAGGCTTGATAGCCCCTCACGCCTACGGAATTTATGACTATGAAAACGCGATTAATTACCATACTTACGGCTTTAGTCTTTGTCTTCACCACGGATGTTTACGCGGCTGAAAATGATCAAGACTATGAACACGGAGAAGAAAACAGCAGCCACATTGATGGCGACATGGCTCAACAAGTGGGCATTGTCACCGCCACGGCAAACGCGCAAGAGCTTCACCAAACCATCACCGTTTACGGTTCGCTGGTGGCGGCGCCAGAACAACTGAGTCATGTCCGCGCCCGCTTTGAGGGGCTGGTCAAGTCTGTTCAGGTCACCCTCGGTGATCGTGTAAAAACCGGTGATGTCCTGGCAGAAATTGAATCCAATGAAAGCCTTAAGACCTACCAAATACGCTCGCCCATTTCAGGGCGCATTGTTCAGCGTCACGCCAATACCGGAGAGAGCACGCAGGATCAAATTCTGTTTTCCATTGCCAACTTTGACACCGTGTGGGCGGAGCTGCGTGTCTATCCCGCGCAGCAATCGTCGGTCTCAGAAGGCCAATCCGTCCATATTTTAGCCGCGAATGGCGGCGTGGAATCCACGGTCAATCATATTGTGCCTTCGATGGAATCCCCTTATCAGTTGGCGCGGGTCAAGCTGGACAATAGCCAACAAACCTTGTCCCCGGGTTTGATGGTTGAGGCACGTGTGGAAGTCGGACGCGTTCCGGTTTCTCTGGCGGTTGTGAAAGATGCGGTACAAACCCTGGGCGGTCGCCAAGGGGTGTTTGTTAAACATGGCGATGAATATACCTTTACGCCGCTTGTATTGGGTCAGCGGGATGATCACTTTTATGAAGTGGTTGATGGGCTTAAATCGGGTGATGAATACGTCAGCGAAAACAGCTATCTGATCAAAGCCGACATCGAAAAATCCGAAGCCGAACACGAACACTAAAAGGGGCACATCATGATTGATTCTATTGTGCGCCTGGCAATTGAAAGGCGCTTACTGGTTTTATGTTTTATTTTCCTGATTGTCGGCGTGGGCGTGTGGAGCTATCAAAAGCTCCCGATTGACGCGGTACCCGATATCACTAATGTTCAGGTACAAATCAATACGGCCGCACCGGGTTATTCGCCACTGGAATCGGAGCAGCGCATTACCTATCCGGTGGAAACCGCACTGGCCGGCTTGCCCGAGCTTTCTTACACGCGGTCGCTGTCACGTTATGGCTTGTCTCAAGTCACGGTCGTGTTTGAAGAAGGCACCGATATCTATTTCGCTCGGAACCTGATTAACGCCAGACTGGGCGCGATCAAAAGTGTCTTACCGCCGGGGCTTGAACCGGAAATGGGACCCATCTCCACCGGGTTAGGTGAGATCTTTATGTACACCGTGCAGGCTACACCCGATGCCCGCATGTCCAATGGTGAGCCCTACACCGCAACCGCACTTCGGGAAATCCAGGATTGGATTATTAAGCCTCAACTGGCCCAGGTGAAAGGCGTTGTCGAGGTCAACAGTATTGGCGGCTACAACAAGCAATACCACGTGATGCCTGACCCCACGAAATTACTGCTTTACAAAGTCAGTATTGAAAAGGTCGTGCAAGCCTTACAGGCAAATAACGACAACCGGGGCGCGGGCTATATCGAGCGAAATGGGCAGCAGCTTTTGGTACGTTCGCCTGGTCAGCTCGCAACGGTGGACGACATAGGTAATGTCATCATTGCCGAACACAACAGCGTGCCGATAAAAATCAAGGATGTTGCCGAGATTGCGATTGGTAAAGAGCTGCGCACCGGCGCCGCAACACGGGATGGCGTAGAGACCGTGTTGGGTACCGCCATGATGTTGATCGGCGAGAATTCCCGCACAGTCGCCCAAGATGTAGCGAGCAAGCTCAGTGATATTCAAGCCTCATTACCCGAAGGAGTGGTTGCCGAGGCGGTGTACGATCGCACTGCTTTAGTCGATAAAGCCATTGCCACCGTCTCGAAAAGCCTGATGGAAGGCGCACTGCTGGTTATCGTGGTGCTGTTTCTCTTGTTGGGCAATCTCCGTGCGGCCTTGATTACGGCGGCGGTCATTCCGCTGGCCATGTTGATGACGATCACCGGAATGGTGAAAACAGGGGTATCGGCCAATCTGATGAGCTTGGGAGCGCTCGATTTTGGTTTGATCGTCGACGGTGCGGTGATCATTGTTGAAAACTGTGTCCGCCGTCTGGCCGAAGCGCAACACAAAAACGGTCAGCAAGCGCTGCGTGAAAGGCTCAATACGGTGTTCGACGCAACGTCCGAAGTGATTCGCCCCAGTTTGTTTGGTGTGGCCATTATCACCATCGTCTACATTCCGATATTTAGCCTGACTGGTGTGGAAGGCAAGATGTTTCACCCGATGGCGGCCACGGTGGTAATGGCCTTGCTGTCTGCCATGGTGCTTTCGTTAACGGTGGTACCCGCTGCCGTTGCCGTGTTTATGAATGGCAAAATCAGCGAAAAAGAAAGCATCGTTATCAGCAAAGCGAAATCAGCCTATAAACCGTTGCTTAATCTTGCGTTGAAATTTCGCTGGGCCGTGGTCGGTTTTGCCTCTGTGCTGGTTGTGTTTTGTTTGTGGTTGGCTACCACTCTGGGTTCGGAGTTTATTCCTCAATTGAACGAAGGGGACATCGCGCTGCACGCGATGCGTATCCCAGGCACAGGGCTGGAGCAAGCCGTGGAAATGCAGGAGATTCTTGAGCGGAAAATCAAGGCGTTCCCAGAAGTGGATAAGGTCTTTGCGCGAATCGGCACTGCGGAAGTGGCCACAGATCCCATGCCACCCAACGTCGCTGATAATTTTGTGACGCTTTTACCGCGTAGTGAATGGCCGGACCCCTCCAAAACCAAAGCCGAACTCGTTGAGGAAATGGAACGTGCCCTGGAGGAGCTACCGGGCAACAATTACGAGTTTACCCAACCGATTCAAATGCGGTTTAACGAATTGATTTCCGGTGTGCGCGCCGATCTGGGCATCAAGATTTTCGGTGATGATCTGGATCAGCTCGTGTTAACGGCCAATGATGTGCTTAAAGTGGTGAATTCAATTGAAGGGGCCGCTGATGCTCGGGTTGAGCAGGTCACAGGGTTGCCCACACTGTCTGTTATCCCGAATCGCACCGCCCTGGGTCGCTACGGTTTGAATGTTGCCGACCTTCAAGATTGGGTATCTGCGGCGATTGGCGGTGAATCGGCCGGGATCATTTATGAAGGGGATCGGCGCTTTGAATTGGTGGTGCGCCTGCCGGAGACAACGCGCCGTGATATCGACCGTTTGAAGTTTTTACCGGTGCCTCTCCCAAACGGAGATTATGTTCCCCTCGAAGAAGTCGCAACACTGGATATCTCACCTGCGCCAGCGCAGATCAGCCGTGAAAACGGCAAGCGCCGAATCGTGGTCACCGCCAATGTCCGGGGGCGTGATCTGGGGAGTTTCGTGAACGAGGTGCAAGCCAGCATCCGTGAAAACGCGAACATCCCTCCGGGCTATTGGTTGGACTATGGCGGCACCTTTGAACAGTTGGAGTCTGCCAGTCAGCGCCTATCCATTGTGGTACCACTTACCCTGTTGGTGATACTGGGTATCCTGGTCATGGCCTTCGCCTCACTCAAGGATGCCTTGATCATTTTCAGTGGTGTGCCACTCGCCCTGACAGGCGGCGTATTGTCGTTATATCTGCGCGATATGCCGCTATCGATCTCGGCCGGAATCGGCTTTATTGCGCTCTCCGGCGTGGCTGTGCTCAATGGCTTGGTGATGCTCGCCTTTATACGTCAGCTGTGGCATGAAACCGGGCAGTTGACCGAGTCGATCATAGAAGGCGCGATGATCCGGCTGCGCCCGGTGTTGATGACTGCATTGGTCGCAAGTCTTGGGTTTGTGCCAATGGCCTTAAACACCGGCACCGGTGCGGAGGTTCAGCGACCGCTCGCCACAGTCGTTATCGGGGGCATTATTTCTTCAACTATTCTGACGTTGTTGGTGCTGCCCGTACTGTATCAGTGGGTCCATCGCCGGGATAAACACATCAAGAAATAAGGGATGCGCCCCGGCTCTGGCCGGGGTTCGCCTCGTTTTTTTATTTCAATGGTTCAAAGCAGGAGGAGCAATGCATTCTCATTCACACGACGATGACAGCAGTACACGAATCGGCTGGGCATTCTTTCTCAATGTTGGATTCACGATTATTGAATTTATTGGGGGCGTACTTACCAACAGCACCGCGATTATGGCGGATGCGGTTCACGATCTCGGTGACAGCCTTTCTATTGGACTAGCCTGGGTTCTCGCAAAGCTGGGGAAGAAACCTGCCTCCAATTCGTTTTCATATGGCTATAAACGTTTATCGTTATTGGGCTCGCTCATCAACGGCATCGTCCTTATCGCCGGCTCAAGCTGGGTGTTATATCAATCCATTCCTCGTCTTTTCAATCCCGAAATGCCCGTGACCGAAGGCATGCTGGCGCTGTCCATTTTCGGTATCGCGGTAAATGGTTTCGCTGCATTTAAACTCAGCAAGGGAAAAACGCTTAACGAAAAAGTACTCAACTGGCACTTGCTGGAGGACGTGCTGGGATGGGTTGCCGTTTTTATCGTTTCTGTCGTGTTGATGTTTGTGGAGTGGCCAATCCTCGATCCTATTTTAGCGATCGGCTTCACCTTGTTTATCCTGGTAAATGTAGTCAGAAATATAGGCTCAACGTTAAAGATATTTTTACAAGGCGTACCCGATAAGGATCTTGCAGAAAAAATTGAAGCGACACTCAGAAATATCTCGGAAATTAAAAATTTCCATCACCTGCATTTGTGGTCGCTGGACGGCGAAAGTCACGTATTAACGGTTCATATTGAACTCGCCGTGGGTTTTTCACTGGAAGATCAGCGAAACCTAAAACGCCAGTTGTCCGAAGCGCTGGCTGAGTTTGATTTAAGTCACACTACTGTCGAGTTCGAACTTGAGGAGGAGCCTTGCCGCGACGAAATGACGCAGAGCGATGAACATGCTGAAGCTCAATCGTAAGCTTATACATCGAGAGACATCCAAGAATCTTGGCTTTACATGTGTGAGTAATATCTTTCATTGAAACATGGAAGAGCGATACAGAATTGTTAATCATTCTTCCCCATGCCTGGTTCTGCGTTCCTCGTGAACATCCATGTGAGCATCGCGCAAAATATCGATAGCGCCATAGAGCGCAATTCCTGCGACAGCGATCCCGACGAGCAAGTCAGGCCAATTGGAACCTGTCCAAATAACGATGATTCCTGCCAGAATGACCCCGCCATTGGAGACGAAATCGTTAATGCTGAAGGTCGTTGCAGCGCGCAGGTTCACATCCTTATTTTGCAAGTTTTTAAGCAGATAGAGAGATAGGAGATTGACGACCGCTGCAACGGCAGCCATCGTCATCATCATCGCGCCGATGGGTTCCGATCCTTCAAAATAGCGACGGATCGCATCCAGCACGACCCCGGCAGCGAAGATCAGGAGCATGATGCCGGAGAAACGCGCCGCACCGCGTTTCCAAGTGCGTGAGCGAGTCAAGGCGAGCAGGCTTAAACCATATACGACGGCATCGGACGAATTGTCGAGGCCGTTGGCGATTAACGCGGTGGAATTTCCGATATAACCTGTCGCTAAGAACCCCACCGCGATGGCCACATTGAGCGAGAGCACAATCCAAAGCGTTCTGCGCTTTCCAGTCGAGCCGAGATCGAGATTGACATCACTCATGTTGCGTTACCTCCGTAAGTATTGACCGCCCAAGCCCCAGCGCTGTTGATTCAGTAGGATCGAAAAAACGCATCTTGGCCGAAGGAAATACGGATCGGAAAGCTTCGCTCTCCATGCTTGCCCAATATCCCCAGCAATGGCGATACGCCCGAACCTATCCACATGGTTTACATCGAACTTCAGGTCGCGCCAAAGGCCGTTGAGATCCCAGCCCATTTTCTTCCACTACATTAACAATGACATTCTCCACCCTCAATTTTTAAATGCCGTTCGAGCAACCGAGCCTCTCTACGCTGGTGAAATTGTCACCTCGTGAGGCCATCACTGGATGCTGCTTACATGCTTAGCGGATGCAGACTGCTGTTTCGACCCCGTTGGCGGACCTTTTCTTCATTCGGTGTCGAAGTTGGCTCTCTTTCAATCGTTGTTCTTAGACATTGCGCTGTCCTATGCACTCAGCCTTCCTCCGTTATTGCGCGCCAAACGTCTGGGTGGATCCGTATAGAAACCCTAATATGTACTGTTTTTTCTCATCAATAAGCTAAAAAACGCTATAACACGAAATAAGTCATGATTATCTAATGTTATTAATGCTTATTTATTGATCTTATTTTCTGTTCATTTTAGTATGTAATTACATGGTATGTACTGCAGTACAGAATAAACAGGGCGGACAAGTAATGGCAAACAGCGGCATCAACAAATACCAAGTCAAAAAGGCACGGGATGCGCTTGTTGCCAAAGGAATGAACCCCTCCATCGATGCGGTGCGCGTTGAGCTCGGTAATACCGGCTCCAAAGCGACTATCCACCGATATCTAAAAGAATTGGCGGACGAAAACCCGCTAAATGTCGGCAACAAACCCGCCATCAGCGAGACTTTGGGTTCACTGGTCGGGCAGCTCTCTGCCCAACTGCACCAGGAGGCCCAAGAGCTCATCGCTACACGGGAAGCCAGTCTGCAAGCAACTACGGATAGCTTGAAAGCCCAGTTAGAATCCCAGCAACAGACACTGTCCAGCACGACCGATGAAAACCAGCGACTGAAAGCCCAGTTAACTAAATTGGAGCAAACTCATAACACTTTGACTGCCGAAGCAGAGGCACAAAAGATTATGCTGGGACGGCTGGAGCAGCAACTGGTAGGCAAAGACGTATTACTCGCAGAAAAAGATAACCACATCCGCTCCCTGGATGAAAAACACCAGCATGCCCGAGAAGCCCTGGAACACTACCGGCAGTCGGTCAAAGACCAGCGCGACCAGGATCAGCGGCGTCATGAACATCAGGTACAACAACTACAAGCCGAGATCCGCCAGCTCAACCAGACCTTATCGATCAAACAAACTGATTTGACCCACCTCAATACCGCCAACGCCGAGCTGACCGCCGAGGTGCGCCAACTTCGCAAGACACTGAATGATGCAGGGCAGCAGCTACAGATAGCAGAGTCAAAATTGTTGGCCGTCAGCAATCAGTACCAAACAGCTACCCATCACATCGTCGAACTCACCCTTGTGCGTGATCGACTGTTGAGCGATAAGAACGGCCTCGGTGAACGATTGGGAGTGATGGACAAAGCCTTCAAGTCTATCGAGATTGAGTTGGTGACAGTTAAAACTGAGCTGACCGTGAAAAACCAACTGCTGGAGTCACTAGGCAACCAATTCACACTCGCCAACTAAAACAAGTAACGGAAAACAAGGATCAGATGACATGGTGAATCCAACAATCTCAGAAGCAACGCGGCGGGACATTTCTGATCTTATTCTAATCGAAAATATTGCTTGGAGCGGCAGGCTTGAGGAACCGGAGTTCCTTTCACGCTTGTACAGTTTAAAAGAAATGCCATCCACGGATTACCGTTACGAAAATGCGTATGGCGATATTTGGCAGCACCGCGTGAATAATGATGACTGGGGTGATGACTGGATATTTACCGATCCCCGATTCGATTTGATGCATGCAGAAGATGATATATTTCTGCGGTTCTTATGCGAAACGCTCCATCCCGTGGTGAGAACGTCCCAGGAAGATATCGAAAAATTAAAACAGGCATACAATTTATTATTAGCGAATGACGGTTACGAAATTGTGCCAAAAACAAAGATCGGAAATCGGGAACTGTATGCTGCACGCCAAATTGCATTATCTGCCGAACTCAATATCAGCTCCTTAAAAAAAGAATTTCTGGCAGCTGATGCCAGTTATGTAAACGCGCAGATTACGCGCATGGAAAGCGCTGTTGATAATGATCCGGGACTTGCGATAGGGACAGCGAAAGAGCTTGTTGAAACCGTGTGTAAAACCATATTAGAAGACCGAGGTATAACTCTGGATGGCAATCTTGAACTCCCCAAACTGGTAAAGCAAACAGCGGCGGAATTAAAGCTAACGCCTTCTGATATTCCGGATGAAGTGAAAGCAAGTGACAGTATAAAACGACTGCTGAAAAATCTTGCCGATATTACCTACGGTGTTGCTGAGTTAAGAAATAGCTATGGCACTGGCCATGGCAAAAATGCAAAATCCCGGGGACTCAGTTCGCGACATGCCAAACTGGCCGTTGGAGCTGCATCAACCCTGGCAATTTTTCTGATTGAAACCCATAGCGAACGATAAAACGACTGAAGGAGACTGCATGGTCATACAATCGATTAAAACACGGTATAAAGGTTGCCAATTTCGCTCTCGCCTGGAGGCTCGATGGGCAGTATTTTTCGATGCACTAAACATTATCTGGGAGTATGAAAAAGAAGGTTTTCGACTTTCCGAAGGAACCTTGTATTTACCCGATTTTTGGTTGCCTGAACTGGATTGTTTTTTTGAGGTAAAGGGGGCGGAACCAACGGATCGAGAAAAAAATATTGCGAAGCAGCTTAGCAGTGAAGCACATAAACTGGTCATCATTGCCTCCGGCACCATGAACGTTGAAGAGTTAAGGGCCGGAGATATATCCTACGGTGATTGGCCGGCGAAAGGTTTTGTGATGACCGCCTACGGTGGAGCTGCACACCATATGTGGAAACCCAAGGCTTTTTCTTTTGGTTTATGGGATTGGTTCGTAGGCACAGATCTTCCTCCCTTTATTGCATCCGAATTTCCTACCATCTCAATTCCGAACGAAGATTCAGAGTCTGCACGTGAATTAATCATACGATTGGATCAGGAATACTATTTCAAAAAATATGGAAAAAAGCATCCCCGATACCAGTGGGGGCGCAGCGAGAAAAACATTTCATGGTGTCAGGAAAACTCTCGCTATCAATTTGGATTGGAGCCGGATAGAGAAAACTTAACCATACGCGCCGCATACGCAAGCGCACGAGGCGCGCAGTTTGAATTTAAGTAATGCAGTGCGTTTTATTAATCCACCTAGTCATTGTGCACAGGTTTACGATGCGCCCCAAATTGGTAATTTTTGATTTGTATGGAACTCTCATCAAGTTTGGAGTGAAACATCATCCATTTCGCAAAGTGTTGCAGTGGGCGCGACAACAAGGCCGCTCACCCGGGCCGGGTGATGCCCGATTCTTGATGACGCGCTCGGAAGATCCGGCCGAGCTATTCTCAGCGATGGGGATTGTTCCACCGACACAGATGATCACACAGCTTCAGATTGACATTGAGCAAGAACTTGCCAGCTTGGCATTATTTGAGGACGTGATTCCCACAATACGCCAGTTATCGGATTGGCATATTCCCATAGCTGTATGCTCCAACCTCGCAAAACCCTATGGTGCAGTGCTCGAACAGTTGTTGCCTGATGTTCCACTCCTCAAATGCTTGAGCTATGACGTTGGTTATATAAAGCCTGAGCGAGAAATTTACCAATGGGTTGTAGATAGAGCGAAAGTGGATCCGGCTCAGTGTCTCTTCGTGGGCGACACCTTGTTGGCCGACTATGAAGGTCCAACTCAATTTGGTTTTCGCGCAAAGCATTTGATAAGAGGAACAAAATGCTCCACCGAAACGATTGGCTCTCTTGCTGACATTTTGGCGCTCAAGGAGATTATGTGTTAGCACCCGGTTATAAAGGAAGAAGTGCTGCCGAAATATTGAGCGACCGCGTAAACCCATTATTAATTGGGTTCCATCAAACAAACATACCGCCTGAAAACGACTTCACAAGCTAATTTAACTTTGAAACTTCGGCTCGGTCTACAGCGAAAACTGAACCTAAATTTGAAGTGATATATAAACCCTTTAAATCATTTTTTTTAATGGCATCGACGAACGCTTGCGTTACTTGTAGTGTATGAAATGCGTTAAATTCCGCACGAAAAACTACCCAATCTTTCAATTTTTCTTCGTGAAAAGAAAGGTTTTCTAGATCGCCCAATTCGTTTTTTTTGCTTAATTTTAAATCTAATGCATCAATTTTTTCCGCAACATTAAACGGAGTAAATATGAAGGCCTCACCTTCACTGTAAGTCGCAGGTATAAATTCGCCATCATTCTTTATTAAATCTTTAAGTGCGTTGTAAGCCTTTTTATTAAGAAAGAGGCGACCTTCAGAGACAGCAATATCGGGCACTAGCAGTTTGGCCTTTGCTTTCTTAAAAACTGGAAAATCAATTTGCAATGGTTCACTGAATACGCCCGCAAACGAGCGAGGTGTATTGTTCAGCTCAATTCTATTTGCCACTGTTTCGCCATTAAGAGTCCCGACAAGCCTATCTAACTGGTCGCTGTTAAACATCGGATCGAGGTAGCTTTTGTTGTCAAGTAAGACTGTGTAAAGCATTATTTACGACCTGTTTGTGGCATGACCTCGGGCGGAACTGCGCCAGATTGTAAAGCCCTACGAATTTGATTGAGTGCAAATATTAGTTTCTCCGCCGTATTAATCTGCATGAAGTTTATGCGGCCGCCTAGCCAGTCATAATAGTGTTCATGATGAATACGCTTGTGAGGCACTGCACCTTGTAAGTGCTTCGGCATGTATGCTCTATCTTCCCAATCTCTAGGAAGCCAGCACCCGTTCCACGGGTCGTCAATACGCAGCTTAAGCCAGGCCATCACAGCCCTCACCAAAATCGCTTTCTTGTGCCCACCCGAAATAATTGCGTGACAATCGCATCGTGAAGAAGGTCTGCCTTCGCCACCCAATGCCATATGCTCAGCGAGTCGAGATGATTTGTGTCGTTCAGATTTGAGAACCGGATCGCTCATCGTATTAGCCTCAACTCGATAATTGTCCAGCTTATCGTAGAAGCTACCTAACGCCTGAACTGCTGCAAAATCTGCACTTGTTGGCTTATCGTTTTTGGCAAAATCAGCTAAAACACGCTCCACACGTGAGAAAATAGGGGCTTGTACTGCCATATAAAATATCCATTTCTAAGTTATCAGTTTACGATTATTACAAAGTTCAGATACTACAGGTAGTAGATGTTTGCGCCAGTTCGTCAATATGGAATACCGTTCACTTTGTTGTGTTAATTTTAAGCGCCATGGATCGTGACAGTCATCGATGAGGTATTGAAGGTTCGGTACTTATTTGATGAAGCAACGACATAAAATAGATTAGCTAGGAGACCGGGAAACTCGACAGGATGGTCACTGGAGAATGTAGACATGCATGCCCCAGAGTCATTCTATATACAAAAAGGGAGTTCTAAAATTAGCTAAAAACCATCCCGACATGCAAGTAGATGTGCCAAATTATCGCTCTGTTTTGTCGTGAAAGCCTTGCGGCACGTGGGCTTCGACAGGTTTATGTAATCCATGGCGGGAAGTTCCTGCTACCCCTTATCAAGGAAAAAAGAGGATATTAAGCAGCAGAAATTACACAAATGTTTATATGCGTGCCTACCGCCATAGATTTCTTCAGTAAAAGTATATTTATTGACGAATGGGGTGTAACTTTCTCTGTCTTAACGCTCCGCTGCAACATTAAAGTCGTTTTTACATGGAAGATTGATTGCAAGCCGTCCTCACTGCATTAGTAGGAACCTTCAATGCCTCACAAAAAACTTAATGAAGTAAGAGAACCGCAACAGCTGCGTAGTATTCAGCGCACCGATAGCATCTTGGCGGCGGCAGAAGCCATTATTCTCGAAAAAGGCTACGCCAAGCTGACTATCACAGAAATCGCCGAGTGTGCGCAGATCACCGCAAGTTCTATGTACCAGTACTACCACAATAAGTCTGAAATTATTTTGGCATTGGCTAGACGCTACGGTTGTGTATTTCATGAAATGTTTCACGATGTTTATCGTGATCGCCCGCAGAATTTAAAAGACCATGCCCAGCGACTGTTGGTAGTGCTCGATAATTATTTTGAGATTCATACCAAAAACCCAGTGATACGTGATCTCTGGATGGGGGCGGCCACGGATAAAGAAATGCAGAATCTGATTAAAGAAGAAGCCGCGCGTAATCTCGCGTTTCATGTCGAGTTGGCGGCGCCTTTTTTCCCCGAAGCTTGTCATGATGAAATGCGGCGCCGCTTACAATTGCTGATGCAGTTTGGAGTTTCTTCTGTATTACTTGCGTTGGAATTTCCTGACGAAGAAGGCCGACGTCTTATCGAGTCTGCCAAAGCGATGGTAACCAGCTCATGGTGGGACTTCGTACAATCTCACCAAGAGCCACATCTATCGCCTGAGCTTATTTGAATGCCCAAATCAGGGCTAAACCGCCGCGCACTGACGAGTGAGTTTCTACCAAAGGTGAATCTTCAAACGCGGTGCCGCCGAGATAATCGTGTCGAACAAAAAC
>CANQXU010000054.1 GCA_947627865.1 uncultured Paenochrobactrum sp. | reverse complement strand
AGGTCTGCATGTGCCCGATACGGTGCAGGTGCTGACATCGGCACAGTTGAACAGTACCCCAGGCGAGCTTTTCGGTGATCAGTGGGTGGCCATCTGGCACCCGGATGATGGATATGGGCCGGACTATCTTGCCGACCTTCTGGCGGCCAGACATTTCGATCAAGGCCAGATCATTGGCAAGGCGTGTTATCTGGACAAGCAAAGCACCACGCCATCCTGGCGCGATGAGCCGCTTGAGTACAGGTTCGTGGATCGCTTGGCGTGGCGACGAAGCATCGCTCCTGCTCCGCTCTGGACGAACACTGCAGGCACCCTGCTCTCCGCTTGCGCGGATGGGGCTTTCACCGGCAAGAACCTGTTGTCGATCGACCGCGAATCATATGCCTGTGGCGGTGATTGCCTGCCTGTGGAAGCCAGAGCGGATGAAGGGCTGGCACAGCACGAGATCGATGCAGGCATGAAGCGCATGCTGGATTCGGCACAACCGGCGAAGCAGCCCTGTCTACCGGCCGCATTGTTGAGCAAGCTGTTGCTGCAACAGCCCCTGCCAGAGGACGTGTCGCTTGCCATGAAGGCTGGCTCATTGGAACTGGTGAGCCGGCTGGCAGCAGGAATAACGGCCAGCCTGCCTACTGCCTGGGTGCCTGCTGCAGCATTCAGCAACACGGCGGGCCGCGTCTGCCTGCGCTTGCTCGCAGAACACAGCAACCAGTACACCCTGTTGCTGGAAGCGGCCGACACTGCGGGCAACCGCCTTTATCAATGGCCTTTGTTGTCACATACCGCAGTGACCCTGCCGGAAGACAGCAGGATCCATACCTGCCGGTTGGTGCTGCAGGTTGTGGGCAACCAGGTCAGTTATCTGTCCGGCATAGCGACATGCGACGCTGCCGAGCCTCTGCTGATGCCTGGCAATGGTCGTTTGCTGGTCATCGCCAATGGTTACCCGCGCAGGGATGATCTATACCGCAACGCCTTCATCCACCGCCGGGTCAAGCTCTACCAGCAACGCGGCATTGCCGTGGACGTGGTGTGGGTGAGTGGCCAACTGCACCGGCACAGCTACGAGTTCGATGGCGTACGTGTGCAGGTCTGCGATGCCGCCACTCTGGCCCGAACCTTGCAGCACAGTCAGCACTTGGCCCTGGCCGTGCATTTTCTGGATCCGGTCATGTGGCAGGCGATCCGTGTGGCGGCTGAGCGCATACGCACGGTGGTGTGGGTGCATGGAGCAGAAGCACAGGCTTGGACCCGACGGCCATTTCTGTACCAAACAGAAGAAGCCAAAGCGGCGGCGCAGCAGCAGTCCTCGAAACGCATGCAGTTCTGGCGCGAGCTGGTAGAACAGATGCCAGAAAGCATGCGCTTGGTGTTCGTCTCGCGGACCCAGGCTCAGGAGGTACAACAGGATCTAGGTATTGAACTGCCCCAGGAGCGTTGGCGCGTGATCCACAATCCGATTGACACTGCACTGTTCGGCTATGAGGCCAAGTCCCCAGCGATGCGGCGCAGGGTTCTGTCGATCCGGCCACATGCGAGCAAGGTTTATGCCAATGATTTGGTGGCGGCTGCGATCCATGAGATGGCGCGTCATGAAGAGTTTGCCGAATGGACTTTTACGCTGGTGGGGGATGGCCGGCGCTGGGACGAGGACTTCGCCGGACTGGAGAAATTTCCCAACGTTACGCTACAGCGCGGGTTTTTATCCCAGAATGAGGTCAAGGCGCTGCATGATACACACGGCGTGTTCCTGGTGCCGAGTCGGGCCGATACTCAAGGAGTCAGTCGTGATGAAGCCATGTCGTCGGGCCTGGTGCCGGTGACGACTGCACTTGAAAGTATCTCTGAGTTCGTAGATTCCGAGTGCGGTATGTTGTGTGCGCCGGAAGATGTAGGTGCATTGATCGATGCCTGTCGCCAACTGGAGTGCGATAAGGATTTTTATTCGGGATTGTCGGTGGCTGCTTCCAGGCGTGTTCGTCGGCAATCCTCTGCTGAATCAATGATTGCTTGTGAGCTATCGTTGTTGGGCGCGATGGGTGATTGATGCGCGTGTATTAGGATTTATGAATTCTCTTGCAGGTGGTTTTCTGGGATTTATGAATATTCGTTGACTGAGGAATTCGGTCGAATTGATTGGTAAGGACTAGAGGCTGGCTGCGATGCCGGGAAGGGTATCGAGCAAGTTCGCGGGAAAGTCTTGAGGAGTTTGGAAAGATATGAAGATGAAAGTTTCTGTCATCGGTTTGGGCTACATCGGTCTGCCTACGGCAACTTTGTTCGCATCGCGTGGAATCGAGGTGGTTGGGGTGGATGTTTCGTCGCATGTCGTGGAGACGATCAATCAAGGGCGCATCCACATCGTGGAACCAGGCTTGGAGGAGTTGGTCAAGGACTCCGTATCTAAAGGGAAACTGCGTGCTTCGCTCAAACCGGAGCCCGCCGATGCTTTCTTGATCGCGGTGCCGACCCCATTCAGGGGGGATCATGAGCCGGATATCGCCTATGTGAAGGCGGCCGTCGAATCGATCGCTCCGGTGCTTGAGCCGGGCAACACAATCATTCTGGAATCGACCTCGCCGGTAGGCACCACCTTGCAGATCGTGGCTTGGCTGCGCGATTTGCGTCCGGAGCTGCGTTGCCCCGGAACGGGTGCTGACGATGCGTTGGATATCCATGTCGCCTACTGCCCGGAGCGCGTGCTTCCGGGGCGCGTGGTCGAAGAATTGGTGGAGAACAGCCGGGTGATAGGCGGCATGACGCCGACATGTTCGAGCAAGGCTGCCGAGGTGTACAAGGCTTTCGTCAAAGGCGAGCTGGTGTTCACCGATGCCGCCACTGCGGAAATGTGCAAACTGACGGAGAACGCCTTCCGCGACGTCAACATTGCCTTTGCCAACGAAATTTCTCTGATCTGCAACAAGTTCGGAGTGAATGTGTGGGAGTTGATCGCGCTGGCCAATCGCCATCCGCGTGTCAACGTACTGCGCCCTGGATGTGGTGTGGGTGGGCATTGCATTGCGGTTGATCCGTGGTTCCTGGTGGCAAGCGCTCCCGAGCATGCCCGTATGATTGCCACTGCGCGCCATGTCAATGACAGCAAGCCGGAGTGGGTCATCAGCCAAGTGGACGCGGCCATTCAAAAGGCGGCCTCTCAGGTCAAGGGGCGTTCTGTGCGGGTCGTGGCACTTGGCCTTGCCTTCAAGCCAGATATCGATGACTTGCGCGAAAGCCCGGCGCTGAAGATTGCCGTACAACTGGCTGCACGCACCGATATCGATTTGATGCTGGTGGAGCCGCACGTGGACGAGCTGCCTGCATCGCTGCAGGGACGTCGTCTGGCTACGCTGCCGGAGGCCTTGGCCGAGGCGGATGTCGCCGTTGTATTGGTGCCGCACCGCGTGTTCAAGGAAGCCAGTGAAAAGATCCATGCCATTCCGCATGTGATTGACGTCGTGGGCCTCTCCAATGACTGAAAAGCAGGCTGAGGGTAGCTCTGACTTGGGGTAAATCTTGTAGGCATTCGATGGTGAGCTTTCAATCTTTGCAAGCGCAAGGAGAGCTCATGAAGAATCCCTGCAGCGGAGAGTAGATTATCGACCTCCTTTGTGAGGCCGCGACCGGCTCGATACCGATGAGCTGCTGTGCAGGAAGTGCAACGTCAGTGAACAGTTTTTTCCACTGGCGCCCAAGCTTTGGTAGCTTTGCTGTCTCTGATGCCCTGCCGTGGAAGGAGTTTGAAAGGATATGTGAATGATTCCAGCTTCTGCTGGCCGATTAAATTCTTTTAGTAGACGGGATGCGGGCGTTCCTTCAAAAAGATGATACCTCCGGTGGGTCGTCATATCCGACTCGAGGCTTGATCCATCAGGCTGTTCAGCAACAATGCAGCCGGCTGGATTCGGTACACCTGACCTGTGACTTCGAGGGGCTTGCCCTGTAGTGTCAACGGAATGAAAGTTTAATTTTTACTGGCACTTGCCGGGGGAAAGATGAGCGCTGGCGAATCGTTTGAAACCGAGTTTGAATATGGCGGGAAAAAATTCGTGATGATGCTTCCCTCAAGGGAAGACTACATTTCCAAAAAAATTGTCACGGACAAGACGTTCTACGAATGTGCATACCTTGAGGCTTTGGCCGCCATGCTTGATCAGGGTGACTGTGTGCTTGACGTCGGTGCCAACATAGGAAATCACACAGTCTATTTTGCTGGGGTGGTTGGCTGCCGCGTACATGCCTTCGAGCCGATTCCGTCAACCTTTGCAGTGCTTGAGGAGAACATCCGGCGCAACGGCCTTGACGGGCATGTCCAAGCGCACATGCTGGCCCTCGGTGATGGCGATGGTCATGCAGAAGTTGCGGCATTTGATCCGGGGAATCTCGGGGGTACCACGCTCCGTTTGAAGGACCATGGCGATATCAGGGTAAGTAGCATCGATCATCTTGAGCTCTGTGGTCCTGTCCGCTTGATCAAGATTGATGCGGAAGGAATGGATGTCTCGGTACTTGCAGGGGCCAAAAAGCTCATCGAGCGCGATCGCCCTGTTCTGTCCTGCGAAGCTGCCAGTGCCACCGAATACGAGCATCTTAAGGCGCTGCTGGATAAGCACGGCTATGTTTCGGTCGCCTGCTACAACGCGACTGATACCTACATATTTTTACCAGCGCGCAGCCTTGCGGAGCGTGAGGCATTGATGCGTTACGGGTTTGATGAAATCATCAGCCTGCAGCGAAACGCCATGGCAGTGCAAGCAAGGTTTGCCCAAGCGGGAAGGTACGCCGAACGCGTTGCCAGGGAGCAAGGCGAAAAAGTGGGGGCGCATATTTTTTCCCTGCGAGCATGTGTCGACGATGTTATGCATCGGCAGGATAAATGGCGGATTGAGACTGACGTAAAGATCGAAAAAGCTGTTGATGAATTTATGGGCAGTATCGAGGCATTGCGAGGAACTATGCTCGATGGGCAAATGGATCTTAAAAAGAGAATGGATGAAATTCTTGCGCAATTGAAGCGCCAGGGCGACGAGATGCAGAAAAATCTCAAGATTGCAGAAAAAAGTCTTGATTCTGCAGAAAGGGATCTCGCTCGCTTGCGTACGAACCTGTCCGGTGAGATCGAGGAGAAACGGGTACTTGAACAGGCGGTTCGTACGGCAGTCGAAACAGGGGACCGGCTGAAAACGGAATTCAGTCGCTCAATCACCTTCCAGGTTGGAAGCTCGTTCGCATCAGCGATGAGCAGCATGCAGGGGCTGATAAAGCTCCCGGTACGCCTGTTTCGTATCCGTCGTGAAATGAAGCGCCGGCAAACATTGTCGCTGGGCGCGGCCGATTGGAACCTGGTTGTTCCGGTGCAATTACCAAAATCAGTGCATTCGCCTTTGGCGATTCCCACAGAAACCGCTCAAACCAGCCCAGTGACAGGCGACTTGCAGGGGACTGTTCCGGTTGACATGCCGGCCCTGCCAAGTATGCCCGCAAACGCGGAAGACGTACGCATGGCCGTCATCATGGACGAATTCACCCATGCATCATATGCGCCTTGCTGTCAGTTGGAGCGGCTCCATCCTGAAACCGGTCTCCGTCAACTCGAAGCGCTGAGCCCGCACGTGATGTTTGTGGAGTCTGCCTGGCGAGGCGAAAACGGTGAATGGGAGCGCAAGGTGCGCCATGGTGATCCACATCTGCTGGCACTGGTCCAGTGGTGCCGCCAGCGTCGGGTCCCCACAGCTTTCTGGAACAAGGAGGATCCGGTTCATTTCGAAACCTTCATTTCCACGGCGCGCTTGTTCGACTACGTGTTCACGACCGATATCGATTGTATTGCACGCTACAAATCACTATTGGGGCACGATCGTGTTTATCTGTTGCCCTTTGCTTGTCAGCCTGAAATCCATAATCCAATTGAAAAGTACGGGCGGAAGGACGCCGCTTGTTTTGCTGGTGCCTATTATGTTCGTTATCCAGATCGGCAGCGGGATTTTGACACCATCATTCAATCATTGCAGGAAAGTTGCGAGGTCGATATTTACGACAGAAACTTCGGCAAGGATGATGTCAATTACATGTTCCCCGAAACCTATGCTCCGCTGATCAAGGGCGGGCTGGCTTTCGAAGACATCGATGTTGCCTACAAAGGTTACCGGTATGGGATCAATCTAAACTCTGTCAAGCAGTCACAAACCATGTTTGCGCGGCGTGTGTTTGATTTGCTTGGTTCCAATACCGTCACGATCAGCAACTTTTCACGCGGATTACGCTTGCTTTTTGGTGACTTGGTGCTCTCCACAGACAGCGGCAGTGAGCTGCAGCGCCGGCTGACGCCTTACCGTGGTGACGAAAATGCATCTAACTACCGTAAATTCCGTTTGCTCGGGTTGCGCAAGGTGCTCGGTGAGCATACGTATGCCGACCGTCTGGCTTACATCATGAGCAAGATGGCGGGCACCTCTTCGGGCAAGCGCATGCCCGAGATTCGGGTGGTGTCGCAGGTGTGTACTCGTGAGCAGGCCGAGCGCGCCGTACGGGCATTCCGGCGTCAATCGTATGAGAATAAGCATTTGTACCTGCTGGCATCGGAAGACAACGTGCAGGCCGTGTCCGGAATACGCGGGGATGACATCTCCTTGCTTTCCTGGACGCAAGCGGAGGAGCTGATACCTAGTGGGGAATGGTCTGGTTCTCATCTGGCCGTATTCTCCAGTCGTGATTACTACGGCCCTGCATATCTTACCGACCTGGCACAGGCTACTCTCTACAGTGATGAAGTGATCATCGGCAAGCACTGCCATTATCAGGGCCAGGTCGGCGCGGCTCCAGCCCTGCGTAACGACTGCGGGCAGTACAAGCACTGCGAAGCCATTGCACCACGCCGAAGCCTGACCATTGCCAATGTTATCCAAACAGATCTCGCCAAATGGTGCCAAAGCGAAGATGTAAATCTCTCCGTTGCCGTCAGCGGGCTTGCCATCGATGAGTTCAACTACGTGGCTGACTCGGATCTCGATACCTGCCCCGAGGCGGATGATCTTGTCGGCGTGGATGTCGGTCTGCCCTTGAAACAGTTGGTGGATGCCGCCGAGGGCATCAAGGCCCAGCACTTGGAGCCAAACGAAGACGTTCGTGTACTGTCATCCAATGAACTACTTGGAAGTTTTCATCGCAAGGCCAATGCCGGCAAGGTGGAAATGCATGAGATGAACGGCGAGCTGATTCTTGAATCGAAATTGACCGAAAGCGAACACGCATATCTGTACGCCAGAGATGTGATTCCGCTCGAAGGTTGGGCAGTGAATGGCGAGGTGAGCTTCTACCTGGATGCCGAACTTGGCTTGTTCATCCAACCGGTCCTGATATTTTTTGATGCACTGGGTGAGAGAGTGGGCAGTAGCATCAACTATGTGTGCCGCAATACCACCGTGTCCGTGCCCGAGCAGGCTGTGAGCGTGCAACTGGGCTTGCGGGTGGCCGGTACGGGGCGTTGCCGTGTCAATCGCTGGATAATGGGCGACATGCCCAGTGCTTCTTCGATGCAATTAACCAAGTCGAAGACGTTGCTGGTAACCAATGTCTACCCTTCCTATGAAGAGCTTTACCGTAATGGCTTCGTGCATCGCCGGCTCAAGGGCTACGAAGCAAAGGGTCTCAGTGCTGACGTATTCTGCCTGCGCAACGTTTCTGGCAGAAATTATCGTGAGTACGAAAACATCAACGTAACCACCGGCTGGAAGGATGCCTTGCGCGACCAGCTTCGCAGTAATCGTTACCAATCGATCCTGGTGCACTTCTTGGATACGGATATGTGGGATGTGCTGCGTGAAGTAGTATCCCATAAGCCTGTATGTGTATGGGTGCATGGCTTCGAAATTCAGCACTGGAAGCGTCGAACATTCAACTATATTGACGACCATGAACTTCAGAGAGCTAAAGTGCAAAGCGACAAGCGCATGGCATTCTGGAAATCTGTATTTTCTCATGCGCATCCAAATTTGCACTTTGTTTTTGTCTCCAAGGACTTAGCAGTTTCGTCTTTGGAGGATTTGGAGGTAAAGCTATTGCCTGAATGTTACTCTATTATTCACAATACTATTGACGGCGACTTGTTTGCTTACCATCAAAAGCCCGTCGAGCAGCGCCTGCGCGTGCTTTCTATCCGCCCCTATGCGACCCGTATGTATGCAAATGACTTGTCAGTCAGGGCGATTTTGGCTATGCGTGATCATCCGCTATTTGATGAAATGGAATTCCGAATCATTGGTGATGGTCCATTGTTCGAGGAGACGCTTGCTCCGCTAATCAAGGAAAATATTCCAAATGTGATAATTGAAAGGGGCTTCCTTCCACAGCAGGAAATCGCCAAGATACACAAGGAATACGGAATTTTCCTAGTGCCAACGAGATGGGATTCACAAGGCGTGTCACGTGATGAAGCGATGGCCTCGGGTTTGGTGCCTATCACCACAGCTGTGGCCGCAGTACCCGAATTTGTTGATGAGCATTGCGGTATCGTCGTGCCGCCTGAAGACGCCCAAGCCATGGCAGATGAAATGCTGGCTTTGGTGCGTGATCCAGTGCGCTTCAAGTCACTTTCTGAGGCGGCGGCCAAACGAGTACGTGCTCAGAGTGGATACGAGCAGACCATCGGTGCAGAATTCAAATTGATTGAGTCGAAATTTAGTAATTTCATGTAAGCATAGGAATCGCTCACTATTCCTATAGTGCAGATATAAGGTGTGTGCCATGGCGATTTATGGTGCATGCCATTCAACCTATATGTGAGTTTTGGCCCGGATTCTTAGGTTATATTCGGACTGAGTTTTATAAGTTCGTTCTGAGTGGCTAGATGGTGGTGAAGGGCTCCTACTCACCTTAGGTAGTGCAGAGCTCTGCCGCTGGGCGAATATTGTTATTGCAGTTGGTTTAACTGCTGAAGGTTGATTCATTATTCAGGGGTGGGTTTGTGGTCAATTCTAGGAAATTTTTTCCCGGCAGTTCCAGTTTGTTTTTAGTTTATATTCTTTGTTTCTCAGTTTGTTCATTCTCTTATGGCGCGCCGGTCGCAGATGCTAGGGTGATCAGAACGAATGCCATACAAGGTCCAGAGCCAATTTTGCACTTGCAGAATGAAGATCTTCGTACTGCCTTGGATACGCATGGAATAATTTCTAAGAGCGGAGTGGTTAAGGTTTCGTTCGATCCTGCCGTGTCAGAAAGTACGTATCGTATCACCGTCAATATTCCCGAAAATTTAGCTTTACGCAGTGATAAATTGCGTGTGCAGTTTCGTCTCCGGCTTGATGGGTGGCGATCCTATCGCTATGTGGGATACGGATGGCGTTATCCAGACCGGGAATTTTCTTACGTAGCTAATCCGCATCCTGATCAGGGAAATTGGTTTACTGATCAGCTCGATCCAGATGGTTATGAGGCACATGTAGCCAGATATAGGCCGAAGCCGAATTCACCTGGAAATTTCGAAATATACATAAAGGGCATGGCAGGCGAACATGGTGCAGTAGTGGAGATCGACAGTGTCATGCTGTTTGAATCCACGCCTGCTGCATTGATGGTGTCGGGTGAGACTATCGATTTTGGCAAGGATTGCTTAAATAATAATTGTTTGGCATTGTCTCTGGCTCGAGAGGGACTCTCCGAAAATAATGAACTTCGGGAGGCATTGCGGAACTACGTTGTAGGACTTTTTGATGATGAAACAAATAAGAACGGTGCTGATTTATACCTTGACACAGGGCAAGTTCTTTTGCGGGGCGTCCCTGTAGTATCTGGAGATTGGCGCCAAAAAATGCCGCCACTCAATGATTACACAACAACTCATCGTTATCTTTGGCACGCGCTTTGGATGCCTCGAGCACATTTGGCGCGCTATATCGAGACAGGTGATAGTAAATATCTGGATGCTGCAATTGATTTGATTGATGAGTGGCTCATTTTAAATATTGAAAGCAATAGTAAAGATCCTAAATATGCTTGGTATGACCACGGCGTAGCAGAGCGCGCATTGACATTGACGTTGGCATATGTCGAGGCAGTGAGTTCTGGATCAGATTCAGAAACATTGGGGAGGCTGGCAAGTAGCATTTACCGGCATCAAGAGTTATTGTCATCTGATTGGTTTTATTCAAGAAATCAGCCATTTAGGTGGCATAACCATGCTATTTTTCAAGACATGGCGCTTATGATCAGTTCGGAGTTGATCCAGTTCGATCGCTCTCAAGACTGGTCTAGGCTTGCGCAATATAGAAGTGTTCTCCAGTTTCAGGAACTCGTAAGTTCTGAGGGAGTCTCTGTCGAGAATAGTATGGGATACCATGTGGCAGAAGCGGGATTGTGTCACGACGTGACTGAATGGTTTCGCTTGATATCTACAGATCACGCACTGGGTCAGGCGGATAAGCTTAATGGTATATGCGGCGCCATGTCATTATTCAGCGATGCTATGACATGGCCTGATGGTCGTTTGCCGGCATTTGGTGATTCTCATTTCAATCTAAATGCCGCCGCCGCTGAGAAGTACACAGGCAAACTGGATTATTCGGAATATATGGAATTTTATCCGCAAAGCGGATATTTTGTTGCTCGTGGAGATGCTGGTGAGTGGCAGCTTTCATTCATTGCTCCAAGTAAATCAATAACACACAAGCATCAGGATAATCTTAATATTATTCTGTGGGCTTATGGGGTGGCTTGGATTGTTGATCCGGGTTACTATACTTATCAAATGGAGGATCCAGTTACTAAGTATGCCCGTGGCCCAGCGTCACATAATTTTTTGCATTATGGATATGCCGACCAGTCAATCGATCCGGGTAGTGCGGAAATATGGCTAGAAAGGAGTGGTGATAGTTTCAGAGTCAGCGGTAGAACAACAGCTCTTGTTGAGGCGGTAGGTACACGTCGGATTGAGGGCGGTTTGAGCAAGAATAATCTGAAAATTTCCGACACGTTGTCATCAAGTAATGGCGACTACGGAAGTCGGAATTTTATTTTGCAGTTTGGTGATGGGGTGGACGCCTCTATGAATAATGGTAGGGTCCGCTTGAGATATCCCGGGGTTATTTCAGAGCTTGAGTTGAGTTCCGATTTATTTGATCGTTATTGCCGTGTAATTGACGCTGAAAGCGATCGTGAAGTTGCTGGCCCTGGTTGGGTTTACCCATCTTTCGGCGTGATGGTTAGGGCGGATGCTTTGCTATGTAATGGTTTGCCTGAGCACTTCGAGTGGAACATCGAAATGCTGAAAAAATAGGATTGAAGGGCAGTATTAATTACTGCTCTTGTTAATGTGCAAGGCCGGCCTGTTAGTATATATAATTATCATTGTTGGATTTGATTGGTAAGGGTCGGTCGTGCAAATTTTTGTTTCACATACGGCTGAGATGTTTATAAGTTTGATTAATGTAAATTAATCAAGTCGTGGTATTTTTTAAATTTCTTTTGATTCATTAACTATCTGCTGATTCGGTTGTATTGAAATGATGCCGGGGTGTTGATTGTTGAGCGCTCAAGCGGAAATTGCTGCTACTTATTTTCACTATGCAATGATCCGCTCGTAAGCTTCCGTAAGCTCCCCCGATCGGCAGACATCCCATAAGTAGAACTTTCTGGCATCTTTTCCCAGTCAGGAGGTTTCATGCGCACATCAAAGTTCACCGAAACGCAGATCGTCGCCGCGCTCAAACGGGCCGATGCAGGCGTGCCAGTCAAGGACATCTGTCGCCAGACTGGGATCAGCACAGCGACCTACTATCAATGGAAGAGCAAGTACGGCGGCCTGGAGGCCTCCGAGTTGAGGCGGGTCAAGGAGCTGGAGGCGGAGAACGCCAAGCTCAAACGGATGTATGCCGAGCTGGCGCTCGACAACGCGGCGATGAAGGATCTGATCGCAAAAAAATTCTAGGGCCGGTGCATAAGCGTGAAGCAGTGCAGTTCCTTGTCCAGGTCCATGCGCTGCCATTGCGCCGGTCGTGTGCATACGCCGGGCTATCGCGGGCTGCATGGTACGCACCGCCTGCGGAGTGGACCGTGCGCGATGCCGAGCTGATCACGCAGATCACGCGATACGTCGAGGCCCATCCCAGTCGTGGTTTCTGGAAGTGCAGCGACCACCTGCGCAAGCAGCAACCGGCCTGGAATCCGAAACGGATCTACCGTGTGTACAAGGCCATGAAACTCAACTTGCGGCGTGCAGCCAAACGACGCCTGCCCAAACGCGAACGTGTACCGCTGTACGTGCCGAGGTTGCCAGACATGGTCTGGTCGGTCGATTTCACCAGCGATGCACTGGCTTGTGGTCGCAGGTTCCGCACCTTCAACGTGCTGGATGATTTCAACCGTGAGGCGGTACACATTGAAGTGGATACCTCACTCAACTCACAGCGGCTGGTGCGTGTGTTTGAGCAGCTAAAGCGTACCCATGGCTTGCCGCAAGTTGTACGGTCGGACAACGGGCCGGAATTTCTTGGGGAAGTATTCACCAGCTGGCTCAAGGCCAATGGGGTAGCTCTGCAGTACATCCAGCCAGGCAAACCCAATCAGAACGCCTTCATCGAACGCTTCAATCGCACCTTCCGTGAAGAAGTTCTCGACCGAAATCTCTACGCCCGTCTCGACGATGTACGCGAAGCCACCTACTGGTGGATGATCAATTACAACGAAGAGCGACCTCACGATTCGCTTGGCGGCATGAGTCCGGTCGAGTACCGCAACCAGTACGTCGAAGGTTCTACTTTTGAAGTGTCTGCTTGACGGGGGAGCTTACGGATGATGGAGCAGGTGATCCACACCCTGAAGGATCAAGGCGTGCACCGGCATTGTTTCGACAGCCCGGTGCACACCTTGGGATGCTCTGAACAATTCCATCGGCGACAATAGCGCAAGGTTTGACGGATGACGACGATGCAGTTGAGCTTCGGGG
>CANQXU010000053.1 GCA_947627865.1 uncultured Paenochrobactrum sp. | reverse complement strand
CCCACCTGCTCAAGCACCCGTCTCGACACATTGGCAATCATTATTTTGCCAGAGCTAATTTTCTCATCCATATTGGAGGGTAATGCATAAGAGAGACCATGAGCTTGCCAAACGAGGCTAAAAGCCCCTTCTTTTTGTGCTTTTTCAAATTCAGCAATCGTGAGAGAGGCGTGATCTTCCGCTCCTGCAAGAGCTGGACGCGTCACAATACGACGGACAAATTCGATATTGGGATTATTCTCAAGCTCTCCTCGCGCATAATCCATTACACTGTCTTTACCTGCGCCGCTTGGTCCAACGACAGCAATAAATGCACCCGACATTCTGTTGTTCACAATACCACTCTCATATAACCAGTTAACCAATGCGCAAGCTATAGTTTCCCAATGGGGTCAGGCCTCATATTTTTGCAGGAAGCCCTCAATATCAAGGCTGCGGAAATCATCAAGTGCATCTCTTAAACGATTGTGCTCCCAGTCCCACCACGCCAGCTTGTCCAGTCGCTCTGCCGTGTATTTATCAAACCGCTCGCGGATAAGCTTTGCCGGAACCCCACCGACAATCTGGTATGGGGCAACATCCTTGCTGACAACTGCACCAGCTCCAACAACAGCACCATCACCAATTGTCACCCCTGGCAGAATGATACATCCATGCCCTAGCCAAGTATCATGGCCAATTATAACTTTATTCTCTCTGCGCCAATCGAAAAAGTCAGGCTCATTTTGCGCATCAGGCCAATAATCACCAGCGCGATAAGTAAAATGGTGCAAAGTAGCCCGCCACATAGGGTGTTTCGTTGCATTGATACGTACATGACTGGCGATGTTGGAAAACTTGCCAATATCGGCGCACCAAATTTCACAATCCACACCAGTATAAGAATAATCGCCCATCACTGTCTCAGTAATGCGGTTTCTGATACCAATCTCGGTGTATTGACCCAAGATGCAGTCAGTTACAACTGCACCTTCGTGAATTAATGGCTGCTCAGAGAGTTTGACACTCATTGCGTCACCATTGCAGGAGCAAAGCTCGTGACATCAATGATCCTGTCCGCAACAACATTACGGACATCTTCATCATGGAAGATACCAAGAAGCGCAACACCCTGCTCTTTCTTTCGTGAAATAAGCTCAATAACAACTTCACGATTTTTGGCATCCAATGATGCAGTTGGCTCATCCAGCAATAGAACCGGATGATCCGTAATAAAACCACGCGCAATATTAACGCGCTGTTGCTCTCCACCAGAAAAAGTTGCCGGCGGCAATGACCATAATCGCTCCGGCAGATTGAGCATGGCCAATAAAATCCGAGCTTTTTCCCTGGCCTCATCACGGCCTATACCGCGCGCCACTAGTGGCTCAGCTACCACATCCAATGCCGAAACGCGTGGTAATGTGCGTAAAAACTGGCTGACATAGCCAATTGTATCGCGGCGGACCGACAAAACTGTCCTTGGATCAGCAATAGCCAGATCAACTGTTTTGCCCAAATGCTGAATATCGATAGAACCTGCATCGACAGCATAGTTGCCGTAGACCATTTTCAGAACTGAACTTTTTCCTGCACCGGACGGCCCGCCCAGCACTGCACATTCACCGGCACGAAGACTGAAATTCACATTTTCAACAACTGCCAGTTTAATACCGCCTTGCAAGTGCATGGTAAAGCTCTTGGCAACATCCTGCACCACAAGCGGATGGATGGTTTCCATAGTCATAATCATTTACCTCACACTTGCAAAATGGAAGAAACAAGAAGCTGCGTATATGGCGCTTGCGGATCGTCAAGCACGCGATCTGTCAATCCGGCCTCAATGATATGACCATCTTTCATCACCATAATCCGATGTGAAAGCAAACGCGCAACGGCAAGATCATGTGTTACGACAATTGCTGCAAGCCCAAGATCCGTAACAAGCCCGCGAACCAAATCAAGCAAGCGTGCCTGAACCGAAACATCTAACCCGCCTGTTGGTTCGTCCATGAAAACAAGACGAGGTGCTGTCACTAAATTACGGGCAATCTGCAGACGCTGTCGCATTCCCCCCGAAAAATCTCGTGGTTGATCATCAATTCGGTCCGAAGCTATTTCTACCCGTTGCAACCATTCACTGGCTGTGTCGCGGATTTGTCCATAGTGACGATCACCAATCGCCATCAAACGTTCGCCGACATTGGCACCCGCTGAAACATTCATGCGTAAGCCATCGGCCGGATTTTGATGAACAAATCCCCAGTCTGTACGCATCAAATAGCGGCGATCTGCTTCACTCATTTTATAGAGGTCTTCAAATTTCCCATCCCGCATGCGATATTCGACACTGCCTTTAGACGGCTCCAACCGGGTGGAGAGACAGTTCAGCAATGTCGTTTTTCCCGAACCCGATTCGCCCACAATGGCCAAAACTTCACCCGGCCACAATTCAAAGGAAACATCGGCACAGCCGCGTCGCTCACCATAGAATTTAGAGACGTCTTTGACGCGCAATAAAGGTTGATTGCTCATTGGGCTTTTTCCTTCATGCTCTGCTCATTAGCGCTCATATTACCCTGCTCGGCAGCTGATAAATGACCATAATGCCCTTTAGATTGGCGGTCTTCGCAATAATCGGTATCAGAGCAAACGAACATTGATCCGCCTTTGTCATCCAGAACGACTTCATCCAAATAAACCCCATGCGCGCCACACATAGCGCAAGGTTCAGCAAAGCTTTGAACTTCGAATGGATGATCCTCAAAATCGAGGCTTACAACTTGCGTATATGGTGGCACGGCATAAATTCGTTTTTCGCGCCCTGCACCAAAGAGCTGCAATACCGGCGAATTGTTCATTTTCGGATTATCAAATTTAGGAGTTGGTGATGGATCCATCACATAACGCCCTTCAACTTTCACCGGATAGGCATATGTCGTCGCAATATGCCCGTGACGGGCAATATCCTCATAAAGCTTCACATGCATCAGTCCATATTCTTCTAGTGCATGCATTTTGCGCGTTTCTGTTTCGCGTGGCTCAAGAAAGCGTAAAGGCTCTGGTATCGGCACTTGATAAACAATCACCTGACCATGCTGTAGCGGATATTCAGGAATACGATGACGTGTCTGAATAATTGTTGCGTCAGCTGTGTGCGTGGTCACTGCAACTTGCGCAGTTTTTTCAAAGAACGCACGAATTGAAACCGCATTGGTTGTATCATCCGCACCCTGATCAATAACCTTTAGGACATCATCAGGCCCAATGATTGACGCGGTAACCTGCACCCCACCCGTACCCCAACCATAAGGCATTGGCATTTCGCGACTTGCAAAAGGCACCTGATAGCCAGGGATTGCAATTGCCTTCATAATAGCTCGGCGGATCATCCGTTTGGTTTGCTCATCCAGATAGGCAAAGTTATAGTTGGCGAACTCGCTCATTTCTCTGCAACTCCTTCGAGATGGCTCTTGTTATTTTCATCAAATTCAGCACGCATACGACGAATAAGATCCAACTCAGCCTGAAAATCCACATAATGCGGCAGCTTGAGATGTTCGACAAAACCGGTGGACTGCACATTGTCCGAATGTGAAATGACGAATTCTTCATCTTGCGCAGGTGCAGTAATATCTTCAGAGAATTCATCGCATCTTAAAGCGCGATCGCACAAAGCCATTGACATCGCCTTCCGTTCGCTTTGCCCAAAAACCAACCCGTAACCGCGCGTGAATTGAGGAGGTTTTTTCGCTGATCCTTCAAACTGATTGACCATTTGGCATTCAGTTACCTGAATGCGGCCTAGCGACACTGCAAAGCCAAACTCTGGTATATCCAACTCAACTTCCACCTCACCGATCCGAATTTCTCCGACAAAGGGATGTGTGCGCCCATATCCGCGCTGTGTAGAATAACCAAGCGCCAGCAAAAATCCTTCATCGCCGCGCGACAAGGCCTGCAATCGCAAATCACGCTCCATTGGAAATGTCCAAGGCTCACGGGTTAAATCACCTGGTTCATCAGGCATCGCATCATTGCTATCCGGCTCAATCAGACCGTTGGCACCCAAAATATCCGTGACCCTAGGTGTCTCTTCAGCAATTGCATCATCTTGCTCCGGCACATCAACAGGCACATCCGCTGTCAGTGTTGGATCAAGCAGGCGATGTGTATAGTCAAAGGTTGGTCCCAGTAATTGACCACCCGGCAAGTCTTTATAAGTGGCTGAAATGCGTCTTTCTATCAGCATCTTAGCCGTATCAACGGGTTTCGAATAGCCAAAACGCGGCAAAGTTGTGCGATATGCCCGAAGCAGAAAAATTGCCTCGATTAGATCCCCGCGGGATTGGCGGATCGCCAAGGAGGCCAATTCTCTATCATATAGCGAACCTTCAGCCATCACCCGATCAACAGCCAACGAGAGCTGCTCTTCAATTTGCTCAAGAGTAATTGCCGGAACATCACGGTCACCGCGGCGGCGATCATCCAGAAGCTTATGCGCATTTCGAATTGCGGCTTCTCCGCCTTTAACTGCAACATACATGGTTTAAGCCTCCTTCATTTGCACTTTTGTAGTGCGCGGCAAGCCAAGTAAACTATCGCCAGCCACCAAAATCAGATCAACACCACAAGGGAACAAAGCATTGTTTTTCTGCCATTGCTGGCAAAAGTCTTGTGGCAATCCCGCAATATGAACTTCACGGCTCCCATCAATCCCGGGGCCTTTCAATATATAGTTGTCGCCTTGCCCCTTGGAGCCTACAGCTGAAACCTTCAAAATAATGGTCGATGATCTATCCGGATATTCTTGATTTCCTAAAGCAAAATCAGATAGTAACGGCATTTTCTCAGCGCAATCGATGAATGCAAAACTGGCTTTATGAGGCTCCTGAATGATGGGGGCACCCGTATGAAAAGTCAGCCAGTCCTTGATGTTTTCATACCCTGAAAGCACCTCATCAAACCAAGCAGGACTTTCTTGATCCAGAACTGTTAAGGCAACCGCTCCCATTAAATGGCTACATGGTGCAGGCGGCTTGCAAAGAGGCTCACTGGAAGCAATTTGGCCAGGACTAGCCAGTGCATGCATAAGCTCATGAAATATTTTTTGCGCATCATAAACAGGAGCAGAAAATCCGCCCTCAAAAACTGAACTCTGATTATCCATCAATCATCCCCTCGAACCATGGTGAAAAAGTTAACCTTGGTTGCTGCCGCTTCCTTTGCCGCCTTCAGATCAGCCGCTGCTTTAAGCTTGCGCAGTGGCTCTATGATTTTTGCTTCCACATCAGCTCTCTGCTCAGGCAATTGCCAGAGCGCATCAATGATAGCTGCCTGCGTTACCTTCTCAGCATCTCCACCAAGGGCATAAGCATGACCAATTTGGCCTGTCTCTAGCCTTACAGTAGCGCGCGTTACACTCACTTCACCAAAATTAAAGGGAGCACCACCACCTCCAGCGCGACCACGCACCATAACCAGTCCGGTCTCCGGACCGCGAAGCAATTCATATGCAGGCTTCAGACTCCAGTCAGCCCATAAAGCGCCCAGCTCATGACCATCCGAATGCGCCAATACAGCCGCCAGTTCCTGCCTTGCACTATCGGTAATACTCATCACAGCCTCACCGGTTTCTTTATTGTTCATGTCCAACCAGACCTGTCTTTATGGTAAATCCTTATTGTCTAGTCATATAGACAACCAGACAATGACTCTATATATACAGCATCAACCATGACAAGAGAATGACAAATTCTGTTCAAATTAAAATCGGTGCGAAATGAATAAGAAAAACGAAATACAGAGGAAAAATGGCATCGCCATATGGCGTCAGATTGCCGATGCCATTCGCGCAGATATTACAGCAGGAAAATACAAAAAGGGCGAGAAGCTACCGGCAGAAATTGCGCTGGCTGAAATTTTTAAGGTCAACAGACATACTGTGCGCAGTGCAATTGCTGCGCTGGTGCAGGAAGGCGTCGTTTTTTCAGAGCAAGGCCGCGGCACCTTTATTGCCAACGCAAAAAAACTCTCTTATCAGATTGGTCAGCGAACTCGTTTTTCACAATCACTTAAAGATCAGGCAAGCAGTGTCACAGGCAAGCTAATCAATACGGCTACAGGTCCTGCCAGCCAAGAAGTTGCGATAGAATTAAATCTGGTAATGGGTGCGCCAGTCGTCCATATTGAAACATTGCATTATGTGGATGGTCGGCCAATATCCCATTCAAGTGCATGGTTTCCAGCCGACAGATTTCCCAATATTGCAATTGATTATGAAAAGACCAGCTCTGTCACCAAGGCTCTATTAGCGGCAAATGTTCAAGACTATTTTAGATATTCGACCACCATCTCTGCACGTCATGCAGACAATAATGATCTAAGCCTTTTAAATCTGACACCTGGTGCGATCGTTCTTACCACTCGCGCTGTAAACGTCGATAGTGATAGTGTCCCCATTCAATACTCAAACACCTGTTTTGCTGCTGATAGAATGGAGATATCAATCAATACCTATAGTGAAAAATAGTATATTTATCATTATAATGCGGGGTTATTCTAATATTTAGATTTAAGTTACTCCCGCCACCAAGTCGGCAATTGGTAGCCATAAAGAGGCGTGTATTCCGGATGTTTTATATGGTTCCATCTTGCAACCCACTGCTCCGGCACATGGTAAAGTGGAATGTAATAATCTCCCGAAATCAGCACCCTGTCCATTGCCCGAACAGCGGATGTGAAATCCTCATTCGTTCGGGCCGATAACATGGCTTCAATCATCGCATCAACTGCGGGATTGCTTACCCCTGGATAGTTGAAGCTACCGTGTGCATCACGAGAAGCAGAGCCCCATCGGTTCCATTGCTCAATTCCCGGCGAAATTGTGCCACTTAAGGCGCCTAAAATAACATCATAATCAAAGGTCTGCATACGCTGCTGATATTGTGCATCGTCAGCTGTACGGACAATTGTCTCGATACCAAGCTTATTCAATGTGCGTTGAAAGGCTAAAGCTATCTTTTCCTCATCAACGGAGCGGGTCATAATCTCGAAGCTAAACAACTCGCCATTTGGCTGATAAGCCTTGCCATCCTTGAAAGTAAAACCTGCCCCTTTCAAAATATCATAAGCTTGTTTAGTAGGTGCACGGTCATTACCTGAACCGTCTGTTACAACCGGACGCCACTCTCCAGTCATTACATCCTCGCGCACAAGATCATTAAAGGGAGCCAACAATGCTCGCTCTTTATCATCCGCAGGCACACCCACCGATGATAAATACGACCCATCCCAATAACCGGCGGTACGCCTGAACTGCCCATCAAATAATGTGCGGTTTGCCCATTCAAAATCAAACAACAAGCTCAAAGCATGTCTTACTTCAGCATTTGAGAAGATTTCGCGTCTGGTATTAAGCACAAAGCCAAGCAAATTAACCGGAATACCTCTGACAAAGCTGTCCTTGTTCACCTCACCATTTGCGACTGCTGGAAAATTGAATTGCTTTTTCCAGCGCGTAGGATTTCCTTCTGGGTAAACGTCAATCAATCCCTTTTTAAAAGATTCAAATAATGCGGTTTCATTTCGGAAATATTCGACAACGATACGATCAAAATTATCAAAGCCACGCTTGCTTGGCAGATCCTTTGCCCAATAATCAGGATTGCGCTCATAAACAATGCGTGAGCCCGGCTCTATTACTACCGGTCGGTATGGTCCGCTGCCAATCGGCGCCTTTAAGGACGCATTGCCAAAACTATCCGGATCAATGGCATGCTTGGGCAAAACCGGCATGGATGAAGCAATGATGAGTGGAAACTCGCGATCACTGGTTTCATTAAAATTAAAACGAACGCTTCGCTCACCCGTCTTTTCAATCAATGAAATACGGTTCATACGATTATTATAAGGCGGGCGCCCCTTTTTCGTTAATATATCATAAGTAAAAATGACATCTTCAACGGTGACAGGCTCGCCATCTGACCAACGCGCTAGTGGGTTGAGAGTAAACTCTATCCACCGTCTTTCCGGATCAATATCAACCTTTTCCGCGATTAATCCATAGAGTGAAAACGGTTCATCCCGAGAGCGCTGCATTAGAGTCTCGAAAACAAGATTACCATAATCACCATCCGCAAACATACCGCGGGCGGTTGTGCGCATGCTTTTTAAAACAAAAGGATTTAGACTATCAAAGGTGCCGACAACGCCATAAGTTATAGTGCCCCCTTTAGGAGCATCCGGATTAACATAAGAAAAATGTGAAAACCCTTCAGGCAATGCGGGCTCACCATGCATCGAAAGAGCATAAGATGGTTCAGCCTGCGCAGCACCAAATAGCGGCGCTATGCAAGCAGATAATGCTACCGTCATTGTAGCAATCCGCTTTTTGGCTAGTAAACTCATCAACATAGAAACTCTCTCCAATATATTGGCTATAGGCTTGGCGCATGTCATGTCCGATTCGTAATCATAAAGTGACTACGATAAACCACCTTTAAAAAGCAAAAACATATCTGATTGTGGGTTTATTTTAGGTAATAAATTAAATCAAAAGACATTTTTTTGAAATACGCCGCTTAAGCCATAAAACTAGACTGGATTCAATGGCGCTGGCAGTGTAACACCAAATACGAAACGCAGGCCATCCTCTCGCCGCATTTGCCCGTCACTGAAATGACAGCTATGCGTCCTGTAAAAAAGGCCGGAGAAACAAATCAGATCAAAGTGTTGAAAGGAACCCGTTGATCATGTCCAGCAAAAAGACAATCGCTGCCGCAACTGTACTGGCTGGCGCATTTGGTTTGCTCGCAAGCTCTGCTTCCACAGTTGTTGCACAAGAACCTCCTCAGGGCTGGTTTAAAGTGTGCTCCAAACAGGAAGATAATGACATCTGCAACACCCAAAACATTGTTACCGCAGATTCAGGTCAGTTGCTGACAGCCATCAATCTTATTGAGATTAAAGGCAAAATCAATCGTAGCATTTTTCAGGTTTCCGTCCCGACTGGTCGCCTGATTCCGGCTGGCGTTGGCATGCAAATTGATAGCAACAAACCTGTGAAGGTTGAATACGGCATCTGTTTCCCAGACCGCTGCATTGCTGAAGCACCTTTGACAGAAGAATTGATCAACTCCTTTAAAAAGGGTGGTCAGATGGTTCTGACCTCAGTCAACTTCCAGAACAATCCTAACCCGATCACAGTATCGCTAACAGGATTCTCGCAGGCCCTTACAGGCCCTGGCTTGCAGCAGAACGAACTTGAAGCACGTCAGAAAGAACTGGAAGAAGCAGTTCAGAAGCGTCAAAAAGAATTCGAAGAAAAGATGAAGGCTGAGCAGGAAAAAGCAAAAGCTGGCAATTAATCTTCTCTTTATTAAAGACGAAAAAACCGCCCATTGATGGCGGTTTTTTTACATCTGGCTTGATAATACTTCAGCACCTTCATAATTACTAAGACCGATCAATCGGATTTAACGCTGCAAACCAAGCTGTGCTGAATAAGGCCACTTCGTTGTTGTCAGTTCTTTAAAGTCTAATAACGGCCTTCGCGGCTCAATCCTTTTTCATTCAGCTCATTTAAATATTTTTGCCAGAGCTCATCTTTTTTCTCACCCAATTCATGCAAAAACTTCCATGTAAAAATGCCGGTATCATGCATATCATCAAAGCGGATACGAATGGCGTAATTTCCAACCGGATCCACGCCAGCAATACCCACATTGATTTTACCACCTATGGTTTTTCTTTGCGCTGCCGAATGTCCCTGCACTTCTGCTGATGGTGATAGAACACGTAGCATCTCAGCACTCAACTCATAAGCACTGCCATTTTCAAAGGAAATGTGTAACTGTTTCTTATCTTTGGATATTTTAATCTCAATAGGCCAGATGTCAGACATTAAACTGCTTTCATTAAGCTTACAAACTGTGTGTTTCTTTGCAAATATTAATTTGCATCATTTAGCGCTCAATGAATTCAGATTTCAAGCTGTCACAAGCAATCCATATTTAAAAGTCGTCTGGACAGAAATGTCTTTTATCTCTAGTTTGACAAAAGACATCCTTGATTGCGTACTATAAAGATTACATACATCATGCAGAATACAAATATGCCTATTTTTGACGCAATGGTTGATAACTTCAATCGTCAGATTTCTTATCTACGTGTTTCTGTTACAGACCGTTGCGATTTCCGTTGCACATATTGTATGTCTGAAAACATGACTTTCCTACCGCGCAAAGATCTTTTGTCTCTTGAGGAATTAGCAAGATTATGCAGCGTATTCATTCAAAAAGGTGTTAAAAAGCTCCGCTTAACCGGTGGTGAGCCGCTTATGCGTAAAAACATCATGCAGCTTGTAGAGACACTCTCTGCCCATCTTGAAACCGGTGCATTAGAAGAACTAACACTCACAACCAATGGCTCACAATTACATAGATTTGCTCAGCCACTGGCTGATTTTGGTGTGAAACGTATCAATGTCTCACTGGATACGCTTAATGCCGACAAATTTGCGAAAGTAACCCGATGGGGAAAACTTGAGCAAGTTTTAGATGGTATTGCTCACGCCCTGAATGCCGGCCTGAAAGTTAAAATTAATGCCGTAGCTCTAAAAAATTTCAATGAGCATGAAATTCCTGCCATGATGCAATGGGTTCATGAGCGCGGAATGGATTTTACGCTTATTGAAACCATGCCTTTGGGAGAAGTGGACGAGGATAGAACCGACCAATATCTTCCTTTATCTCAAGTCAGAAAGCAGCTTGAAGAAAAATTCACACTCGAAGAAATCTCCTATAAAACCGGTGGCCCTGCCCGATATTTAAAAGTTCACGAAACCGGTGGACGTCTAGGCCTCATTACCCCACTGACACATAATTTCTGCGAAAGTTGCAATCGCGTACGTTTGACCTGCACCGGAACATTATTTATGTGCCTTGGACAGGAAGATGCAGCAGACTTACGTGCTGTTCTAAGATCAAGTGATGATGATCATGTTTTAAGCCAGGCTATTGATGCAGCCATAATGCGCAAACCTGAGGGGCATGACTTCATTATTGACCGTCAACATAAGCGGCCCGCTGTTTCCCGCCATATGAGTATGACGGGCGGCTAAAAAGTCGCATGATCATCTTAATCATGATCAATAAATATCATTCGACAAAAGGGACTTAACAGCCATAGTAGCCTAAAACAGGATTCTATAGCAGTGTTGGCTCCATCAAATATTCGCGCAGCAGTTTTCATGATGTTGGCTATGGGATTATTCACCATAGGCGACAGCATAACGAAGCTATTATCAGACCAAATGAATAGCGGCCAATATATGTTTATGCGCGGAGCTTTTGCGACGTTGATAATCGGTGCCTATGCTTATCGTAAAGGTAGCCTTAAACATATACCTTATGACCGCATGACAACTTTGCGCGTTGCAGGTGAACTCGTCGCAACGACATCATATATCTATGTTTTATCGCTGGTATCCCAAGCTTTTGCATCTGCGGTTTTTCAGGCAACACCTATTCTTGTGACATTGGCTGCGGCACTCTTTTTAAGCGAGAAAGTCGGCTGGCGCCGCTGGCTATGCATTTTTGCCGGATTGATAGGTGTGATGGTTATTTTAAACCCCGCTGGAAACAATCAGGTTACACTACTTAGTTTCTCTGTATTGTTGGTAAGCATGATTGCAGCCGTGATACGTGACATTGCCACACGCCGTGTACCAAGCCACATTCCGACGCTCTATATTTCGACTTTGACTTCGCTTGTAATTACGCTGGCTGGAGCTGCACTGTTTTACCCGCTAGGCGGATGGCAGCCAATGAATTTGTATTCTGTTTCATTATGCTTACTCGCTGCCATATTGCTTTTGCTCGGCTATAATTTCATTATCATCGCGATGCGTGAGGGAGAAATATCATTTGTATCCCCGTTTCGCTACACCAGCCTTATATGGGCAATCGTCTTAAGCGTAATTATATTCAGTGATATACCATCGCTCTCAACGATCATCGGCGCTGTTATTGTCATCTCCAGCGGAATTTATATGGTCTACCGTGAAAGCGTTTTGAATAAACGTCTAAAGCAGAGAAGTACGCTTGCAACAACACCCACTGGCGTCGGTACAAGCTTGTGAAATTACCATGCATAATTTTAGCTGGCGGCCAATCCAAAAGAATGAAAGCTGATGGCGTAACAACCGATAAGTTTCTTCTGAGCCTAGGCGGCAAAACTATTATAAGGCACATAACGGAGCGATTGTTAAAACAACAAGTTCAGCTATTTATAAGCATCAATAGAAATATCGACCATATAGACCTTAATGAACTTGCATCCATCGCGGATCCGGATTTCCTGCCCGACTGCCCGCTGTCCGGCATATGGGCATTTATGGACGCCTGCTCCCATTACGATCATATAATGACGGTCTCAAGCGATACACCGTTCCTGCCCCAAGACCTTTGCTCCAGGCTGACGGAGGCGCAAAAAGAAACCCGTGCAGATATAGTCATTGTGCAATCCAATGATAAAATACATCCAACTATTGCGCTGTGGTCAACACGAATAAAAGATGATTTATATGCATATTTAAAAGATGGAAAATCAAGAAATATGCTTGGGTTTATCGAGCGGCATAGAATTTCAATACTACCATTTCCAAGTCAAAATCTAACAAGAGAACTAACGCTCGACCCATTTTTCAATATAAACAACAAAGCTGATTATCACCTTGCGAAAATTCTTTTTGAAAAAATAACGCTCTGATTGCAATGATGTTTTCGAATCTCATGCCACTATATCAACGGACATCTAGGCCAGACTAACTAATATTAAGATAATGGTGAAACAGTAATAAGATATAATTTCAATGCCTTATCGCAATATTCTAAGAATTTAATTCAAGAAGAAATCTTGGCTTGCTTTAGTTCTTCCATAGTGAAAATATAACCCAATATGATCATCGGCCATACAAGGCACTAAAAA
>CANQXU010000052.1 GCA_947627865.1 uncultured Paenochrobactrum sp. | reverse complement strand
TAATAAAGTCAGCGACGCCCTTGTTAAAAATCACCTATACGCTGCCAAAGTTCGATACTAAAAATGGTCAAAAACTATCACCAGAGCTGAATGCTAAATGGAATATCTTCGCTGACGCGCTTTACAAACATGAGCAGGAACACGGTGATATCATCAAAAAGATGGTAGAAGAGCTAACGCAAGAGTCCTTGCAACTGAAGACTGCCGATGATCCGCAATGCAAAAGAATGCGGACGGTCTTGGCAGATCTGGTGACTGAATATGTTGGTCGTCAGCGCAAGGAAGGCCAAAATTTTGACCGAAAAGAAATGGCGCGCGGCGGGCCCATCGAGCAGGAAATCTATAAATTCATGCAGAAGTAAAGGGCGGCCTAACCACCATTTTAGCCGCCCGTTCATGATAATATATAAGCCTGACACATTAGTTGTGGACTTTTATGGTCAGGCTGGAATTTAGATGCAGGATATAAAGTTATAAAAAAACGACTTTTCAGTAATTTTCAGGCAACCATTCATTATATGGCCTGTGTTTAACCATTAAACTTTCATTTAAATTTCACATTTGTTTAAAACAGAGTTGCTTTAAGGTAAAAAGATGCCTAGTCACCACTCTAATCAGATGTGGGGATATTATGGCCGACAACGATTACCAATCCGATCACCTTGAAACTCTTGATCGGGATTTAAGCCGCTTTTCTACGCTAGAACGCGCGGCAGCTTATTCAACCCGCCCTATGGTTGGTCCTGCAATCAGCTTGATATTTATTATTCTGGCTGGTCTTATTGCAGCTCTGTCACTTGGGCAAAGTAGCGGTACTTTTGTTATCGTTATCGCCGCTATTATTGGTGCTTATATGGCACTCAATATTGGCGCGAATGATGTTGCCAACAATATGGGGCCAGCAGTCGGCGCCAATGCACTCACCATGGGTGGCGCAATTGTTATTGCCGCAATCTGTGAGAGTGCGGGTGCTTTGCTGGCTGGTGCTGATGTTGTCAGCACAATTGCAACCGGCATTATATCACCAGAAACACTCACGGATCCCACAGTTTTTGTTTGGGCAATGATGTCAGCGCTTTTAGCCTCTGCACTTTGGGTTAATCTTGCGACATGGATAGGTGCTCCGGTTTCCACTACACACGCAGTTGTTGGCGGTGTTGTGGGTGCAGGAATCGGTGCCGCAGGCTTCTCTGCGGTTTACTGGGAAAATATGATTGCCATTGCGGCCAGCTGGGTTATTTCGCCTGTGCTTGGCGGTATCATGGCGGCAGGTTTCTTGTGGTTTATTAAAGCTCGGATTATCTACCAGCCGAATAAAATTGAGGCCGCGCGCAAATGGGTGCCCGTTCTCGTTGGCTTTATGGCCGGTGCTTTTGCAACATATCTTTCCCTTAAAGGGCTTAAGAATGTCTTTGACATCACTATGAGCGGCGCAGTTGTTATTGGGCTGATATTTGGTGTTATTTGCTGGCTTTGGATGATCCCTGTGATCAAACGACAGTCACGAGGGCTGGAAAACCGAAATAAATCACTCAAAGTTTTATTTGGTGTTCCGCTTGTGGTTTCTGCTGCCATGCTCAGCTTTGCGCATGGTGCCAATGATGTTGCCAATGCTGTTGGTCCACTGGCTGCCATTGCACAAGTTATTCAGTCAAATCAGATCAGCAATGATGTACAAATTCCTCTTTGGGTCATGCTGATCGGCGCCTTTGGAATTTCAGTCGGTCTTTTCTTGTTTGGCCCAAAACTGATTAAAATGGTTGGTAGTCAAATTACCAAGCTTAACCCGATGCGTGCTTATTGCGTTGCACTTTCAGCTGCGGTTACTGTTATTCTCGCAAGCTGGCTCGGTTTACCGGTAAGCTCAACACATATTGCTGTTGGTGCAATTTTTGGCGTCGGTTTTTTCCGTGAATGGGACGCAGAACGGCGTTTAAGAAAATCCAAGCGCGAATATGAACACGCCAATCTCACACCGGATGTGCGCAGCATGCGTAAACTGGTACGCCGTTCCCATGTACTGACCATTGGCACAGCATGGGTTGTTACATTACCTGCTTCAGCTCTGCTTTCAGTGGGTATTTTCTTGAGCATAATGGCGTTCACCTCTTAAAATATTTGCCTGCCCTTGAAAGGGCAGGCTTCTCTCTTATCTATGCTCGCTCACATCATAACTTTAAATATTATCAAAAAATTGTTGTATAAATTTTAGAGCAGCTAAATCCTCTGCGAGAATAAAAATTGCGGCTCCAGACAAGACGGTCATGGTAAAAAGCATGACCAGCGCTTCAACAATTACAAACAATGTTTTCAATGAACGAGAATGACTAATTCGATTTTTATAATTCGTCATAATATGCTAGCTTTGCAGTAGAAGACAAAAGTGTTTCTGCCCACAATTAGTAAAATTAAAACTTCAATAATAATAATGGCTGGTTATTGATCGAATAGAACGAAGGTCTGCGTTAATATTATTATGCTATTTGGATTACAACTTAATATAGAGCAATTAAACTCCAATATATTGTGATTAAATTAGAATTTTCATTAAATATACTAATAAGAAAATGCACTCCCTAAGGCAAAACTTAGGAAGTGCATTGTGTGTAACATCAGTTTAGATCGCGTCAGCGGCTTTCTCTTTGTTTCATCCGTAAAAGACACTAACGAGAAACCGCAGACAGATTATCATTAAGAAAATTCCAAAGCTTACTTCCAGCTTTCTTTTAGACAAACTATGCGCAAGGCGAACTCCAATAGGCGCCGCATAAATACTGGTCGGGATAAATAATAGAAATCCGATCACCGACACATAGCCAAAAGCCAAAGGCCATTGCAGCGCAACCACATCAGGAAACTCAGCCGCCCGCGGCCAGCCCGCGAAAACATAGCCAATAGCACCAGGGATTGAAATTAAAATACCAAGTCCCGATGATGTTGCGACAGCCTGATGTATCGGACGATTATAAAATGTCATAAACAGATTGGAAAGCTGGCCCCCGCCAATGCCCATGAGAGATGACAGAACACCAATGCCCAAACCAATCGAACGTACAACGCCTTTACCTGGAATATTATCAGCTATCTTCCAGCTATCTTTACCGAAAAGCAAACGAATTGCCGAGACACCAGCAACCAGCACAAACACAATTTTAAATAAGTCTGCCGGAGCATAACGCGCGATAATACTACCAATGATCACACCCACAACCACGGGCACAGCCCATAGTTTTAGCAAGCTCCCATCAACCGCACCACGCGCATGATGAGCACGATAAGAACGAATTGAGGTTGGAATAATAATGGCCAGTGACGTGCCGATACATAATGGCATTCTCACTTCTTCTGGCACGCCAAGATATGTGAACAATTCATAAAGGATCGGAACCGCGACTGCGCCTCCGCCAACACCAAACAAACCTGCCAGCAAGCCTGTTATACCACCAGCAATAAGCAGCCCCACGGCAAGCAAAATCAGCTGATAAATTTCAATTCCCATTAACAATGTAATATTCCCCGAATGATCCGCATCTTTTCATTAAGATGTGTGCTGCTAGATAGTTAAAAGTGTCTTTGTATAAATGTTGTGTCATACGCAACCACATTACTGGCCTCTCCCCGTTATCCGAGCGGGAGACTGCATGTAATCCTCAACTTTCCGTCGGAGCGATAACAGATGGTCGCGCATGGCCTGTTCTGCCATTTGTGGCTGCAATGAGCGGATTGCATCAATAATTGCTGCATGTTCGGCGATGGATTTTCCGTTGCGATCTTCATTTCCTAAGCGATGTCTAAAATCTCGCCATATATCTGCCTGCCGGATATCATCAATCATCCGCATGACTGTTAAAAAAAGCTGGTTGCCTGCCGCTTCTGCAATCTTGCTATGAAATGCACTATCCCACTGCTCCCAGCCAGCCACATCTCTCGCCTGCTCGGCTTTCAAAGCAAAACGCTCAAGTTGACCAATTAAGGCGGGCGTAGCACGAGACGTTGCCATTCGTGCCAATGCTGGCTCGATCTCAATACGCAGTTCAATGAGTTCCAGTGGATTGGTTTGACGCGCAATATCTTGAATATTCAATGAAGGCAACAAGGCAGGCCCACCGATGAATGTGCCTTTCCCCTGATGCCGATAGATCAACCCCTCACCTTCAAGCACATCAAGAGCGTCACGGATGGCACGGCGGCCAGCATTAAAACGCTGCATCAGAGCACGCTCCGGCAGCAGTTTCCACTCGCCCGCTTCTTCACACTCTTCAATCAAGCGGCGCAATTCAGCCACAAGACCTACATCATCCATTGCATCACCAGCAATTCAAGCCACTCTTAGAACCAATATGTCAATGGTTCACGCAACACCATATATTTCTTCACTATTTAGTTAAACTATAAGCCGAAATAGATTGCAAGACCAACTTAACAAGAACCATTCTAGATATTGGTTTGGCAGCATTTGGACTGTAAAACAGTCATCCCACATAACTTGATCAAACTTTTCAGCAAAAAAACGGGTGCGGGTCAGACACATCAAATGTCATAATCTTGTTATATATCTGATATTTAGCTGTCACAAATTTCATACAAATACAGATCAACAGAAAATGCCTGCACGTATCGTATGAAGAGAACAATTGCATGTCCGACATTATTATCAGCCAGCTTAGCAAAACATTTGGCAGCAACAGGGTTTTATCGGACGTAAATCTTCATATTAAGCAGGGAGAGTTTGTCGCAGTGCTCGGCCCTTCAGGCTGCGGCAAGACCACACTTTTACGCACCATTGCAGGCTTTGAGCCATTGGATAGCGGCTCCATAACTATTGGTGGACGAGTCGTCTCATCACCAGATCAATTTGTAGCACCTGAGCACCGTGATCTCGGTATTGTTTTTCAAAATTATGCTCTTTGGCCGCATATGAATGTTTCCGACAATGTCGGCTACAGCCTCAAAATCAAAAAAGTAGCAACCGATGAACGTAATCGTCGCGTTAATGAAGCTTTGAAAACCGTTGAAATGCTGCATTTTGCGCATCGCAGACCAGCGGATTTATCGGGTGGTCAACGTCAACGTGTTGCACTGGCACGCTGCCTCGCACAGGGCAATAATATTGTTCTGCTTGATGAGCCTCTTGCCAATCTGGACGTTAATTTGCGTTCCTCCATGGAAGAAGAGTTTTCCCAGTTTCACCGCTCAACCGGCGCATCACTTTTTTACATCACGCATGATCAGGCGGAAGCAATGGCGCTCGCCGATCGTATAGCCGTGATGGAAAAGGGTGTCATCAAACAGTTTTCTACGCCTGATATGCTTTATCACGAGCCACAAAATGAAATGGTTGCCAATTTTATAGGAGATGGTTTCACCTTGAATGTAGGCTACATCAAACGTTTTGATGATATGCATGCCATTGTCAAGCTGGAAGGGCATGACGTCAAGGTGCGCTGCGCGCCCCATGAAAGCGACCGCATCGCCGGCAAAATTGCCCTTCATCCTGAAAATGTGACGCTTGGCTCAGATAAAGATGGCGTCCTTCGCGTTAAAATATCCCGTACTGTTTTCCGCGGTAGCCACATTCGCGTGGAAGCAGAACCAGTTCGCTTTCCTGGTCAGCAGATTTCTTTTCACATTCCTTCTACGCAAAAGCTGATCATCGGCCAAACTGTCAATATTCAGATCACCAATGCATGGCTGATCCCAACGACTTAATACAACTTTCGCCTCTAAACGCTCGTAAAAGGACTATACTATGCGTTATTCCTCTCTTCTTCTGGCTTCGATCACTTCCGCTTTGCTGATAAGTACAGCCGCCAATGCAACAACATTGCAGTTATATACCTCGCAATCTCCTGAAATTGCTCAACAAACAGTTGATGCGTTTCAAGCGAAATATCCGGACATTAAAATAGAATGGATGCGCAATGGCACGAGCCAGCTCATGAATGTCCTTCGCGCTGAAATCGAGGCCGGACAAATCAAACCTGATCTTTTACTCGTCGCAGATACGATTAATCTTGGCAGTCTGAAAAAAGAAGGGCTATTGCTTGCCTATCCTGATGCACCGGTTGATGGCTTTGACCAAGGCACCTATGACAAGGATAAAAACTTCTTCGGTACCAAACTTCTCACCACAGCCATTGCTTACAACACTAAAAATGCTGAACCAGTGACATCTTGGGCTGATCTACTGGTAGAAGGCAATGACAGCCAGATTGCTGTTCCAAGCCCACTTTATTCTGGTGCAGCACTCAACCACCTACATTCCGTTATTAACGACAAAGCTATTGGTTGGGATTTTTATGAAGGTCTCGCTAAGCTCAACATTGCACCAGAAGGCGGCAATGGCCCTGCTTTGAAAGCAGTCGCTGGCGGAATGGCAAAATATGGCATTATTGCTGATGCCGATATTATCCGTGCCAAAGCCAATGGCTCTCCGGTGGATATTGTTTTCCCAAGTGAAGGCGTCAGCTTTATTACAGAGCCTGTCGCCATCATGAAGAACACCAAAAACCCAGAAGCGGCTCAAAAATTTGTAGACTTTCTTTTGTCTAAAGACGGTCAAGAGTTGGTCATCCAGCAAGGAAATCTATCACTAGATCCATCAATGCCTGTACCTGCAGGCTTCCCAAAATTGAGCGATATAAAATTGGTGCCTATGGATGCCGATCAAGCGGTCGAAACCGACCAATCAGTTCGTGAAAAATTCACAGAGATTTTTGGCGGTTAGAGTGGTCTTAGCGCAATTTGCTTGATCGTCCACGCTCAAGACCCTTTATATCAACACAGTTTCAGGAAGTTTACTTTTCCTGAAACTGCTCAAAGGCATCCTTTAAGTGAGAATGACTATCCCATTAAAAGAGCGCTGCATTGCAGCGCTCCAAGCACGCAGTGAGTGGCTGATACTTGCAGGGCTTGTTTTACTAATCGCTACTCTATCTTTAGCACCAGTACTGCGTCTCGCTATGACCGCTTTGACTTCAAATGGTGTCTTTGATTTTGAACGTATAGCCACACTTCTTTCCCATAAACAAACAATCACAGCGACAATCAATACGCTTTATATCGCCTTTGCATCCACTATTCTGGCGCTGATCATTGGTAGTGCTGCTGGTATTATGACTGTCTTCACGCCATTGCGGTTTAAACAAGCATGGATTTTTGCTTTTGTTCTGCCATTGATGATCCCTCCCCAAGTGACTGCGCTTGCCTGGGTACAAGCATTGTCACCAAGCAGTCCGATCCTCAATTTTCTTAATATTGAAATCGGAAATGGCACACGTCATCCGCTATATTCCTCATCCGGTATTGTCTTATTACTCGGCCTTTATAACGCGCCTTTGGTTTATCTTACCATTCGCGCAACCTTGAAAAAACTGCCCGCCGAACTGTTGGAAGCAGCTCGCGGGTCGGGCGCAAGGCCGTTAACGGTCCTTTGGACTATCGTTTTGCCACTTGCGCGCACTGGCCTTCTTGCCGGCGCAGCACTTAGCTTTGTTTCAGCGATCGGCAATTTTGGTATTCAAGCCATGCTGGGGATTCCCGCACGTTTCCCGACCTTAATGACGCTAATCTATCAAAAGCTTAATAGTTATGGCACCAGCGCATTGGGTGAAATGGCTATTCTGGCACTCTTTTTATCTTTGATCACCAGTATCATATTAATGTTCAATAGCTGGCTTTCAAAGCGAAGCGATGTGCGTGTTACGGGTGTTGGACAATCAATTGTCTGGAATCTCGGCAGATGGCAAATCCCCCTCCTTATTGTAGCTTGGGCCTTTCATTTGATTGTACTTGTGCTGCCAATTTCAGCATTGATCGGCTCCTCACTGGTTCGCGGCATCGGACAGGAGCTCACATGGGCAACATTGACTTTTGACAATTACTACCAAGCCCTGATCGCTCAGGCCTCCATCCGCAATGCTTTTTTCACCAGCTTTATGCTCACCACATCCGCTACCATTATCATCATGGTGCTGTCTTTGTTTCTTGCCTATTTTCTCATCTGGAAGAACGGCATTATGGTTCGCTTTTTACAAATTGTGAGTGAAATGACCTATGCTCTTCCAGGCATTGTTCTCGCAGTTGCAATGATTTTGTTTTTCCTAAAACCCATACCGATCATCAATGTGAGCATATATGGCTCGGCGTGGATTATCTTCGCGGCCTATATTTCCAACTTCCTCGCGCTATGTTTACGGCCAACTTTAGGGGGCTTTGCCCAGATCGACCGCTCCATGGACGAAGCGGCACAAATCAGTGGTGCTAGTTTTTTAAAACGCATGCAAACGGTTATAGGCCCTTTAATTGCGCCATCACTTGTAGCGGGCGGCGTGCTTGTCTTCATGAGTGCGCTTAATGAAATCCAAGTCTCCATTCTCCTCATTTCCTCATCCACCCGCACAATTGGACCAATGATTGTTTTTCTTGAAGAAGGCGGCTCTTCCGCGCTCGCATCGGCTGTTGGCTGTCTGATCGTACTAGCAATTTTCTTGATGATGCTCACCGCCAATGCATTTTCGCACAAAATGCCCAAAGGAGCTTTACCATGGCAAAACTAACCTGTGTTAGCGGTGTTGGCGATAAATCACCCGCCTGCTTTATTCTCGAAGGTGCCGGAAAACGTATTATGTTTGACTTGGGCGAAGGCCCAGAACCTGGCGTTTTCCCCGATTTAAGCAAAGTAGCACCTTGTGATGCCATTGTTTTATCTCATGCGCATATTGATCATATTGGAGCTTTACATTTAAATGATCAGGTCGGATCGCCACCCGTCTATGCAACTGAGCTTACCTTTTCCGCGATACCTATATCCATCATACCGCCAGAAAGACGCAAAATCTTACCACTCTATGGTAGCTGTATGATTGCGGGAATAAAAGCGCAGACCGGACGTTGTGGCCATGCGCCGGGCGGTATTTGGGTTTATCTCACTATCGGCAAAGGCTTTATTTATAGTGGTGACTGGAGTGCTGAATCCAAACTCCTGCCTTATGATCAACCACCCCAAGCGCATATGATTGTGACTGATGCATCCTATGGGGATCGTAATCAGTCGCTATCTGTACAATTTGAAGCAATTGCAGAAGCTGCAAAAAATGGTGCCATATTAAGTGTGCCGGAAATGGGGCGCGGTCCAGAAATCGCAATTGCATTTTGGAACAAAAAAATTCCGGTTCGTTTAGGCCCTGATTTATGTCAGGAAATTCGCACACTCCTGAGCATCGAACATTTAATATCTGATGAGGCAAGGGAAATTCTGCGCCGGATACTGCAAAAACAACCAGAAATTGACGCGCCCTACCGCGAAGATGAAATTATTATCACCACAGATGCAAATGCCGAAAGCGGACACTCGGCCGAGTTACTGCAAGAATTGGGGGATCAGGCAAAATTTATCTTTACTGGCCACGTGCCTGATAATACGCCCGCACAACAATTGCTGGCTGAAAACAAAGCCCGCTGGCTGCCTTGGAATGTTCATCCGCGCTATCAAGATGTGCTTGATCAAGTCAAGGTCACCAAAGCTGAAACCGTCGTTCCGGCTTTTGTTAATTTTAAAAACGCCCAAAAACTATTATTTGCGTTGGGCGATGTTGCCAGCACTGATTATGAAATTGAGTTGAGTGAATAAAGGTCGTGACAATGTTTAAACCCGTTCTGCCACCAGAAGGTCTGACTGAACAACAAGAAGATGCATTACCGATGCTTGTCCAGATATTAGACAAAACCGGCCCTCATAATCTCGGTCTCTTTATTGGTAATAAAGCGGCGGCAAATGATGGTGTTTTACTACAAGAAGCAAACATCACGTCAACGATGAATATTGCTGTTAATCTTTACCTTCCCCCTCTCGACCTTCCAAATGGTACTGCCATACGTCGTACACATATCGGCTTGATTGACGGGCATGGGAACCATGCAAGCCACCTTGCCGCAGCTGTACTGGCGCTTCATGGAATTTTAGACCAAGATAGTCCGGGCAAACCGCATTACCCACCACACAAGCGCGGCCATATATTGGTTAATTGTCGCGGCGGCCGCTCCCGCTCGCTTTCAGTTCTAGCGCTCTATCTTTACTGGGCGCATCCTGATCAATTTTTCTCACTGGAAGCCGCAATGCAACATATCCGGCAATTGCGTGGCCTGAGTAATGAATTTCCACTGCCAGGAATGATCAAGCTCGCCCATCAGGCCTATAATCTTCTGCCCGATTATAACAGTTTAGCTAAGTGCGATTAACCCTCAATCACAATGATGATATAAAGGATTATATGAGGCCGGAAAAAGCTCCGGCCATTCTCCGAGATGGCTTTAAACATCGGTTAGAAGAATATTCGAGCCACACCATGGCTGCACTGCTCAAGACATTTAAAAACCAGCTATCCTATTGTTGCTCATATAATGATATATACTAAGCTTTGTTGAAACTTCTTTTCAAATCATAGCTTTCCGCATAGTATGTCTGTAGCTAATCCGCTAAGTGTAATGTTTTACTGATTGCCGGACGAGAAACACTCTTTTCGTTAACTCTGGTGACGACATTTTATCATTGAGGATCAAATATTGAAAACCGATAAAGACAGCGTTTTTAAAAATCAACTTGCAAACTTGGCTAAACTTTTACGTGAAGAGCAGCGTATTTTGCTGGAAGAAGCCGCATCCTTTGATGGAATGCCCAATAAAAACCTGTTGAAACAGATCGCCGAACTTGAGCTGAATATCATGGCTGTCGATAATAATATCGAAGAACTTTCCTAATAATTACGGCCTGATATTTCAGGCTTTTAATTATTTACAATGCCAAATATGTGCCAAGTCCAAAGAAGATTGGAGACATTATGTCCAGACAATTTTTCATTGCTCTTCGTCTGTTGTTTGCTTCAATCTTCATCATCTGCGCTGCGCCATTTATTATCACAGCAACTTCCATTGCAGCGCAGTTCAATCTAACGGTCATTGATAAAACGGGTCAGGTAACAGTATTTTCTTATGAAGATATGGTTGCCATGCCCTCTCATACAATGAAAACCCATACACCCTGGACTGACGGCATCCAAAATTTTACTGGCGTATTATTTAAAGACCTACTGACAAACGCAGGCTTGTCGGAAAATGAGATAACAGCATCTCAAATCGTGGCCACAGCTCTCAATGATTATGAAGTCACCATTGATGGCAGCGGTATAATCGATGACGGTGCATTAATTGCTTATAATATGGACAGCCAACCAATTCCCGTAAACACTTTTGGTCCGTTCTGGATTGTTTATCCTCGTGATGATCGCGAAGAATTACAGGATTCACGCTATGATCACAATTGGGCATGGCAACTCAAAGAGCTACAAATTAAGTGAGGTTTCGCCGCCAGTATCTTATAGCCAGTATTGTTATGCTGGGCTTTGTATTGATGCTGATATATGCATTTTATCAGCTCAATCGCATTGAGCGAACGCTATCCTCCTTTGTTGGCGAAAATATGCTGTGGGTGATCAATCAAACAGATCGTGAAACACGGAATTTTACTGACACACTCTTGATGGGGCAGGAAACTGCCGATGCCATGTCCCTGCGCATCAATATTTTAGAAAGCCGTTTGGCCCTTCTTAATGAAAAGCCACAGCGCGACTATTTTATTGCTATAGGTGGTGAAGCGCGTCTTGATGCAATCAATCAGATCATCAAGACAGCAATTTCACAAATCAAAGCATTACTTGCAAAAAAAGCGCCAGACAATTCTGCTGATATAAATCAAATTTACCAAGATTTGCGCCCTGTATTTGTGCATTTTGGCCGGCTCGGCAATCTCTCAATGCTGAATGATCGCAATATGCGGGGCCATGCCAATGATCAGCAAGCACATACAATTTATCTTATTATGTTCGCTGTTGCGGGCATGATGGCAACAGCTGTCAGCATGGCATTAATGTTGATCTACCATATGCGTGCAGCCGATAAAGCCAATCAGCAACTGCGCCAGCATAAGGAAAATCTTGAGGAACAAATCGCGCAAAGAACGGCTGAACTCCAACACGCATTGATAAAGGAGCAGGAAACATCCGAAATTTACAAAGGATTTTTAACCACTGTATCCCATCAATTCAAAACACCTATTTTTATTATTGACCTTATTGCCCAGCGTTTTTTAAGAAACCCTGAAGACATCACACAAGAAAATATTATCGAAGCTTCCAAGCGGATCAGGGAAGCCGTTGGACGCTTGAACAGAATTATGGAAAGCACCGCCAGTAGCGAAATATTATCCAAAGCTACAGTCGAGCTTAAAATTCAACGTTTTGATCTTGTTGAAATGATCCGCAATGCCTGCGCCTATCACGCTGAAACGTCAGGCTGCGAAAATACAGTCTTTAAAAGCAATGAAGTAAGCTGCTTCTTTAATGGAGATCAGACACTGTTAGAGCAGGTCATTTTAAATCTATTAAGCAATGCAGAAAAATATGCACCCGAGGGCTTGCCCATCGAAGTCACCATAAATTGTGACAAAGACTTTTTTTGCTGCAGCGTAAAAGATTACGGAATGGGTATCCCTGCCAAAGACATCGATAAAATTTTCAGCCGTTTTTTCAGGGCTGATAACGTTGCGCATTTATCAGGAACGGGATTGGGTCTAGCACTATCCAAGCAAATAATTCTTATGCATAATGGACGTATTACAGTGCAGTCCGTTGCAAACCAGTATAGTATTTTTAGCGTCTTCCTGCCTTTGCACCCTGCAGCATAATCTATAACTAATCCAGAGAGCTACATGCACACATTGTCCGAAAGTTTTTTATCTCCGCCTAAGATTTTAGTAGTTGAAGATGAGCTGGACATCAGAACAGAGTTGGTTCGCGAGCTTAAGCGCTCCAATTTTGAAGTTTATGAAGCAGAAAATGGCATTGACGCGCTGAAAATAGCTGAAGAAACTATTCCTGATCTAATAATCTCGGATATTCTCATGCCAGAAATGAATGGAATGGAATT
>CANQXU010000051.1 GCA_947627865.1 uncultured Paenochrobactrum sp. | reverse complement strand
GGAACAGCTGGAACTGTATCAGCTTTTTTGTCTTCAACCTGTGACGCAGGCTTTGTTTCCTCAGCTGCAGCAGTTGGTGCAGAGATATCCGAAGCACTCTCACCTTCACCAATGAGCACAGCTATTGGCGTGTTGACTTTCACACCTTCAGAACCTTCAGCAACCAGTATCTTGCCGATGATGCCTTCATCAACAGCTTCAACTTCCATAGTTGCTTTATCAGTCTCGATTTCTGCGATAATATCACCGGAGGTAACAGCATCGCCTTCTTTTTTAAGCCACTTTGACAGCGTGCCTTCTTCCATGGTCGGAGAAAGAGCTGGCATCAGAATTTCTACTGGCATTTAACTACCTTCCACGAATTAGAGCAGAATATCGGTGTAGAGCTCGGAAACATCCGGCTCCGGATCATTGGTCGCAAAATCGGCAGCATCAGCAACGATGTCGCGAATTTCCTTATCGATCTGCTTCAGCTCTTCTTCAGTTGCCCAGCCTTTTTCCAATAAGCGGTACTTAACCTGCTCGATAGGATCGTGCTCGGCACGCATTTTCTGAACTTCTTCTTTTGAACGGTATTTTGCCGGATCAGACATTGAATGGCCGCGATAGCGGTATGTCTGCATATCCAGAATAATCGGACCCTTGCCGGAACGTGTCCACTCAGCGGCCAGATCAGCAGCAGCTTTCACTGCGCGTACGTCCATGCCGTCAACCTGAATTCCTGGGATATTGAAGGAAAGACCGCGTTTTGAGAAATCTGTTTCAGCTGATGAACGCGAAACTGATGTACCCATGGCATAACGGTTATTCTCAATTATGAAAACGACCGGTAGCTTCCAAAGCGCTGCCATATTGAATGTTTCATAGACCTGTCCCTGGTTCGATGCGCCATCGCCAAAATAGGTCAGAGAAATATTGTCATTGCCGCGATATTTATTGGCAAATGCCAAGCCTGCACCAATCGGCACCTGCGCACCAACGATACCATGGCCACCATAGAAATGTTTCTCTTTCGAGAACATATGCATGGAGCCACCCTTACCTTTGGAATAACCGCCGCGGCGGCCGGTAAGCTCTGCCATTACACCACGGGCTTCCATACCTGTCGCAAGCATGTGGCCATGATCACGATAGGACGTAATGACCTGATCGCCCTGTTTGAGAGCCATCTGCATACCGACAACGACAGCTTCCTGTCCGATATAAAGATGACAAAAACCACCGATCAAACCCATACCATATAGCTGACCCGACTTCTCTTCAAAGCGACGGATCATCAGCATCTCACGATATGCATCTAATTCCTGCTCTTTAGTGAAGTTGACGGGGCTTGGTGTTTTAGGTGCTGATGCGGAAGCCGCCTGCGAACGTGATGCAGACGCCTTTTTAGCCCTTTGTGACATATCGCGCTCCCTTAGGCATCAAGTCTGGAGAGGCTTAGCCGTCCAAACGATGCGAGTGAAAAACTATAGTGAACACTCAAAGTGATAGATTATATCACTTTTGAAGTCCGCTCACTTGCTACTTTGAACTTAACTGGCAAAAAAACAAGAGACAACATGCATCAAACACATAGCTGTTATGACGACAAGCCCTTATAATAACTAAATAAAAAGGGTATTAACTCGATTTTGGTTAATTTCACAATCAACCTTAATTAATAAAAATTGTTAGTTCGTTCTCTAACGACAAATTCAACGCTCTGCGGGCCTGTTCATCGAGCATATCTTTCTCGATTGTACCATCCCGCAACAGACTCACTTCCTGCTCCATGATAGTGCGTTTATGAACAAGGTCATCACGCTCGCTTTGCAAAAGGGTAACCTGAGCCGCAAGCTTTTCACTGGAATAAATACCATACTCGCCATTATAGGCATGAAAGCCAAAATAGCTCAAGAATGCGACTGTCAGAACCGGCAAAAAAAATCGGCCTTTATTGGATTTTCTTTTTTGCCTCGTCCACATTGTATCGCTCCCTTATGATTGAGAATCTAGTTTCTTCAAAACTTAAAAATATATATGCGGATATTAATCAAACTTGCTTAATAGAGTTTTACCAGCATTAAGATATTCCAACATCTTCGACACTTTAAAATATTATAATATAGTGGTGAGAAAATCATCTTATTGTGTACATAGATGAGCGCTTTTGCCTTACCCCTTCCTAAGTCATGCGGGGCGCACAAAGCTCCCACAGGCCACAATCAGGATTGTTTACGCTTATCAGCGCGAGCCTCCTCGAAAGAGGCTACTCAGCACGACTATAACAGCCAGCAAATGCCTGCATCCAATGAAAACATATGAGGATGCATCAAGACAAGTTTGATCTATCCAACTTGAAACAGCTGATTTATTGATCCTGAAAGGAAATTTGATTACGCCCCATCCGCTTCGCAATATAAAGATTGCGGTCAGCGCGGCTCAGCATATGTGAATTACTTTCAAACTCGCGCGATACAGCGCCGCCAATGCTGACAGTTAAAGGATGCATAGTCGAACCCTCAATATAAAAGGGTGTCTCGTGCACGGAACGACGAATATTCTCAGCGACTAGAAGCGCACCTTCATGGTTGGCGGCTGGCAAATAGACACAAAACTCCTCACCACCAACTCGACCTAACAGATCATTTTTGCGCGTTGCATTACGCATGAGAAATGCAATTTGTTTGATAGCCCTATCACCAATAGAATGGCCATATTGATCATTAATAGATTTAAAAAAGTCGGCATCAATTAATAAGAGCGCACCAGCATTATTGCGATATCTTAAAATCTTTAATGCTTCAAAAAAAGCGGCCCGGTTGAGGAGTTCAGTCATCGGATCGAGTTCAGAAAACTTCTGCAACTCAAGATGAGCCTCCTCAAGCTTCACCAATCTCTCTTTCAGTCGGTGCTGTTGATAGAGCAAATAGAAAACTGCAGGAAAAATCGTAAAAAGCGGGACTAAAACAGCCAATAAAATCGTTGAGTAAGTGAACGCTACGCCTTGCCAACGAATAATAGAACTGATGACCAAGAAACTTATAATAGTAGCGACTAAAGCTACCAGTGCGGCACGTGTAACGATTTGAAACACCACCACTCTCCCCCAATATAAATCAAAACCAGCTCTATTGATCAGACATAGTTTTGATCATCCCCATATTATACTCAATATATGCCTGCCTAAGCTTGATGCGGCTTTCTTTGTTGCCCCCTACTCGTAACTGGCATTATTACGAACAAACAATTGGAAACCAAATAACTAAACTTCGAATATTTCACAAAAGCCGATGAAATAACGAAAGATAACCCAAATTATCTTCACGCTATCCAAACGTCATTTTAAAGCACAACGAACAAATATAATAATAAGAGCGTGATAACTTATAAATATAAGACGCTTATATGAGATAGCAACAATATAATACTACAAACAAAAAAGCCCCGCATCGCGGGGCTTTTTAAATTCGAGACAAAGTTGATTAAGCGTTATCGGCCTGAGCAACTTCAGCTTCGTGACGTGCACGATCAGCTGCGCCTTTTGCATCAACGTCACGTTCTACGAACTCAACAACTGCCATAGGAGCATTGTCACCTGTGCGGAAGCCAGCTTTCATGATACGCAGGTAACCGCCGTTGCGGGTCGCGTAACGTGTTGCCAATGTATCAAACAATTTAGCAACATGCTTTGGTTCACGCAGAGCTGAGATAGCCTGACGACGTGCATGCAAGTCACCACGTTTTCCAAGCGTAACAAGCTTTTCAACGATCGGACGAATTTCTTTTGCTTTTGGAAGCGTAGTTACGATCTGCTCATGTTCAATAAGCGATGCTGCCATGTTGGCAAACATTGCTTTACGGTGTGAAGCAGTTCGGTTCAGCTTACGGTGTACTTTACCGTGACGCATGAGCCTTCTCCTTAATTCTAATTCTTAGCCGGATGACCGGTCTTAATATTGATCTTCGTAGCGCTTTGCGAGCTCTTCAATGTTCTCTGGTGGCCATGCAGGAATTTCCATTCCCAAATGAAGCCCCATTGATGCCAGCACTTCCTTGATTTCGTTCAGTGATTTACGACCGAAGTTAGGAGTACGCAGCATTTCTGCTTCTGTCTTCTGAATAAGATCGCCAATATAAACGATATTATCATTCTTCAGGCAGTTTGCAGAGCGAACTGACAATTCGAGCTCGTCAACCTTCTTGAGTAGTGCAGGATTGAATGCCAATTCTGCGACCTGCTCTTCAGGTGCCTCTTTTTGAGGCTCTTCGAAGTTCACAAAGACGGCCAGCTGATCCTGCAAAATACGCGCCGCAAATGCGACAGCATCTTCACCGGATACGGATCCGTTGGTCTCGATGTTAAGTGTCAGTTTATCATAGTCAAGAACTTGTCCCTCACGGGTATTCTCAACCTTGTACGAAACTTTACGAACCGGGGAGTAAAGGCTATCAACCGGAATAAGTCCGATCGGAGCATCTTCAGCACGGTTGCGGTCAGCAGGGACATAGCCCTTGCCCGCATTAACGGTGAGTTCCATACGGATCTCTGCGCCTTCATCGAGGGTGCATAGAACGTGATCCGGATTAAGGATCTCAATATCACCAACAGTCTGAATGTCTCCGGCAGTCACAACACAAGGGCCTTCCTTACGGATAACCATGCGCTTAGGACCTTCACCTTCCATACGGATAGCGATTTCTTTAACATTCAGTACAATATCAGTGACGTCTTCACGTACACCAGGAATTGATGAGAATTCATGCAGAACACCATCAATCTGGAGCGCTGTAACAGCTGCACCACGCAATGAAGACAGGAGAACACGACGCAAAGCATTGCCTAGTGTCAAGCCAAAACCACGTTCCAAAGGCTCAGCAACAACAACTGCATGTGTCTTTGTTTCATTGACCGAGAAGTCAACTTTGCTTGGCTTGATTAATTCCTGCCAGTTTTTCTGAATCATAGATTTTTCCTTCATTCAGCTGTCACCACCATCCTATCGTGGTGATCAAAAGATGAAACCGCAGAGGAGCCCGAACGGGCTCATACGGCATGTGAACAGAAATTATACGCGACGCTTTTTGCGCGGGCGGCAACCATTGTGTGGAATAGGTGTCACATCACGAATTGATGTAATGGTGAAACCAGCAGCTTGCAGGGCACGAAGCGCTGATTCACGACCTGAACCAGGTCCGCAAACTTCAACCTCAAGTGTACGCATACCGTGTTCCTGTGCTTTTTTAGCACAATCTTCAGCAGCAATCTGCGCAGCAAAAGGTGTGGATTTACGTGAACCCTTAAAACCTTGAGCACCTGCTGAAGACCAGGCAATCGCGTTGCCCTGTGCATCAGAAATGGTGATCATGGTATTGTTGAACGTTGAATTAACGTGTGCAACGCCCGATGAAATATTCTTACGTTCTCTACGACGAACGCGACCGGCTTCCTTGGCCATGATAGTCCTTCCAATCGATCTCAACACCGCCGTAATTCCAGCGGCTACACCAGCCCCATTTTAGTGATGTGGGACCAGCACCTGAAATACATACAGCTTACGCTGAACAAGCGGCTAACCGCTAATTACTTCTTCTTACCAGCAATCGCTTTTGCTGGGCCCTTACGGGTGCGCGCATTGGTATGTGTACGCTGACCACGTACAGGCAATGAGCGGCGATGACGAAGACCACGGTAGCAACCGAGATCCATCAAACGCTTGATGTTCATTGATACTTCACGGCGAAGATCACCTTCAACCTGATAATCAGCATCAATTGCTTCGCGAATTTGCAAAACTTCAGCATCAGTCAGCTGATTAACACGACGGTCATCAGCAATACCAACTTTGGTTACAATTTCACGTGCGAATTTTGGTCCAATTCCGTGAATATACTGTAGCGCGATGATTACACGCTTATTCGACGGAATATTGACGCCAGCTATACGTGCCACGTCTGCTCTCCTATTAAAGTGTCTGCCCTGCCAGACGTTAAATTAAACCGATCTGCCCATTAAAGAGCACATAACAACCGGATAACAACTGACGCGATCAGTTATTAACCGGCAATTAATAATCGAATTTGCGCTGTCTTTGACGGAATCGTCCGTAAAAGTCAACTTTAAAGTGTTTTGCTGCCAATAATTAACAGCATTCAGGCTCAAAATTACTTAGAAGCCAGAATTTCTTCGATAGCCTTGGAAACTTCGTCAACCGAGGCCATTCCGTTAAGCTGCTTCAAATCACCTGTCTTTGCATAATGCTCAGACAATGGAGCAGTCTTTTCGCGATATTCAGCAAGACGTTTACGAAACGCCTCAACATTATCATCCGAACGAACCGTACCACCATTTGCCAATGTTTCGGCTACACGGTTTTCCATACGGCTTACAAGTGCATTTTCATCGACCTTTAATTCAATGACTGCATCAAGAGGCTGACCTTTTTGAGCCAGCATATCCTTCAATGCATGCGCTTGCGGAACTGTGCGAGGATAGCCATCAAGAATAAATCCGTTACGGCAATCTTCAGCATCAATACGTTCAGAAACAATCTGATTTACAATTTCATCAGACACTAGCTGCCCTGCATCCATGACAGCTTTCGCTCTCTTGCCAACTTCTGTCTGCTGAGCCACAGCTGCTCGCAGCATATCACCTGTCGATAGCTGTGGAATGCTGTATCTGGCAGTCAGAAGAGAAGCCTGCGTACCTTTGCCCGCTCCTGGTGGTCCGAGAAGTATCAGTCTCATTTGTTGCGTTTCCCGCCTCTTAGTTTTGATTTCTTGATCAACCCTTCATATTGATGGGCAATCAAATGTCCCTGAACCTGCGACACGGTATCCAAAGTCACATTGACAACAATCAACAGTGATGTACCGCCAAGATAGAATGGAACACCTGTAGCAGTGATTAGGAATTCTGGAAGCAAACACACAAGAATAATATAAAGCGCACCGACAACCGTAATACGGGTAAGAACGTAATCTATATACTCAGCTGTCCGCTCGCCGGGACGAATTCCTGGAATAAATCCTGAATGCTTCTTAAGCTGGTCGGCTGTATCTTTAGGATTGAATACAATCGCAGTATAGAAGAAACAGAAGAAGCCGATAAGTCCTGCATAGAGAAGCATATAAATAGGCTGGCCGTGACCAAGCGCATTCATTAGTGTTGTTACCCATGCTGGCATATCAGCGGTATTAGCAAAGCCTGCCAATGTCGCTGGCAACAGCAACAAAGATGAAGCGAAGATTGGCGGAATAACACCAGCAGTATTCAACTTCAAAGGAAGATGCGAAGTATCGCCTTGGAACATACGGTTCCCGACCTGACGCTTCGGATACTGAATAAGCAAGCGACGCTGGGCACGCTCAACAAAAACGATCAATGCAATAAGAGCAACCGCGAGAACGATCACACCAAGGATAAGACCGGTTGAAAGAGCACCCGTACGACCAAGCTCAAGAGTACCTGAAATAGCCTGAGGCAGACCGGCAACAATACCAGCAAAAATGATCAGTGAAATACCGTTACCAATACCACGGGCAGTAATCTGCTCGCCCAGCCACATCAGGAACATTGTACCACCCACAAGGGAGATAACGGCTGTAACCCTGAAGAACCAGCCCGGATCAGTCACAATACCACTACCTGTTTCCAGACCAATGGCAATTGCATAGGACTGAACCAAGGCCAGAAGAACTGTACCATAGCGGGTATATTGGTTGATAATCTTACGACCGGACTCCCCTTCCTTCTTGAGAGCCTCAAGCGTGGGAACCACTGATGTCATCAGCTGAACAATAATGGATGCAGAGATATAAGGCATAATACCAAGAGCGAAGATGGCCATACGACCAACTGCACCACCTGCAAACATATTGAAAAGGCCCAGTACACCCTGACTGTGCTGCTGGAATGCCTGTGCCAATGCATCAGGATTGATGCCAGGCAAAGGAATATAAGTACCAAAACGGTAAACCAACAACGCACCAAGTGTAAACAAGATACGCTTTTTCAGCTCATCCGCCTTGGAAAAAGCTGAGAAATTTAGATTTGATGCGAGCTGTTCAGCAGCCGATGCCATAAACTTACTCCGGTAAAATGCTCCGGTCCCCGACCCAGATCTGTTGAGAATAAGGTTCCACCTTATTTGGCAGGGAAAAGTCTAACGATTTTTACGGCAGGCTCATTGTACGCGATTTGTACAGGAGCACCAGAACGTTAAACCGCTAGAACCCACCTGATGACGATGCATCAGAACCCGAATCTCAGCAGATCGTAAACGACGACGATCCTACCCACATATGCGTAGTTGCATAAAGGTTCAAGCGGCGACTCATAAGAGGCGCCGCTTTATATTCATTATTCTGCAGTTTCAGCAACTTCTGGAAGCTTAATGCTACCACCAGCCTTTTCAACTTTTTCAATTGCGGCTTTTGAAGCGCCGGCAATATCAAAAGATACTTTCACTGTCAGTTCACCATCGGCCAAAAGACGTACACCATCTTTAGCGCGACGAACAACGCCAGCAGCGATCAAAGATTCAACTGTTACAACATCTTTAGCATTCAATTTACCTGCATCAATTGCAGTCTGAATACGGCCAAGTGAAACAACGTTGAAGTCTTTTGCGAAGACGTTAACGAAACCACGCTTTGGCAAGCGACGGTAAATTGGCATCTGACCGCCTTCAAAACCGTTGATTGCAACGCCTGAACGCGATTTCTGACCTTTAACACCACGACCACCAGTCTTACCAAGACCCGAACCGACACCGCGGCCAACACGCTTGGATGACTTGACAGAACCTGGCGCTACACGAAGTTCATTAAGTTTCATTGCATTCTCTCCTGCGATCTCAGGCTTCATCCACGATGCGGACGAGATGCTGGACTTTTCTGATCATACCACGAACAGACGGGGTATCTTCCAGTGTGCTCCGGCGACGAATTTTATTAAGACCCAGACCAATCAACGTAGCACGTTGATCTCCTGGACGACGGCTGGCGCTAGCAGTTTGCTCGACTGTAACCGTCTTACCTTTATTTTCAGCCATTAAACTAATCCCTTATGACCTATTCAAATACGACAAACGATTTGAATGGGTTTACTATTCTTCCGAACCGATCACATCTGTACGACGTGCCTGCAAGGTGGAATACTTGATGCCACGCTGAGCAGCGATATCTTTTGGATGCATCTGATGCTTAAGAGCATCAAAAGTTGCGCGCACCATGTTATAAGGGTTAGAAGAGCCTTGTGACTTAGCGACAACGTCCTGAACACCAAGTGTTTCAAAAACTGCACGCATTGGTCCACCAGCAATGATACCGGTACCAGCTGGAGCTGAACGCAACAGAACCTTACCGGCTCCGTGACGACCTGCAACATCATGATGCAATGTACGGCCTGAGCGAAGCGGAACAAAAATCATATCACGTTTAGCAGCTTCTGTTGCCTTACGGATTGCCTCAGGCACTTCACGAGCCTTACCATGTCCGAAACCAACGCGACCTTTTTGATCACCAACAACAACCAATGCTGCAAAGCCGAAACGACGTCCGCCCTTAACAACCTTAGCAACGCGGTTGATGTGAACGAGCTTATCTACGAACTCGCTATCGCGCTCTTCGCGACCGCGGTCTTCGCGATTACGTTCTCTTTGTGCCATATCCTGTTTCCTTTTTCTTTTCCGGAAGCACATCTGACGAAAGAACAGGGCATTATCGGTTCGACTCAAGTCGCCGAGAACACCCTGATCATAAAAGATGCATAAACTTTCGATCGAGGGGATGCAAGCCCCCCTCCTCTGCATCAAAGTAATTTGCCCCAGAAATTTTCTGGGGCAAATTATTAGAAGCTTAGTCCAGCTTCACGAGCTGCATCAGCAAGCGCTTTTACACGACCGTGGAAAATAAATGAACCACGATCAAAAACAACTTCCTTAATACCAGCCTTAACTGCACGCTCACCAAGCAATTTGCCAACTTCAGTAGCAGCTGCCTGGTCTGCACCAGTTTTCAGCTTGCTCTTCAGATCGCCTTCAAGCGTGGAAGCAGCAGTGAGTGTTACACCACGTGCATCGTCAATGATCTGCGCATAAATGTTCTTCGAAGAACGATGAACACTAAGACGGAGACGGCCATTTGCAACAGCCTTAACCTGACGACGAACGCGAGCAGCGCGACGCTGCTTAATTTCTTTTGGCGATGCCATAACGCGCGCTCCTTACTTCTTCTTACCTTCTTTGCGGACAATTTGTTCGCCAGCATATTTGACGCCCTTACCTTTGTAAGGCTCAGGAAGACGGTATTCGCGGATTTCAGCCGCAACTTGACCAACAACCTGCTTGTCAATGCCGGAGACAACAATTTCTGTCGGCTTAGGAACAGAAACAGTAATACCAGCAGGAACTTTGTAGACAACTTCATGGCTGAAACCAAGCTGAAGCTGAACATCCTTGCCCTGCATAGCAGCACGGTAACCAACACCATTGATTTCAAGCTTCTTTTCGAAACCCTGACCAACACCAACAAAGATGTTGGAAATCATGGTGCGCGCCATTCCCCACTTGGAACGAGCATTTTTAGAAGAATCGCGTGGTTCCACTGAAACCGCACCATCTTCTAACTTTACCAGTACTTCCTCATTGACCACAAAAGACAATTCACCTTTTGCGCCTTTGGCTTTAACCAACTGGCCTTCGACGGTGGCGGTTACGCCCGCCGGAACCGGCACGGGTTTTTTACCGATACGAGACATTATTCTACCTGTCCGTTTCTATGTAAATTACCTGTCGCATCAGAAGATGCGGCAGAGTAACTCACCACCAACGTTTTGCTCGCGCGCCTCGTGATCTGCCATCACGCCCTTAGGCGTTGAAAGGATGGAGATACCAAGACCGTTCGCGACCTGCGGAATCGATTTGACCGACACGTAAACGCGACGACCAGGTTTCGATATACGTGAAAGTTCGCGGATAACCGGAGCATTCTCAAAATACTTCAGTTCGATTTCGATTTCGGATTTTCCGTTTACGAATTCGCTCTGAGTATATCCACGTATGTAACCTTCAGCCTGAAGCACATCAAGAACACGGGCACGCAGTTTAGAAGCTGGTGTTGTGACCTTGGTCTTTCTGCGGCCGATAGCGTTACGGATACGCGTCAGCATATCGCCGATAGGATCTGACACTGACATAGGAACTCCTTACCAGCTCGACTTCACAACACCCGGAATCTGTCCGAGTGAACCCAGATCACGCAATGCAATACGTGACATTCTGAGTTTACGATAATAACCACGCGGACGTCCGCTCACTTCGCAACGATTGCGAATACGAGTTTTGGACGAATTACGCGGCATTTCTGCGAGCTGGATGGTCGCACGGAAACGATCTTCCAATGGAAGATTCTGATCCTTAATCACTGCCTTCAAACGCGCACGCTTAACAGCATGACGCTTAACCAACTTTTCGCGGCGCTTATTCTTTTCGACTGCGCTAGTCTTGGCCATTTTCTATACCTCGCTACGCTTACCGTTACTGGCGGAACGGGAAGTTGAAGGCACGCAATAATGCGCGTGCTTCATCATCCGACCGTGCAGTCGTGCAAACGATGATGTCCATGCCCCAGATTTGATCAACTTTATCATAATTGATTTCTGGAAACACGATGTGCTCCTTGATGCCCATGGCAAAGTTGCCACGTCCGTCAAAGCTCTTTGGGTTCAGACCACGAAAGTCACGAACACGTGGAAGAGCGATCGTAACAAGACGATCAAGGAATTCATACATGCGGTCCTGGCGCAAAGTTACCTTTGTGCCAATCGGCATCTCTTCACGCAACTTGAAAGTTGCAATCGAATTACGAGCACGGGTAATCACTGGCTTCTGACCGGCGATCAACGCCAAATCTTCTGCTGCGCGTGCTGGCTTCTTAGAGTCGCCAGTCGCTTCACCGATACCCATGTTGATAACCACTTTATCGACGCGTGGTATCATCATCTCGTTGTCGTATTTGAATTCTTCAAGAAGAGCTTTGCGGATTGTATCCTGATAAATCTTCTTGAAGCGTGGAAGTGCCTTAGCTTCAGCCATCGATCAGCGCTCCAGAACGTTTTGCGACACGGACTTTCTTGCCGTCCTCGACGCGGAAACCAACGCGAGTTGGTTTACCATCTTTAGGGTCTGCAACAGCTAGATTTGACAAATGAATAGGCGCTTCTTTCGAAATGATGCCTGCTTCTTGTGTCTGTGTCTGACGCTGGTGGCGCTTAATCATGTTAATACCGCTGACGAGTGCTTTATCGTCTTTTGGCATTACCTTAATGACTTCACCGCTACGGCCCTTGTCCTTACCGGACAACACGACAACGCTGTCGCCCTTGCGAATCTTCTGCATCGTCTTGTTTCCTTACAGAACTTCAGGAGCCAGCGAGATGATCTTCATATGGTTCTTAGCGCGTAATTCGCGTGGAACCGGGCCGAAGATACGCGTGCCAATTGGCTCTTTCTTATTGTCGATCAATACAGCAGCATTGTTATCAAAACGGATAACGCTACCATCGGCGCGACGAATGTCTTTAGCAGTACGTACTACGACTGCCTTCATTACGTCACCCTTCTTTACGCGGCCGCGCGGAATAGCTTCTTTAATGGAGACAACGATAATGTCACCAACGGAAGCATATTTCCGCTTTGAGCCGCCCAGCACCTTGATGCACATGACACGACGTGCGCCGGAATTATCCGCCACGTCGAGGTTTGTTTGCATCTGAATCATGACTGGCCGCCTTCTTTCCTCTCAGCTGGTTAAGGGCTCATGCCCTACCTAAGCTGCGTGTTTCAATGTTAGCCCGCTGAACCGTTAGAAACAACGATCCAACGTTTGTCCTTCGAGATAGGCTTTGATTCCTGAATGGAAACAATATCACCTACCTTGAACTGGTTATTTTCGTCGTGCGCTTTATAGTTCTTCGACTGACGAATAATCTTCTGGAGAAGAGGATGAGCGAAACGACGCTCAACCCGAACCACAACGGTCTTCTCATTCTTGTCGCTGACGACAACGCCCTGCAGAATGCGTTTAGGCATTATATGACTTCCTTATGCCTTGCTTTCGGCCGC
>CANQXU010000050.1 GCA_947627865.1 uncultured Paenochrobactrum sp. | reverse complement strand
TCTCCCCCGCTCGCAGCTTGTTGGTGAAGCCAAAATAGGCCATATCCGGCCGTCCTGCCGGGCCGTAGACAGTGAAGAAGCGCAACCCAGTGCTGGGGATGTTATACAGCTTGGCGTAGGCGTGGGCCAACAATTCATCGCTCTTTTTGGTAGCGGCATAGAGGCTGACCGGGTTGTCGACCTTATCCTCGGTCGAATAGGGTACCTTTTTGTTGGAGCCGTACACGCTGGACGAGCTGGCATAGACCAGATGCTGCACACCGGGAGCGCCGCCGTCATAGGAATGGCGACAGGCCTCAAGGATATTGTAAAAGCCATCCAGATTGGAACGTATGTAGGCATCCGGATTCTCGATAGAATAGCGCACGCCCGCCTGTGCCGCCAGATTGACGACGATATCAGGCTTGTAGATCTGGAACAGCACCTGCACGACGGCTTTGTCCGAAATATCAGCCTTGACGAAGGTGAAATTCGGGTATGCATTGAGCTGCTCCAAGCGGTATTCCTTGAGAGAAACATCGTAATAGTCATTCAGGTTGTCGATGCCGATGACCTGAACGGTCTTGTCTTCTTCCAGCAATCGCAGGGCCAAGTTTGAGCCAATAAAACCTGCCGCACCAGTCAGCAGGATAGACTGCCTTGCGTTATATTTTTCTTCCACTTTATGCCTCACTTTTCACCAATAAGAAACTTTGTTGCTTTATACTTTAATAGTAGGCTTGCTATCAAAAACGATGCCGATATAGACACGCCAAAATTGATAAGCATATGCAGCATTGGATGTACCCGGCCATTCAAAAAGCGAATAACAAAATAGATAATCTGTTGGTGAAACAGGTATATTGGCATCGATGTCCTCTGCAATGCAAGAAGCACTCTACATCTGTTCCAACTAATATGCTCCGCTACGCTTTGCAATATAAAGAAGAAAGCAATCGCACCCCATAAATTTGCAAAATTGCGCAATGCAAAATTAATCAGCTTTATAAATGCACCGTCATATTCCATCAATATCTGTGTTATTGAAAATATAGACACATCACAAAAAAGCCAAACCCATATTGGGATCTTTCGCAGCCATGAACTCTTATGTTGCCTTAATTTGTACCCCATCGCAAAATAAGCTAGATACCGAAATGACGTCCATATTTGAAATATATTGGGGAAAAACTTCTCGCCCAGGATTCCAATCATGTATCCCCCAAAAATTACCAATAGGCCCTCTGGCTCCCTATCAATTACTGAACTCAACGGATAAAAGAGCAGGAATACATCAAACAACATAAACAAAAACCAAAGTTGACTCGGCGCTATCGCCAAGACATATTGAAATATCATTTCTTTAATGGTGGAATGATAAAAATATGCTGATATCGGTACAACCCATACAATCGATACAAAAATATAAGGAACAATGAGACGTCTGAGCTTTGATCTTATGAGTGTGCCGTATGTTTTATAGTTTTTTTTACATTCATATTGGAGATAATAAAAAATATATCCTGAAATCAGGGTAAAGGTATATATATGGAACGAATTAAGCCATTTTGCGGCGAATGAAAGCACAGTAGATTGAAAAGCCGGAATATCGCAAAACCAATTTTCTGTCCAAAAAGCCATGCTGTGATACAGAACGACCAGCAGCATTAATATAATTTTGGCAAAATTACAGTTGTTCAATTCCTGTTGCTGTTCTGTATTGGGGCAAACAAACTTTTCGCGCATATCTTATTAATCCATCCTTAAACGTGACAATACAGGCAAAAGCTATATCAAATGGATTTCAAAATGCTGCTACCATCATTTTAAGCATTTTAGCGCATATATTAAGTACTCATGGTGGCAAATCATCGCTTTTTACCCACAAGTTCCGGGACGAATCGATTGATTGGTACACTCAATGCCGCACAGCCAAAGCAGGCTATTAAAGCTTTAAAAATTGACCACGACCATGTAGCTATATTAAAAGACGGCCAAAATAATTTTACAGCCGTATCTGTTAGGGAAAGAAAATAGCCTTGCATAAAATACACCAATGTGTTGCGGCCGATGTAAGAGAGCGGCGGAACTGCTATATTTCGCTTTTTTGCAAGAATCAACAAAGTAAAGCAACCAATATAAATCATCATCAAACATAGCGGAATATCGTAGTATTGGTTCAGATGAATATCCATGTAGGTTCCTGGCCAAAAAAAGCATGTAAAAAGCGTCATTGACCCGTATGCGGTCACGCCTATTGTGGTACCCCACTTTCCGGCGAGTCCAACCAGTTGATTTTCATGCCTGCGAAAGGCAAACCCTATCATAAGATAAGCCTGTGATATGAACGCCCGGTTTATCATCAGGAAATCGCCAATTTGCAACTTATCCATGCCGAACCCAATAAGGAAAATCAAAAAAGAAGCCAAATAAAAAAACAATTCCCGCTTACACAGTTTTCGTAAGTAAAACTGAATTATCTCGGCTATAATGCATGCTGGCAGAAACCATAAAGTGCGACCAGAAAGCAGCCAAAACACCCGCGTTGAGAAATAGCCCTGCTCCCTGAACGGTATGAGAAACATCTTTGCCCAAATAAAAGAAAGTGCCAGCCACGGTATGATAAGTTTAAAAAATAAATTTTTGTAAAAAGCTTTTTGATTGCCTGCCCTATCATTGAAAACGTATCCGGAAATCGCAAAAACAGCGGCAGCATGATTGGACCGGTAACCACATAATAGATAGAACGATTTGGGACCCCGTCAACAATTGCATGGCTGAAAATTACAAATAGCATTGCTAGTCCTCGTAATGTGTCAATCCATTCAAGCCTTGCCTTCGTGCTGGTCTCCATCCTTTGTATAACCTTTCTGTTTGTTTTTGTTATTAATTTTAATAATCACAATTAGCTAAGAAGCAGGCAGTTGCAGCCGTACTGCATGATTTCTGATAAGCCCGCAGGAGGTATCTGCGACTCGCAGGAGGTGTCTCGCTCGTTGAAGTACCCCCTGTTTGCAGCACAAGATGGATGTTGGCAAACAACTTGGCCATATCCATATTTGCCATACCGTACGGCACTTTTATTTTGCGCAAAAGCTCCATGCTTAAATATATATGCTTCAAAGTTCTTCCTGAAGTTTTTGTCCGCAGTTATCGTAGTACCGGTTTGGGTTGCCATCGATATACATTTGTGCCCACATCTCAAAGGAAAATGCTGTCCATAAAATCCACAATTTACTGTCATTTTTGATGCTGGCTCTGCTGCTGCATTTTCTCTGATAAATATCCTGCACGAACTTATAGTTCAGTATTCCCCTTTTTTTAATGCCGGGCAGGATCTTTTCTTCAATGTGATCCTTCACCAGACCAGAGGAAAAATAATCCATCAACACTATACCAAACCCCATTTTGGGGCGGTAGGCAAACTCTTTTCCAAAAATCGATGCACATTTTTCTTTTAATATTTTTTTTGTATTATATATAGCTCCATTTGAATGGGATGTAACGAAACAATTGTCCGGCAAGCGGTTTTCATACTCCAATAATTCCGGCATCAGATAAGGTACACGTATTTCCAACGAACTTGCCATCGATGTTTTATCGGCCCGCATCAGCAAGTCCTGGCAATACGTTATTGTTTCGTAATTCATATATTTTCGAATGCTGTTTCCCCGTGTCGAATGTAATATTTCTGTTCGCTTTTTGATAACACTGTCACAGTCGTATTTCGCAAACAGCCTTTTAACGTCGCTGTCGTCAGAATACTGTGTTGCCCTGATGAATATAAGGTCAGGATCTGCCATACCAAAAAGTACTGGCAGGTTTATTTTTCTTTCCTTCAGCAACTGCTTTAATGCTGTTTTTATCCTGTGACCCGGTTTTTTATATTGTAATATATCATAGAATCTTCTATAACCGCCCATCGTCTCGTCGGCACCTTCACCGCACAGCATCACTTTTACTTTTTCGGATGCTCTTTTGTTGAGATAGAACAAGCCCAGTGTTCCTTCATGGTTCATGGGCGCTTCAAAGAAATAGGTCGTTAAAAGCCAAGACTTTAAAAACAGCTTATTAGGGAAATCATACATATGCGTTTCAGCATTACATTTTTCAGCTGCTTGCGCCATATATTTTTCCTCTGAATATACTTTATCGCCAAATGTAATGCCAAATGTTTTCAGCCTGTGGTCGTTTGCTTTGCTTGTATAGTAAGTAAGGCAGGAACTATCGACCCCGCCGGAAAGCTGCACACCAATCTCCACATCGCTGACGAGACGGGAACGGTACGCTTTTTCCAATAGCCTATCAAATTCCTGCGGTGCTTTTCCCGCAGCGAATTCTGCCGTCCGATCTGCTTCCGGCTCCGGGAAATCCCAATATTTTACTTTTGAGATCCCGCTCCCGCCAATGACCATGTAGGAACCAGGCGTCAGATTTTTAACATATCTCAATAACGTATCATCTCCGGATACATACCGAAACATGAAATACTCCGTGAGATTTTCAAGGGCTATCTCCGGTATAAAGGCAGGGTGCTCATAAAAAGCTTTATACTCAGAAGCCCACATAAACACTGTGTTATTCTCATAGTAATACAACGGCTTTTCGCCGATCCTGTCTCGAATCAGATATATACGGTCCTGCCTTTTGTCAATCAGGCAAATTGCAAACATACCATCGATGAGCCGCAGCATCTCGTCTATCCCGAATTCTTCATACAAGTATAATAATACTTCTGTATCGGATGTTCCCCTAAAAGTATACCCTTTCCGGGCGAGGCTTTCTCTAAACTGATCGGCGTTATAAATTTCGCCGTTGAAAGTGATGATGATATCTCCATTCGTACCGCTGTACATAGGCTGATGGCCCGCCTGCGATAAATCACGGATGCTCAACCGGTTGAACCCGATCCCGACATTGTCCTGCTTTGCTCCAAACATAGTCAAAACATCCGTTCCCGCATCGTCTGGGCCGCGGTGCCGCAGAACACGGTTCATTTGCTCGACCGTATGGATATCAGCGACTTGCTTCTTTTCAATAAAGCCCAATATTGAACACATATTGTCCATTTCTTCCTTTAATATGTCGTCTTCATTTAGTACCTTCGCCAAAAATAAATGCAATCAATGGCTTCCCGTCTTCTTTCGCCAAAGCATATGGAATATCTGATACATATATCTTCTACAGAAAATGATATTGAAGGCAAAAATAACTATAATCCAAATCAAAGCACATTTGACCGCCAGTATTACCCACGATGTATAGGTAACAGACAGCATTTCAAGTCTGAAGGTCAAAAGATAAGCTGTGGCATAGGACACAACATCAACCAAGAACTGCTTGACGGACTCGGAAAAAGGCCATTGGATAAGATTTTTAGCATTGTACCATGCCATCCAAACCATTTGGTACACCAATGCAATCAGCGTACCCAACGCAACGCCAACCAAACCAAAGCGGATCACCAAAATGACTGAGAGCAGAATGTTCAAGATCGCCGCAACAATATAATTGCTTTGGGTCTGCCGATAATGATTGCATGCCAAAATCATATTATAATATGGCCATCTTAATCCTTCTGCCATAAAAGCAATTGACATGAAAAATGCAAATACCGGGGCACGATACTCTGCATCGGTAATGCCCTTTGTATATACCTGCACAAATGGAACAATCAACACTGCTGCACAGCCAAAGAGGAACACCGCCCCCGTGTGAAGGCACCACAATAGCATACCGAAAAAGTCATGCAGCTTGTTATACTCATGTTTTACCCACAATTCACCAAGTAGCGCTCGAATTCCGGTGGTTAAAGCGATGAACAGAGTTTTTAAGCCATTTAGAATCAAATGGTAAACTGAGTAAATCGAAACATTCGTAAATGAGGAAAATGCCGTGAGTACAATGGTATCGGTAGAGTATAGAACAACACTGGCGATATGCTGTGCCACACCGTTCCATTTCTGTTCGATTGGTTCCCCCGCGTATGTGATCTTCCAGTTGAGTTTATAATGGTGCTGTATATATAAGTACAGGTAAATCGGTCGCAGCAGGAAAATGATGGATGATACAAGCTTTACGGTTTGTATGCTCATCTGCAAATGGATTAGTAATGCAGAAATAAATATATTGGCGACTAATGTCACTGATTGAATAAAATACAATATATATCCTTTTTGGGCTGCAACAAGGAAGAACGAACTCGAAATCCCAAAATAGTATTGTGCAAAGGAGCTGATCCCCATCGAAACGATCAGCGCGCTAATATAAATGCGGTCAAATCTGCTGTGAGTAAAAGATGGATAGAATGCTACTAGGAAGACCATATACACTAAAAAAATTCCCGCCAGCATTCTAAAAAACCTTGTGCCGGAAACCATGAGTCGGCTTGCCTGCTCCATGTCATCCTCAGCCAATGGCTTGTACAGAGCTGATTCCAAGACAGGACCGACACCGAGCTCCAAAAAGCTGATGACAGATAAAAACTGTGATATAGAGGATACCAAACCATTGACCTTTGATCCATAGCTCTGCAAAATCAACCGCGGCAATATAAAACCGCAAATCAGTGCCGCTACTTGTTGCACGAGTGCCATTATCGTGTTGGCTGCCAGTCTTTTCTTTCGCATAACTATTCTCTTCGTTTCCTTAACTGTTGAAGTTTGTGCAGAGGCTTGAAAGATCACCTTAAATCGCTTATCTGTTTTTTTATTTCTCTATAGCAAATAACATGGTTCACAATGGTCAGCGCATATTTTTGCTTTCTATATAGCTCTTTATGCCTTTTATCAACAGTTCTCGATGAGCCTCGCATTCGATAAAATTCCAAATTGCAAGCAAGTTCTTTTGTGAATACCGGCGGCGAACATACCACTTGTGATACTTTCCTCCGGTAATTTTGTTTAGTATACGTATTATGATTCCTTTTGAAGAAAGCAAGTATAAATATCCATCCAACCGGGTTTGCGCAAATTTGTTATAATGCTCTCCAATGACACCCGGCTGCTGGATTTCGGAAGACCGATCAAAAAATGCATTTAAAATTGCTTCTTTCTCTCCTTCATCTGCCAGACGGGTCGTGTTGCCGTGTTTGACTACCGGTATATACCGAATCGCGAATTCGCTGCTTACCTGCAGTAAAAGACCTGTCTGCCAACACTCCATAATTTCTGGCGTAAAGCCTTCGCAATCATCATATAGGAAATTCCCCTGCCCATATAAGATTGTACCACCCAAGTGTTTTTCCTCGCATCCGATGCAATGGGTATGCTGGCACGTGACCAAATCGGCACCGCTTTCAACGAATTTGCGGCATATCCTTTGCAGATTCGGCGATGGATATCGATAATGCTCTTTGCCACCGTGGTATAAAACGATCACAAAATCGCACGTAGCTTTCAGTTGGGCTACATGGTCAAAAGAATACAGCGGATCATACGGATTTACGCCCGGCCGTTTTTCAGATACGATTGAGAACTCATGCTCTGCACAGGCATATAACCCGATCTTCATCCCCGACCATTCAAAAATACAGGGAGCGGCTGCCTCTACCGGCGTATCGCCCGCGCCTAAATACCGAATCCCGGCTTTCTCTAACGTTTGCTTGGTAGCTGCCAGGCCTTGAACGTCCTGATTGTTGGCAATGCCTAAAATATCAGCACCTATCGCCTTATACCCGGTCACAACAACTGTAGGAGCCGCCAGATTTGGGCCATGCTTTGGCAACGGCATCAAAGTGTCGGTAAGCGGCATCTCCAAATTAAAGATACGGTAGTCGGCACCGTCCATTAAGTCTTTCAACTCTTTTCCCAACAGTGCTTCTGCTTCACCAGCAGAAAAAAGTTCCCGATTGCTGGAAGTAGCCACACAGTCGCCGCCAATAATGATATATTTTTCCCGCATCTTTTTCTCCTTAAATTACCTTGCTTAATGATTCGGCAAATTTAACCAGCTTCCCAAAACCGTATCCCATTCCGGGGGCGTAAACTCCTCGATGCCGCAGCCAGGGTAAAGAGTAAGTTCTCCCACATAGACTTTACCGGCAACTTCAAAAAAATCAACACGGACAAATGGCAGGTCTTTTGTTAAGCATTCAGCCAACATTACCATCTTCTCATAATGGACCGGTTTGGGCATGTACCGTTTGCTTTTAGGATAATGCCTCTCAAATGGCATTTCGTTCCAATCCCGGTCAAAGAAGGTCACCTTCAATCCGGTTCCGGTGTTGCGTTCACTGCACACAAAGCCGCATTTAACCTCACCGTTAAAACACATCAGTTTATAGTCCGGCAGGTCGTCGTTTTCTTTAAATCGGCAATACAGGGCGATTCCGTCATCTGTTGTCAGTACCCCCCCCCCGGACGGCAGCTGGAGCCATTTACCGACTGTCAGCGCAAATTCTGGCGGGTCAAATTTTTCCGTACCCGCTCCATGGCACAGTGTCAGCTCACCAAACAGAATGCGCCCGTCAATATTATAAAAGTCTGTGCGGACGTGAGGGTATCCATCTGACAGTTTATGTGCCAATTCCAACATCTTTTCAAGACTTTGGGGGCGCGGTATTTGATGCGAAGAGTCTGTTGGAAATTTTATGACCGCTTCGATGTATTTCCAATCCGTAGTATATAAATTCCGCTTATGTTCGGTAAAACGGCCATAGTCTACCTGTATCATTTTGGGCTGTCCGTCAAAATTGAAGATTTTATAATCTTTTAATTCTTCGCCGGATTCATCCGTAAGATATGGCTCTGCGATGATACGGGGCGGTACATTTTTATAAGGCCATTCCCGGCCAATATAAAAGTAATTTCGGCGCAGACATCTTTCTATTTTTCGTTTGGCAGACCTTCTGTCAAATTTACTTCTATCTTTTACGATAACAATGCCTCCGGAATCGTGCGTGCATTTCAATACGAACTGGTCCGGCAATTTGTCAAAATCAATTTCATCAAAATGATTCCAAACTCCTATGGTCGGAATGATATACTCTTCACCGATACGGTCTGCCACCCACTTTTTGGCCGCGTATTTATCGACCATTATGGTGTATTCCGGCCTGCGGTCATAGAGCTTAAGCCACTGCAGTTTTTCATTGAAAGTTTGCGGATTTTCAAGATCCGGCTCTTTGCCAAAATATGCTTTATATAAATGTTTTACATAAAGATCATCCGGTATAGAATTCCGCATTCCATGCCGGCCATTTACCAGGAATCTATAGTTTTTGTCCGTCACATACCTTATACCTTTTTTCAGTAATGACCCTTGCATACTTTACCTTCTTTCTGAACTGTTAAAGCTTGTTTTATTCGCTCTTCTTGTATCAGGCATCTGATACTAAGTTATGCATTGCTTCTCTTTTCGGTTTTTTGAAACATATGGTTTCCCTTTTCTCGCTGCTCGTTTGAGTTCACGTACCTTCAAAAACATTGCCATATAATAAAAATATGTATCTTTTTGAGAATAAGACATATCGCTGATATCACATATCAGGTAAAATAACAGTATAACAAGAAGGATATCGTATGCATCATCTCGGTAGGACCGGTATTTCCACATATTGTAGAACAAATATGTATGGATTGAATAATAGAGTCCAAAACCGACAACACCGCCTGCCGCCAGCATCTCCATCATATTGCTGTGCAGATATGTATCTCTGATCCAATTGTATACCCTTGGGTTATTGATTCCGCACCCGATAAGTGGGGACTTTTTGAATAGATATACACCGACCTGTATGTATTCCAACCTTGTTTGGGTCGATGCGTCCATCGATCCTGTTCCGGTTATGGCACCAATAAAATCTTTGAAGCGACCTGTTATCATTGCAAACATTGGCAGCGTGCCTAAGGCATAAATAGTCGCAGCCAAAAGCAAAATAACGGCGCAGCCCTTCAGAGCAGAAGCTACTATTTTTTTTCGGTCGTAGTTGTGAAGGAGCATCAGCATAAAGCTGCCGCCGACCAGAATCAGCAGCGACCTTTTGCTTCCGGCACCTGCAACACAAATCAACGCCGGGATCGCCAGCCATGTCCACCATCCGATTTTCCGCTTATACAAGATAAAGTACAGATTCAGCAGTATGGCATGTGCTGCCATCACGCCGGCTTCGTTCGCGTTAATAAATTGATCGTAGACTCTTATTCCTTCTACTATATTGCTCAAATACAGGTCAAACCCTTGCTGCCATAATACTATAATGCAGGCAGCATAACCGCCCAACATCGCTGTCATCAGGACATAATCTACGGGCCGTTTTTGATAATAGGTATATTGCATATAATATAACAATACTGCAAGTACGATGCGTTTCAGAACAAGGAAAGTCATTGATGCGTCTTTTGCCCATAACATCGACAAAAAGCAATAAAAAATGAACATGGATGTGAGTATGTGGAAAGCATCTATGTGAAGCCACAATTTCCCATGGCTTTGTACCGCAGAAAAACACACCATCAGCACCGTACATGCAAGCATAACATAGCTGCTGATCCATCCAAAGCCTGTTAGGAACGAAGCTGTAAAGCAGACTGTCCCCAATCCGATTATGATATTGTCATATTTTAATGCCGACTTCATGATCAATCAAAATTCCTTTACATATCATTCAGGTGATTTTCGATCATAGTGAAATACCGGATCAACGTGACTTTATATAATATCCAACCACTTTTTCGCAATCGCTTCCAATTTAAATCTTTCCCTGATTTTACAGCTGTTTTCAGATATGCGTTTTGCAAAGGATGTATCCTCAGCTATTTTTTTCATAGCCAGATATAATGCGTCCTCGTCACTGACCGGCACCAGAATGCCATTTTCACCGTTCTGAATCGCCATGCGTGCGCCGCCCGCCGGGCAGTCGGTTGCAACCGTAGGAACTCCCAGCCCCATCGCCTCCAGCATGGAATTGGATATCCCCTCATAATTTGACGACGATACATACATGGTTGCATCGCGCATTTTTTCATAAATGCAGTCCGAAAAACCTTTTAAAAAAATTCTGTCTTCCATATGTAAGGTCGAAATCATACTGCGCAGCACCGGCTCATCACCGCCGTTGCGTTCGCCGGCACCGCTGCCATAGATCTCCAATGTATAGTCCGGGTGTTCCCGACTAAACCTGGCAAAGGCGCGCACCAGCATAGGCAGATTTTTTTGCGGTGTCAGACGTCCAGCCGTAACGACTACCTTTCGCCGTGTTCCGGGCCAAACGTCCGGCAGCGCCGGGTTGATGGGGTTGGGAATAATAACACCTTTGCTGCGAACCTTTGCAGGAAAGTAGTTCATAGCATCTTCTGTCTGGAAAACAAATGTATCCACACGCGCCCAATAAAAAATTGCATCGCGAACGATACGCCCTACTTTTCGGGGTGGAGAGCAGACAGGGTCACACCGTTCGGAAAGGATCAGCCGGTTCCCCGTTACGGTACATACGATGCCGGCCGTGCGGATCGCAATATTATTAAACGCCACGACCACGGCATCCTTATGGTTTCGCAAAAATTTATAGAATTTTATACAGTGGCAAAGCGTTCTAACGATCTTATTCTCTTGCGGCACCTGCATATCCACGATTTTGATACTGTCTGGATACTGATACCTGCCAAGCCCTTTATCACCCGTCATCACAACAACTGTCACGTGATGCCCGGCGCTGTTCCATGCTGTCGCCAATTCATAGGCGACCCTTTCCGCACCGCCTCCCTTGATGGCGCCAACCAAAAAGATTATCTCTTTTTCCTTCATAGGGATTTCCTCTCAGCCGCCGTGTTAAAATATATTTTTCATGTTGGTTTTGGGAGCCAGCCTTTTTATTGATCGCTCCCAAATCTTTCCCCGGCGATCCATTCAATAAACTCGCGTACGGCACCAGCGCCACCGTTTTTCGTACAGACGAAGACTGCTGTTTTTTTAACATCTTCCACCGCATCTGCCGGGCAACCAGTCATGCCGCAGATCCGCATACAGGGCAAATCATTCAAATCATCACCGATATAGGCGATTTTTTTGTAGACTCCGTTCTCATCTACTTCCAGCCCCAGTTCCCCGGCCAATTCCGTCAGCTTTGCCTTTTTATCGGCGCACTCCTGATAAATATGCTGTATGCCAAGTTCTCGGCAGCGGTTCGCAGTGATTTGAGACTTTCGGCCTGTGATGATAACCGGAACGATTCCCGCTGCGGGTAGCAAATCATGGATCCCGTACCCGTCTTTTATGTCGAAAGTCTTGAACATCTCGCCTTCTGCAGACATGTATATTTTGCCGTTCGTCAGCGTGCCGTCCACATCCATGACAAGCACCTTGAATATATTTGTACTTTTCATCTTATGCTATGATTCCGGCTCTGACGATTTGCTGCCATGTGATCGTACCAACCAACTTTTTGCCTTCTGCTACCACAGGCAATGCATTGATTTTTTTATCCTTGATTTGGATAAGCGCGTCAACTGCCAGCATTTCCTTACCGACAACAAGAGGTTTGTTGTTCATGATCTGATCAACGCAGACCGTGTATATATCAACCTGCTTTTCCAAAATACGGCGCAAATCTCCGTCTGTCAGGATCCCGCACAGGACACCATCCGCATCAACGATTGAAATGATTCCCAGTCCTTTTTGGGACATGATCTCGATTGCAATCATGAGCGATGTTCCCAAGGGAACCATCGGTAAGGCATCCTCTTTTGCCATCAGGTCATCCACTTTTAAAATCAGCTTTTTGCCAAGGGACCCCGCCGGATGCAACTTGCCGACATCGGAACCGGTAAAACCGTATATTTCGCTTGCTACCACTGCCAGCGCATCGCCGTACGCAAGCGTGACGGTGGAACTGGATGTCGGCGCCAGGCCAAGGCTGCAGGCCTCCGCAAAGGGAGGAAGCGTTTGGACCAGATCTGCCGCTTTTGCGAGCGTTGAATTTGGGTTGCCGGTGATGGCAACAATGGTCGAACCTATCATTTTTATGTTGGGCAGGATGGTTACGATCTCATTACTCTCCCCGCTGTAGCTGATGGCAATCACCAAATCATTCGAAGACAGCATTCCCAAATCGCCGTGCATGGCTTCGGCCGGGTGTAAGTAAAACGACGGCGTTCCCAGGCTCGAAAATGTAGCCGCCAGCTTTTGGGCGATGTGCCCGGGTTTTCCCATCCCGGTTATTACCACTTTCCCGGCGCAATGTATGACCAAATC
>CANQXU010000049.1 GCA_947627865.1 uncultured Paenochrobactrum sp. | reverse complement strand
GTACTTTTTTATATTGGTAAGACACAATTTGAAACAGCGGGTAGCCAGTCAGAAGATGCTGTTTTTTTAGTCAAGCGCGGTACCAATATTGGTGAAATTGCGGATAGCCTTGAAAGACGCGATCTGATTAGTGACGGGCGAGTTTTCCGATTTGCCGCCAAGGCCTATGGTTATGAAAATGAGATGAAAGCCGGTGAATATCTCATTCCGGCAAATGCTTCTATGCGCGATATTATGAATTTGTTGCGCAGCGGTAAATCTATTGTGTACCAGATGACTGTGCCGGAAGGGCTGACAGTTAAACAAATTTTTGACCGTATTCAGGCGAATGAAATTCTTGTTGGTGAATTGCCAACAGAACTTCCAGCTGAAGGGAGTCTTTTTACGGATACACTTCACTTTACACGCGGGACAACGCGTGAAGAGATGGTTGAGCGGATGCAATCCGCACAGAAACAGTTAATCGATACGATATGGGCAGTGCGTGATCCGGATTTGCCTGTTCATAATATTAATGAATTTGTGACCTTGGCTTCAATCGTTGAAAAAGAAACTGGTGTGGCATCAGAGCGTCCGCATGTCGCGTCTGTATTTATTAACCGTTTGAATAAATCCATGCGTCTGCAATCTGACCCAACGATTATCTATGGCTTATTCGGCGGCAATGGTAAGCCATCCGATCGCCCGATTTTTAAATCGGATATTGAGAAGCCAACGCCATATAATACTTATGTTATCAATGGTTTACCACCAACGCCTATTGCTAATCCTGGTCGTGCTGCCTTGGAGGCAGTGGCTAAGCCGTTACAAACGAATGATCTTTATTTTGTCGCCGATGGTACTGGCGGGCATGTATTCGCCCCGAGCTTGAAGGCGCATAATGAGAATGTGCGTAAATGGCGGGCGATAGAAAAAGCAAAGCAAACGACGCAATAAACTCAGGATTATAACCTTGGGTGGATGATGCCAGATAATACTCTGCTTATGTTGGTACTTTAAACTTTGAAGCTTAGATGTCATATTATCAATAATGTTTTCAAAAGTTTAACTTTCTTATAGCGCAAATACGGGACTGCTATAATATTGAAGTGATTAGACGTCAGAAAGGGCGTATCGAATGTTGCAAAGCATGACCGGCTTTTCTCGCGTTATCGGTAATCATGAAAGCGAAAACGGAGATATCCGTTTTGTGTGGGAAATACGCTCTGTTAATGGCAAAGGTCTTGATATCAGATTGCGCTTGCCACATGGGTTCGATGCTGTAGAGCATCAAGCACGCGCTATAATGGGCAAGTATTTTGCGCGTGGAAGTTTTCAAGCGACCTTAACGATTGAGAACAAAATGGATGGTGAGCAACTCGTCATCAATGAGGCTTTCGTCGAAAAACTTATGTCGGTTGGTGAGAGGCTCAAAGATAAATATGGTCTTAAATCAGCTCGTCTGGATGGTATTCTCTCTATTCGAGGCGTTGTTGAGCCTGCTGGCTCCGGCGTTGATGAAAAAGAGCAGCTATCTTATAATAAAGCTTTGTTGCAAGGCTTTGAACGTGCATTGACAGCTATTAAAACCGCCAGACAAGAGGAGGGCGCCGCACTTTCACTGCTCTTGAATGGCCAGTTGGTGCAAATTGAAAATTTATGTCAGGCGGCGAGACGAGACACGTCTCGGAGTGTTGAAGCCATTAAGGCCCGTCTGTCAGCACAAGTAAGTTTGCTACTGGAGGCATCCAATAAATCATTAGATGCAGACCGGCTGCATTTAGAAGCCGCTTTTCTTGCTACAAAAGCGGATATTCAAGAAGAATTAGATCGGCTTGATACGCATATTCATGCCGCACGAAGCTTGATCGCTTCTGGCGGTGCTATTGGTCGAAAGCTCGATTTTCTGTGTCAGGAATTTAACCGCGAAGCCAATACATTATGCTCCAAATCCAATGCAGCATCAATCACTGCAATCGGCTTGGAGCTGAAGGGTATAATTGATCAGTTTCGTGAGCAAGTACAAAATCTGGAGTAAAAATTATGGCCATCTCTTCTGTTGAAAATGGCGTTGCTCGCCGTGGCCTCATGCTGGTGATTTCATCACCATCGGGTGCTGGCAAATCAAGCATTGCGCGTCTTCTGCTTGATGACAGGCAAATGGATTTGTCGTTATCCGTAAGTGTAACAACGCGCCAGCGTCGCCATAGCGAAGTCGAAGGTGTGCATTATTATTTCATTACTGTCAAAGAATTTGAACGCTTGCGCGATAATGATGATTTGATTGAATGGGCTGAAGTGCACGGCAATTTTTACGGAACTCTGCGTGAGACAGCTGAAAATGCCTTGGCTGACGGGCGTGATATGCTCTTTGATATTGACTGGCAGGGCGCCGATCAGTTGCAAGCCAAAATGCCAGCCGATGTGGTTTCTATTTTTGTTTTACCACCAACAATGCATGAGCTTCAGTCTCGCTTGAACAGACGTGCTGAAGACAGTGAAGAAGTAATTGCAACGCGATTAAGCAATGCTCATCTCGAAATTCAGAAATGGCAGAAATATGATTATATTGTCATTAATGAGGATTTGAACCTGTCATATGATGCCGTGAAATCGATTGTTACGGCTGAGCGTCTAAGACGAGATCGCAGACCAGGCTTATTCGAGTTTGTCAGTGGTTTGCTTGAAGAAAAAGTATAACGATATTAATTCACTATAAATAGTTATGGAAAAGCCGGTCTTTTAGACCGGCTTTTTTATTCAAACTTATCGGATATATTGGCAAGTAAAACAAATTCTTCAATCGACAGAGTTTCTGCTCGTCTGGTACCGTCAATACCTGCAGCTTCCAGTAGCTCCGCACCACCAACTGGTTTCAGGCTTTGTCTGAGCATTTTACGCCTTTGACCAAAGGCGGCCTGCGTTATTTTGCCTAATGTTTTAGCTTTGCATGGCAGCGGGTTTTCGCGCGGCACAATATGTACAACAGAGGACATAACTTTTGGTGGTGGTGTGAAAGCTTGAGGGGGAACATCAAAGGATATTTTTGCTTCTGTCCGCCAGCCGGCAAGAACACCAAGACGGCCATAATGATCCGAGCCAACCTTCGCCACAATACGCTCGGCAACCTCACGCTGGAACATTAATGTCATAGATTGATAATAAGGTGGCCAAGGCTCGCTGAGCAGCCAATTGACAAGAAGTTGCGTGCCCACATTATAAGGAAGATTGGCTACTATTTTTGGCTTCTCTTGGCCCTCAAACAGTTTGCCGAAATCCTGTTGTAATGCGTCACCAGAAATAACATTTAAGCGACCGGGGTAATATGCCTCAATTTCCGCAAGTGCTGCCAAGCAGCGTTCATCGCGCTCAATAGCGGTAACAATGGCTCCTTGAGCTAATAATGCGCGTGTAAGCCCACCAGGGCCAGGACCCACTTCAATGACTGGTTGGTCTTTTAAGCTGCCAGCCTGACGGGCGATCTTTGAAGTCAAATTCAAGTCAAATAGAAAGTTTTGCCCCAATGATTTTTTGGGCATCAGGTCATGGGTTTCTAATACATCACGCAGGGGCGGAAGATTATCAATACTCATTAAAAAATAACAACCTTAGTTCGAAAGCTTATGCGCTAGTTTTAATGCTGCCAGCAAACTGTCTGGACGGGCAACATTTTTTGCTGCAATACCAAAAGCAGTGCCATGATCGGGAGATGTACGTATGAATGGCAGCCCAAGTGTGGCATTCACGCTTTCATCAAATCCAAGAGCCTTTACAGGTATTAATGCCTGATCATGATACATGCAAAGCGCAACGTCATATTGACTGCGTGCCTGTTTATGAAACATCGTGTCAGCTGGCAGTGGGCCGAAAGCATTAATGCCTTCATTTTGTAAGGCATGAATCGCTGGCACAATGATTTCCTGATCTTCCTGACCTAGAGATCCGCTTTCTCCGGCATGCGGGTTAACGCCGGATACAGCAATTCGCGGTACATCAATATTAAAGCGGCTACGCAAATCATGATCCAGAATACGTGCTGTCCGGATAATGAGGTCAGCTGTCAGTGTTTTTGTAACCTCATGCAGTGGTATATGAACGGTGACAGGTACTGTTTTTAGTTCCGGACCAGCCAGCAGCATAACAGGCATATAGTTGATATCGGTGCGTTTCGTAGCAAGATATGCTAGAAATTCTGTGTGGCCTGGGAAGGAAAAGCCTGCTTCATAAAGTGGTTTTTTAGCAATCGGGCAGGTGACAACGGCGCTAGCATGACCGGACATTGTCAGGCTCACGGCAGATTCAATGGATTCAATGATTCCAGCCGCATTTTCAGTTAACGGTATTCCGGGGCTCTCAATCAGCGAGTTTTTTAAGGGAAGTACAGGAAGCTGACTTTCAAAGACAGTGGCTGCTTTATCCGTATCACTCTCTGCAATTTTAATGGTTAAGCCAAGCTTGTCTGCGCGTGCATGTAATTGAGCTGGATCTGCAAGGAAAATAAAAGCTGGCAGATTGAGTTGTTTACGCTTGAGCCAAAGCTCAAGGGCTAAATCAACCCCGATACCTGATGGATCACCTATTGTTAACGCCAATGGTTTCATAGCAGCTTCCATTCTTTAGCGCTTCATAAACGGATAGCGCCAGTTGGCGCTATTTATTATAATGAAACATTATATCCAGCTTATCGATTAACAATACGAGCTTTTTCGCGTAGATCCTGCATGTATTTTTTACTGATCTCGTCAGCTTTGGCTTCCTGACCCTTACTTGTATCAGTGCCTTCCATGGAGAAAACCATCTGTGCGACACGGTCATCTGAAACTTGACGTGTGGAGCATACGGCTAAAAATTCAACGCCGCGTTCTGTGTCGTGCGTCGTAGTTGTACGGCCTGATTTTGTAGCTTTAACTTCCTTGGTCCATTCGGAAGGCAGTTCCTGCTCAATAAATTTTCCTAGATCGCGAACTGTCACATCAATCATGCCTTTGGCTTGCTGACGGGTCGCACCACAATTTTGAAATTTATTTCGTAATGCATTTGCCTCTTGACGGCGCTTATTCATCAGTGCGGGAGATCGCTTGGCTGAAGGAACAACCAGAATGACCTGCTGCAATGTATATTCAGTAGCAACTGGTTTACGGCCGCCTTCTTTTTTCATGCGTTGAACAGCTTGCTGTTCAGTAACAATACCATCAGTGCGAAAACGTGCGCTGACTGCACGTCCCCAGCCCATTTGAACCATAATATAGGTTTTAAAATGCTGCGGTGTGACGCCGGACTGGTTCATGATCTGATTCAGCTGGGCAACAGACATACCATTATTACTGGCAAAGCTTGCATAGGCATTATCTACTTCCTTTTGAGAAATATTAATGCCGCGTGTTTTCATTTCCACGCGTTTGAGCATTTCATCAACAAGCTCATCTTTAGCCTTGGCATTCAGGTTGCCTTTTTGCCCCTGTAGTTTCAGGAAAGCAGCGCGCTTTTGAATGTCACCAGTTGTGATTGGGTTATTATTAACAATAACTTTTACTTCAGTCGGCGCAGCAGCATATACAGGCTGTATAAAAGCCGTTGAACCCATTGCGAATATGCAAAGGCTGGCACCCATGACAGAAGCAAGAAGTGGCTTTCTAAAAATCATGTTCAATCCCTGATATTGAGCCGCTAATCAATTATTAGTGCGCAAATGTGTGTTAGTGGCCGACTAAGCCTTCTATAAACAACCAATTACGGCGAAACAACAACATAGTAAGCAAAACTATGCTGAACTTGTCAAATCAGAAGGATTTTAGCCAGTGTTATCTATAACTAACAAAATAATTAATGATATTTAAGACAAAAATTATGGAAGTGCAAAGCTTTTAGGATGCGGTTTATAGAGAACTATAAAGAAAGTCCCATTGAACTGAATGTGCAATGGGACTTCTAAAATTACATTATCAGGAGCATGATCCTCTGGTAAACCCTGAAGCAGATGTGCTGCCACCTGATATACCGCCGCTTGAGTCACCACCCAAATCACCAAGCGTTCTTAAAGAAATCAAGAACCCGATGCTATGGCTTGGCTTAGCCACACTATTGCGGCTTTGGCCTTCTTGAGGCGGGTTTCTTGTTTGACTATAGACCATGGAATAGCTCAAACACTCATCCGTATAGGAAAGCCCGGCTGAAGCACGAACCAGCGTATCGGTTGTTAGCTCATAGGCGCCACGGCCAAATAGACGCCAATTATCAGTAATCTTGGTTGAGCCATTCACTGCAATTTCTTGACGATCGCGTTCGTACCCATATTCCGGCTGTTTGCCGATGAAGGTATAACGAGCGCCTAGACTTAAATTTTTCCAGTTTTGATTGAGCTCGACTTCACCACGTTTAATGTTGAGGTCACTTTTACCAAAACGCCCGCGTGCAGCCACCATCAAACCGGTTGTGTGGGACGCCCCAAGCATTGCAACATAATCGGATGTTTTGCCTTGCAAGCCAGACTCAGCTCCTGCATGAACAAGATCAGGTGAGTCAAAAGAGTTTCTACCAGCCAACTGGAAAGATTGACCAGCGGTTCCATATATCGCCCATTGCTCGCTTAAATCGCCTGAATATCTAAAGCCAAGATTAGCACGTGTGCCACCTTCTACGCGATCAAAGCCGGAGAATTTGTCACGCGTGAAAAGATTGGTCGCATCGAAGACAAAGCTCTGGGCATCTTCATTGGGCAAACGACCAGCATAGCGCTCATTATTACGCACAAATATCTGGGCGACAGGTTCAATAATATGCGTACTACTTGTGGACGAGAACAGGATGGGCCAGCGCACTTCCATGCCAGCTGTCGCCATCATGCGCCAAGCTTGTGATTTAATGTCACGCGCAATTGAAATAGCTCGAGAATCACCAGTGGCATCATAATGCATGCTATCGCCACGCAGAGCGAAGATAGGCGAAATGACAAGCCCGTAAGGCGCAAAATAGCTGCGTTTCCATTCGGCTTCGGCAGTCAAACGACCACTCGTCCCACTCAGGCCTGGAATTCTGCTCCCGTTGCGATCTTGATACAAGCTCTCTCTGTAGAGAAGCTGCAAATTGGACACAACGTTGAACTCACCGCCCCAGACAGGTTCCGGAGAGGTGTAAAGATAATCCATAGATGGGAAGACCCAAGGCTGCTTGGAATCCCGTTCCCACTTATTACCCTTTGCTACATCTTCCTGGATGTCAAATTTATAGAAATTCAGATCCAGATAACTGCGTGTTCCTAATCCGGTAAGATAAATCTTAGAGGTGAGGGTCTGCGAATTATAGCCATCAATATCATAGGTCCGGCTAAAATTTTTGTCGCTTTGGGCAATAATATTCCAGCCATAATTCCATCGGGAGTTGATTGAAAAATCACCTCGCGTAGCAATCATGCCACGGTTTTTATGGTCAGCATCAACTGTGCCTGATTTAAAATCGCCTGGTTTTTGCTGGTGGATGCCTGCGATTTTTAAATTATACTCACCGTTGTCTAAGCGATGTCGCCACTCGGCTTGAGTGAGAAAACCCTGCTTGGTATAGGCAGTGCCGGAAACCGTCAGGTCATAATTGGGAGCCAGATTCCAGAAGTAAGAATTCTTGATGTTAAAGCCTAATTTATCATCATAACCAAAGCCTGGGAACAGAAAGCCGCTTTTGCGCTTAACAGTCGGATCAGCCATTTCGAAAACAGGCAGATAGGCGATCGGCATACCAAAGAGTTCAAAATGACCACGCTCGAAGCGAACGCTTTTGGTGGCACCATTCCATATTATTTTACGAGCTTTAATCTGCCATAAAACCGGCTTGTCCGGATCTTTGCTGCAAGCCTGACAGGCGGTGTAAACACCATTGTTGAATGTTGTAATTTGACCTGCGCTACGCTCGGCACTTTCCGCTGCAAAACGAGTATCATCTGTTGTTTCTACGCGCAGGCCATTAACAAAGCCGTCGCGGAAATCGTCAGTAATATCAATTTGATCGCCGTATATACGGTTGCCGTCGCTCTCGACAATTTCAACCTTACCGCTTGCAGTCATGCGCTTGGTAGTTTGATTATATGTTACGCGCTCTGCAACCAGCTTGTTGCCATCATACTCGATCTGAACATTACCCTGCGCAACAACAGTTTGTGCGTCGCGGTCATAGACCAGCTCGTCCGATTGCAGCAACATGCGTGCATCAGGATTGCTTTGGTAGCTACCTGGTAATTCCTGAGCAATAGCAGGTGTGCTTGTCAGATGAGGTGAAAATAAAAAGACACAAGTCAATGCTGTTCCGCAGACGAGCCGCGAAAATAAAACAGGCATGAATGTGCGGGCGTTACTCATACCCACTAACCGTCCTCCTTATGCAACAAAAAGGAGATTCCAAAAAATGTGGCAATCGCCACAGGAACCCAGGCCGCGATAAACGGCGGTACGAATCCTGCATTACCGAATGCCTTTACTAAAACTGTTATGACATAAAGCATGAAGCCCGCAATGATGCCACCCAGAATCATCATTCCGGACTGCCCAAAGCGAACAAATTTGAGGGTAACTGTTGCTGCAATCAAAGTCATGGCGACTAAAAGGGCGGGTAAAGCCAGCAATGAATTGAATTGCATGCTGAACGCATTGGCGGAATAGCCGAATGAATGTGCAACTTTAATAGTCTGCGGCAGGTTGATGAATGGAACTGTTTCTGGAGAAGCAAGACGTTCCTCAACGAATTCAGGGCGTAAACGCGTTGGAATTCGATATTCCGTGAGAAGAATTGGTTCTTCACCCAACGCATAGCGCTTCACATTACTCAATAGCCAATGACCATCCTGTAGCTCGGCTTTTTCAGCGTCGAAGCGTTCTTTAATCGTTTTGTCATCATTGAAGTTAATAAAACTGGCATCCAGTAAGACACGGCCACGCTCGCTAATATGCTTGGCCCCAATAATAGTGTCGCCATCATCGGTTTTTTGACGCATCCATGGCTCTCTGATGGCAGCATTGTCGCTCCGCACACCTGTCCGCCACGTGCTGACGATTTCTTCAGCTTTATTATAAGTATATGCGCCGACCGGATTAAGAATAAAAATTGTCATTAATCCAAACAGAAAGGCACCAAAACAGGCAGGGAATAGAAACTGCCATGCTGAAACGCCAACAGATCTTGCGACAACAAGTTCATATTTTCTATTCAGTGATATAAAGGTGGCCATAGCAGCAAACAAAGCAACAAATGGGATGATCTGTTGCATGATAAAAGGAATGCGCATCGCTGAGATTGATAGAGCTTGCAGAACAGAATAATTGGGCAAGCTTGATAGGCGGTTGGAATTTTCTGTAAAATCAATCAGCAGTGCCAGTGTAAAAATTCCCACTAGAAAATAAATGGTTGTTTTTACGTAGCGCATAAAAAAATATTTTGAGAGCGTCCATCCCATCATGAGTGCTCTCCTTTGTGTGGTTTAATATTCAAGGCAGGGAGTGGCTTCTTAAGCAGCACGCCAATGCGCTCAGATATATTGCTGATCCCATCTGTCCATTTTGTAGGCAATGCTAATGCTCTTCCTGTTATGAGCAAAAATCCGAATATTATAATGGCAGCGATTGGTATGATATAATTATACTTGATCAGGCTGGCATTTTTGCTCCCGCCTTGTCCGACTGAATCACCCAACCAGTAAACAATCAGTGATATGCTAATTGCGGTGACTGTCGCCGAGAGGCGCGCCTCACGATGCGAGCGAGCATCTCCGGCTACAACCAAAGCAATGAGGGCAAATACAATCGGATACATCCATCTTGTCAGCCTTTCATGCAACTCGGCTTTATAAGCGAGTGGCCTTGTCTGCAGCATTGGATCATTAGGATCAGGTGAGAGTAAATATGTAAGCGGTAAATCTTTTGCGTAGAAGCTCACATTGCCGGTGTTTTCCATAAATTGGCTGATATCAAAAGAATAAGAATCAAAGCGTATGATGGAAACATCATTGCTTTTTAAATCACGTCTTTGAACTTCACCTTCACTCATCAAAAGAACGTCACGTCCATTTTGATTGGCAACAACGCCATCGGCTGCATAATAAATGAGATCAACATTTGGCTCTCGGGAATCTGCGATAAACAATCCGCCAATGCGTCCGTCAGATTTTCTTTCTGCAATCTGTACATAGAAATTATCTGATATTTTACGAAACGACCCCTCCTGCAGCAAAACATTGAGAATATCTGCGCCGGATTCTGCCAACATGGTTCGCATACCCATGCGTGAATAGGGGTCAACAAAGCTGGAAATTAAAAAAGATAATGCGGCAATGATGATCGCCAGCGTCAAGACTGGCTTTGCAACGGTCATTCTTGATGCGCCGGCTGCATTAATGACGACAAGCTCAGAATCCTGATTCATTGTGGACAAAGTTTGCGATACGGCAATAACCAGCGCAAAAGGCATCACAAGAGGAATTACAGCCGGCAATAATAAAGTTCCGAACTTTACAACTGCCCAAAATGATTGGCCATTGGTGGTCAGAAAGTCAATTCTTTGAAGTACTTGTACAATCCATGTGATTGCTACGGCTGAACCGAGAACCGCAAGAAACATAACGACGATGCGTCGTAGGATGTATAATTCGATCAGCCGCATATAATATGAATTATCCTGCTAATAAATTTGTGACGTAAAACGCCAAGAATGGCCGCGCCCAAACGCCTGATACCGAAACAAATCAGTAGCAGTATTTTGCCTAATAATAGACCAATAAAATTGGTTAACCAAACCTTAAATACCCTAATCGACGCTCATAACTTATCAAAAAGACTTTATCAGCAGGTCTTGATTCTGGTTTTAGGGCCTTTATGAGTGATATAGCTATATTTTAAGTAATGAGTCTGGAGAAAATAATGTCTAAAGTCCTTAATGTTAAATTTTCTGGTTTTACGAAACCGGAAGGTGGCACAGCTGTTGTTCTGGTCGCAAAGGGTGGCGTGTTTTCAGATGAAGCTGCGGCTGTCGCAGGCGGATCGGACAAAATCCAGCAGTTGATCGACGCAAGCGAGTTTAATGCAAAGCTTGGCACAACAACTGAAACAATTGTGATCGATGGCAGCTACAAGAAGCTTGTGCTTGTAGGAGTGGGCAAGCCGGAGAAGCTTGGCAATGATGATTGGCTGCGTATTGGTGGTGCAGCCATGGCGGCGGCAAAAAACAGTGAAATTCATGCAACGCTTTGTCTATCAGATCAAGTGGTTGCCGGAGATGAGGCCGCTGATTTTGCGCTTGGTATGATGCTCGGAAATTATGCCTTTAACAAATACAAAACACAAAAAGACACCGAGAATAAAAAGAAGAATGTAAATATTAATATTTGCGTTGCTGATGTCGCTGCTGCTGAAACTGCTTTTGTCGAAGCACAAGCAACAGCTGAAGGCGTGATCATTGCTCGTGATCTCGTTAATGAACCTGCAAATATTCTAGGTCCTGTTGAATTCGCTGCTGAAGCTGCAAAGCTGGAAAAACTAGGCGTAAAGATTGAGGTTCTTACTGAAAAAGAAATTAAAAAGCTTGGTATGGGCGCCTTGCTTGGCGTTTCACAAGGGTCTGCACGTCCGCCACGTTTGGTTGTGATGGAATGGAACGGCGCAAAATCCAAAGAAAAGCCGGTTGCCTTTGTTGGTAAAGGTGTGGTTTTCGATACAGGCGGTATTTCAATCAAGCCTGCTCTTGGCATGGAAGATATGAAGGGTGACATGGGGGGCGCGGCTGCGGTTGTTGGCTTGATGCATACTCTTGCTGCTCGTAAAGCTAAGGTGAATGCCATTGGTGTTATCGGTCTGGTTGAAAATATGCCGGATGGTAATGCTCAGCGCCCTGGTGATATCGTTACAACAATGTCTGGCCAGACCATTGAAGTGATTAATACTGATGCTGAAGGACGTTTGGTCCTGGCTGATGCGCTTCATTATACAAATGAACGTTTCAAGCCACGTTTCATGATCAATCTTGCAACGCTAACCGGTGCTGTAATGGTGGCATTGGGGACGCAACATGCTGGTCTTTTCAGTAATGATGATGAGCTTGCTGATCAGCTATATGATGCTGGTCAGCTATCTGGTGAAAAGCTCTGGCGTTTGCCACTGGCTAAAGTCTACGACAAAATGATCGATTCAAAATTCGCAGATATGAAAAATTCCTGCGGTCGTCTTGGTGGCGCAATCACTGCCGCTCAGTTCCTGAAGCGTTTTGTTGGTGACACTTCATGGGCACATCTTGATATCGCCGGAACGGCTATGGATGCACCGGATAGCGAATATAGCAAAAGCTGGGCAAATGGTTTTGGCGTTCGTCTGTTGGATCGTTTGGTGCGTGATAACTACGAAGACTAATTTTAAGAGGTCTTCTATTCTTATTTTGTAAAATCCAGCAGTCGTTTCTAAAGTGCCACTAAGGTCTCAAGAAAATTAACTGCTGAACATTAAAGGGGCGAGATCGCCCCTTTCGTGTTTTCGAGGTTTCTAATACAAAATATTGATTATTTGTAACAATAATGTGATTATTGTTGCACCAATTTTCCGTTACATCAGCTAGCAAAATATAGTCGGTCGCTGTCAAAACACGCTATGCGCGACCATAGAAAGATTAAACGCTATGCGCACGAATTACAGTTCACCACTTTTTGCTTTAATATCTTTATGTGTTGTTGCATTGGTGTTGGGCGCACTTTTTATCGAAACACCATTTGATAATTTTCAAATTGTCCTCGGCGAAGAAGGACTGCTTGAAGATTTTCAGGAAATAGTCCTTCTCCTTGCAACGATATTATTTTTCACTGCTGCTGTTTATCAGCAGGGGCCTGATCGTATGTTTGTCGTTGGTATGGGGATTTTATGTGCGCTGTTCTTTTTCAGGGAATGGTCATTTGAGCCAATAGGCGCAATTTCCTATTATATTAATTCAAAAGAATTCCGCTGGCATGAGGCTGTTGCTGTGGTAATTATTGCAGGCATTTATGCATTGTTGCGCCCGCATTATATTTTGCCGATTATAAAATTTGTTCTCAGCCCCAAAGCTTGGTTGTTTTATGTGGCTGTGCTGCTGCTGGTAGCGAGCCATCTTTATGAAAATTACAGTTCCAGTGTCTATTATGAGTATTATGAAGAAATGCTGGAGCTTAGCGGCTATCTGGTTGTTCTGATGTTGGCAATCCGGGCGAATAGTGCTCGGCCTGTTTCATCAAATCAAACTAGCTTGTAAGACTGTTGATTATAAGTCGTTGAAATTCTAGGGTGGCTTGAAAT
>CANQXU010000048.1 GCA_947627865.1 uncultured Paenochrobactrum sp. | reverse complement strand
GGGTAAAAAATAACAATGAGGATACACTGATCGCGCCTGCTGATGCGGGTCTTTATGAACTGCGTTACATGCAGAGCAAAGGTTCACGTACGCTTGGCTCTCTTCCGATCGAAGTTGTTGCCGCAGAAACCAGTGTTTCAGCGCCGGAGCAAGTCACGACAGGTGCCAGTTTTAAAGTCGCGTGGACGAGTTCCATTCATCCCGAAGATTATATCACTATCGTGCCAGCTGGTGCGGATGAAGGCACTTATACACGTTATCTCAGAGTCAAGGCTGAAAATGAAGGTAGCCTTGTAGCGCCTGCTGAAACAGGGCTATATGAAGTGCGCTATGTTTTGCGGGAAGGGGCTCGCACGCTGGCATCGGCGCCGATAGAAGTTATGTCCGCGGAAGTTGGAATAGCAGGGCCGACAATTGTTCGTGCCGAAACACCGATCCGCATTACATGGTCTGCTTCCATTCATCCGGATGATTATATCACCATCGTGCCGGCTGGTGCGGACGAGGGCACCTATACGCAATATGTTCGGGTGAGTGAGAAGCAACAAGCCGATCTCAAAGCGCCTAAAGAGACAGGTCTTTATGAAATCCGTTATGTCTTGCGCGAAGGCGCACGCACATTAGCGAGCTACGGGTTGGAAGTGATCGATGCTGATGGCGCATTGGATGAAGGGGCAGGTCTTGATGTGCCGCAACAGGCCGATGCAAATGCAACAATTACCGTATCATGGACAGGCGGCACGGAAAGTAAAGATCAGCGCATAGCTTTGGCGCGTGCTGATCAGGCGGATTTCAGCTGGATCAGTGCCTATCCGGCTGGTGATAAAAAGACTTTGGATATCAAAATGCCGGCAGAGGCGGGGGATTACGAAATCCGTTTTCTGGATGTCAGCGCGAGAAAGCTGCTTGGTCGGGCGATTGTGAAAGTAAAATAATCATGATGAGAAATTGCTCTTTCAAAGCGGTAACAATATCCTCGTTTTCAATGGCTTTACTGATGTTGGCAACACCAGTAAAGGCTGAAATTGACGGACACGGGCCGGATGGCTGGCGGGTGACGGGCGTGTCGGCCAATGATTTTCTCAATGCGCGGATGGGGCCCGGCACCAATTATCCGGTGATCGAGAAATTTGCTCCCAATGAGCGCGCCATGCAGCAGATCACATGCGTGCCATTTTATACCGCGGCACATTTTACCGCTATGAGTGAAGCGCAAATTAAAGCTTTGCCGCCACGCTGGTGTTTGATGCGCAATCAATCAATGAGCAAAGCGGGCTGGGTTTTGCAGCGCTATATTACACCGGATAATGCTGTTGCCGCCGCGCCTCCGCCCGCTCATAAAAGAACTGCAACATCTGGTGCAGTCCGTCCTGCAAAATCGAATAAAAATACTGCGACTGTGCAGCAACCAGCATCCGATCCGCTCTTCGCCAAAGCAGAAGAATTCGTTCGTGAACTTTACGAGCGTTATGATCTGGCACAATTAGGTGCGGGCGCTGATCCGCTAAGGCCGCCGATGGCTTCAAATTATTTCACCTCCGACATTGTTGACTATCTGAAATCTGACAAACTACAAGCGCATCCGCTTTATGGTGCTCAGGATTTTGACGTGGCTATTGATGAGCCAAGGGTAGATCCGGATCAACCGATGCTGCGTGGCATGATTACGGTGAATGTGGATTTTACAAATTTCGGGCAGCCACAACGTGCGGTCTATTACTTGCGTGCAGACACGACAAAATCCGGCGCACCACTGCGTATCTTTCGGGTCGAGCATGGCGGATGGTCTTATCCATGATTTATAGAAAATCTTATAAGTTTAGGCTGGCTGCGGAATGCAGCCAAAAGCACTCCTTAAAACTTTCGACCAATTCTTGCTAATAGAATGACTGGCAGAATACCTATAACGACGATTGCCAATGCCGCAAGTGAGGCTTCCTCATATGTACCGCGGGCAGCTTCGCCATAAAGATGGGTAGCGAATGTCTCGATATTGAGCGGTCTGAGCAGTAGTGTTGCTGGCAGCTCCTTGACACAATCGACAAAAACGAGAAGTGCGGCAGCGGTGAGCGCCGTTTTGGATAAAGGCAGATGAACAAGGCGAAAAGTATTGGTGCCTGTTTGGCCTAATGTTCTTGCTGCATGGTCGAATGATGATGGAATCCGGTTGAGGCCTGCCTCAATGCCGCCTGCAGATATGGCCATAAATCGTGCCGTATACGCGTATAAAAGCGCTGCTCCTGATCCCAGCATGACAAGACCAACGGAAACCCCAAATACTGACATTGCCATTTGGTTGATAAAACGATCGAGCCCCCCGACAATAATCAAAACTCCAATCGCAATAACAGTGCCCGGTGCAGCATAGCCCATTGTTGACAGTCTATAGGACCACTGGGAAATATGTCCGGGGCGAAGCCTCATTGCATACGCAACGACCAAGCCGAATACTAAGGTCACAGCGGTTGCAGCGCTGGCTAAGATGATAGTGTTAACAGCTTCATCATAAAGTCGGGGTGAAATTCCTGCAAATTGCACACGTTTCCATGCCTGAATAACTAAATAGCTGGCTGGGGCAATAAAGCCCAGCAAGATCGGTATTGATCCGAGAATTAGCAAAAATAAGCCCATGCGGGTAGAGACGCGGCGGGGTTCAAAATTACGGCTACGTTGTGCGCTTGCTGTGAAACGCTGTTTGCGTCGGGCCCACCGCTCCAGTGATACGAGTATGACGACGATTAAAAGCAGAGCTAGGGCAATTTGAGCGGCACCTGGTAAATCAGATCTGGTAACCCATGTTGTATAGATGGAAACCGTAAGCGTTCGAACCCCAAGGAATTCGGCGGCGCCTATATCATTGAGTGTTTCCATCAAGGCAAGACTAACACCTACCGCTACGGCCGGGCGTGCGAGCGGCAGCGCTACGTGCCAAAAAATTCCACGGCGAGAAACACCTAATGTGCGGGCGGCTTCAATCAGATTGGCCGATTGCGTTAGAAACATGGCGCGTGTTGGTATATACACATAAGGGTACAACACAAAACCAAGCAAGATTATGCATCCGGTCATGGAGCGGATATCGGGAAGGCGAAAGTCTCGCGGGCTTGCATAGCCCAGCACATAGCGAATTGCACCTTGTACCGGCCCTATAGGGTGAAGAATATCAAGATAAGCATAAGCGATAATATAAGTAGGCACAGCAAGGGGCAGCAAAAGTGCCCATTCGAGAAAACGCCGTCCAGGAAAATTATAAGCAGAAACCAGCCACGCTGTTGTTGTGCCAATAACGGCTGCAATGAAACCAACACCTGTAAGTAGAATGAGCGTGTCCAGCAATGCTGTGGGGAGGGTGGTGGCTATCAAATGTGACCACAACCCCTCGGATCCTTTTAGTGCTTGCACTGCAAGCGCCAAAACAGGCAAAGCTATGAGCCCCGCAATTACAGCGGATAGCGCGAGCCAGATCGCACCGGAACGAAACCGGTGGCTGGTATAGTGTGGAGGTTTAATAGGCTGCGTGACCATGATCGAACTGTATAAGAAAACATTGGCGCCAAAAGACTTGGCGCCAATGTTTAAAGCACTTTAGTTATCGAAGCCAACCTTATCGACCAGCTCACTGGCCTGTTTACGATGGCTGACGATTTCTGTGAGTGGAGTCTGGTCAATTTTGAGTTCACCAAAAGATTGGACGATAGGATCTGTTGGTGCACCTTGTTTGACAGGATATTCAAAATTAGCTTCTGCATAAATCTTCTGAGCTTCATCAGAGACCAGATATTCCAGTAGCTTTACGGCTGCCTCTTTATTCTTTGAGTTTTTGGCAATAGCGGCACCACTGACATTAACCTGTGTTCCGCCATTTTTAAATGTTGGCAAGATAACATCGATACTATCGCCCCATGCAACTTGCTCTTCGCCGCCTTTACCAGAGCGCATCAAGCCAACATAATAGGAGTTAGCAATAGCTATATCACATATTCCGCCTGCAATATCTTTTGCGCCATCACGATCGCCGCCTGCAGCTTTACGCGCCAGATTAGATTTTAGACCTGTAAGCCATGTTTCAGTTTCTTCTACCCCATGATGGGCGATATAATCGGCAAAGAGGGCTGTGTTATAAGGATGTTGACCTGCACGGATACAAACTTTTCCCTTCCATTTCGGATCGGAAAGCTCCTCATAAGTGATTTCTTTCAAACCGAGATCTTTGGCAGCATAAACAACACGCGCGCGCATGGATAGCGAGAACCATTGGTTGTTTTCATCACGAAGCTGGGCTGGAATGGACTTTACGAGAATTTCTGATTCAACTGGCTGTGTGAGACCTTTTTCAACAAGATCAATCAAATTGCCTGCATCAACAGTCATTAAAATATCTGCTGGTGAGCTTTCACCTTCAGTTGCAACGCGCTCAGCCAGACCATCCTTGAGAAATACCGTGTTTACGTTAATCCCTGTTGAGGAGTTGAAGGCATCAAGGAGAGGCTGAATGAGGCCTGGTTCACGTGTTGTATAGATATTGACTTCTTCAGCGACTGCGGAGCCAGTGAAAAATGCTGTGAGCGCGAAAGCAAAACCAGCAAATTTGTAATTATTCTTAGCCATGATTTTCAGTATCCAACTACTTGTGAAGATGGTGCAAAGCCATCCGGATTAAACAAGACTATTACACTCAACTTATTGGACGAAGTTTTTGCAGCGGTCAAGTGGTTCTTGAGCAGGAAGCACTCAGACTTTAAAAATAAGTGCTTTTTCTCGGCTAATATTAAGATGCATATTTTGCGCGCAGGCAGGAAGCCGCGTTGTGGTGCGCAGCCTGAGCGGCTCAGAAAGTGGGTCAACACGTACTGTCAGCTCTTCGACATCGCCACGAAAGGTTCTGGCCTCAATACTGCCCATTAATGCTTCTGATGGAACATCGTGAGAGTGATAAGGGCAGATATCGCATGGCCGCAAATATACGACGGCCGGACATTCATGCTCATGAATGTGATCGGTTTCAAAGTTGCCGATTGGAGTTTCAACACGGCCTGCTTTTAAGGTACCATGTACAATGTTGAAATCGCAAAAAAAGTCAGCGGTGTCACGGCTGCACGGCTGATCATAAAGATCGCGTGGTGTCCCTGCTTGCACAATTCGACCCGCCTTCATAAGCACAACGCGATCACCCGTCGATAGTGCTTCTTCGGCATCATGGGTAACAAAAATAACCGTGGTTCCTAGCCTACGCAGTAAAGCAATCGTTTCACCACGCACTTTTTCACGCAATCCACGGTCTAGATTGGAGAATGGTTCATCCATGAGCAGGATATCGGGTTTGGGAGCAAGTGCCCGCGCCAGTGCTACACGCTGTTGTTCGCCACCTGACAACATATGAGGATATTTGTCGGACATATGAGAGAGCTCGACCAGATCCAGCATTTCTCGAGCGCGAGTAAAGGCTTCTTTTTTGGGGATTTTACGCAAGCCAAACAGGATATTTTGCTCAACTGTCAGATGCGGGAAAAGTGCGTAATCCTGAAACACGACACCTACACGCCGCCGTTCAGGTTCTACAAAAAGTGAAGGTCCAGCAATGGGTGCCCCATTCATGGAAATAGTGCCGCCATCAGGTGCATCAACGCCTGAGATGATCTTGAGCAATGTGGTTTTACCACAGCCGGAATGGCCAACAAGACAGATAATTTCGCTCGGTTGAACCGTGAGTGATAAGTCAACAAGCGCTTCAGCAGCACCAAATTTTTTGCTTATATTTGTTAGCTCCAATGCAGGCACAGCCACAGCCGTATCCACAAGCCTGATCCGCTCTGTCATGTTCATTTTATCGCATGATGCCTTATTGATTACTCATACAAACATAATAGGCTCATATCATTATTACAACTTAATGGCTAGAAAAACATGAGTAACTCTTTCATGATTGCAAGCTGTACGGCTTTTATCTAGCTCACATCAGTTCTTTTTGTATCATAACCTTGATCTCAGAGGCTGAATTTTTTACCCTTCAGCAAGCTGAGCAGCAAGAGCGGAATGAGGGTGGTGATGATGATGGCTATGAATGCCATCGCCATGCCAAGGCCAACCGAGCCTTGCTCGAATTGGCGCCAAATGAAGACAGAGATGGTTTGCATGCCGACAGGTGCAATCAGTATTGAGGCAACGAGCTCGCGTGTTGCCACAGCGAATACGAGCAGCATTGCGGTGATCAAACTTGGCGCAATGAGTGGCAGCATGATGCGGCGGAAAGTGGTGAAACTATTCGCCCCGCAAACGCGGGCGGCGGCCTCCAGATTGTCGCCAATCTGATGAAAGGCAGCTGACGTATAGCGGATAGGCTGCGGCAGCAAAATGCAGCAATAGGCGAGCAGCAAAATGAGCGGTGTATTATAAGGGGAGACCAACAGCGCTGGTTGGTTCCATGCCAGAATAAGACCGACAGCCACCACCACACCCGGCAAAGAATTTGGCAGCACTGTTAAAACATCGAGGAAGTTTCGGCCACGAAAACGCATTTTGACCACTGCATAGGCCGCAACGGCACCCAATAATCCGGTAAAGAGCGCACTCGCCACACCCAAAGACAGGCTATTGATGAGAGCTTTCATGCCGCCTGCAGAGTTTTCAGCAATCGCGCTGAAATTATCAAAGCCTATATTGGAAAGGGTGAGGCCGCCGGAGATGGTTTTTGATAATGCGGTGGCAAGGATGGCGAGCAATGGCACGCCGGTTGCGATAAAACTGACACATGCAAAAAGTGCAACGACTGGAATGGTAAGATTACCCAATTCGCGCTTGTCTTTGGCCTGCGGCTTGCCACCGGTGGTGACATAAGAGCGACGATTTAAAATCCAGCGCTGTATCATGAAGGCGCCAAGGGACAGCAAAACCAGTGCGATCGAGAAGACGGCAGCGCCTGAAAGATCAATCGGCCAGTCGGAAACCCGTAAGTCAATTTCTGTGACCAGTACTTCAAAGCCGGAGCGGCGGCCAAGCGCTGCGGGTGTGCCATATTCTTCAATTGCCGAAGCAAAAACCAGCAAAAGGCTGGCTGCAAGGCCGGGTGTTGCAAGCGGCAAAGTAATTCGGAAAAATGAACGCCATGACGAAGCGCCAAAGACGCGACCAACATCGGCATAACGTGCGCCAACGGCTTCAATGGTGCGTGAAACGGCGAAATAAACCAACGGAAATGTATTGAGCGCCATGACAAATGTCATGCCGGACACAGAAAACAAGAAGTTGGATAGGTTGAAACCGGCAACTTGCTCCAGATAGCCGCGCGGTTGCAGGCTCATGATCCAGCCAAGAGTGGCAATATAAGGCGGGATCATAAACGGGATCAGCATTAAAATGTCCCAGAATATCGCCAGCGGCACTTTATAAAGTGCACGAAATACGGCCAGTGGCACCGCAATAAATGCCGAGAGGGCGACAACCATCAAGCCCAGCAATACTGTATTGCCGGTAATACGTAAAAGACGGGGGTCGTTAAACAGGGCAGGAATATGCGAAAGCGGGTTTGCCAGCGAGCCGCTGCCCAATTGCGGAAAAATGGATTGCAGAATAATAAAAACAAAGGGAACGGCTACAACGAGCAACAGACCTGCCATGGCAAAATAACCGAGCGGGTTATGCAGGCTTGCGTTTTTAATCTGCATTTTATTTCCAGTATTTCGCTATAAAGTATGAAAAACAGATGCGGGAAGTGCACAAACTCCCCGCATCTTCTGCTCTTCAGGTGTTATTAATTGGCAAAAACAGCGTTGAATTCTTTGATGGTTTCATCGCGCTTGCCGTAAACCGCTTGCGTATCAACGGTCAGGATTTTAAGATCATTGATGAGTGGACGATTGGCCGGAATATCGGTGCGCGACGGCATCAGATAAGTGTCGGCTACCATTTTTTGACCTTCATCTGAAAGCATGTAATCAATAAAAGCTCTTGCTTCATCCTGATTTTTTGACCAGTTGAGGATCATGGCCGGACGTGGCGCAATAACAGTGCCGCTTGGCGGGAAAATCACGTCAATGGCTTCACCTTTAGCTTTACCGGAAAGCGAGATGTAATCTACGGCACCGAAAACAGCAGCTTTTGCGCCTTGTAAAACAGGATTGAGTGCTTCAGCATTAGCACCAGCAATATTGGCACCATTGGCCTGCAAGTCTTTGAATAAATCCCAACCGGATTGAGCCTGCAAGGAAGCAACCAGTTCAAAAGTTGCACCCGATTGTGCCGGATCCGGCAGGTTGACCAGATCTTTATATTCCGGTTTGGCAAGGTCTGCCCATTCGGAAGGTTTTGGTGTTTTGCTGTTCGGGTTCCAAGCGATACCAAGAGCCGAAACACCTTGTGCCACAGCATATTCAGTTTTTAGAAAGTCTGGCACATTGACAGCGTTAGGGCTTTCATATGCCACCAGCCAGTTGCGCTTGGCAAAATCATTTGCTGTGTCCCATGACGCGGAAATCAGCACATCTACGACCGGATTGGCGGCTTCTGCTTCGATGCGGGCCATAACTTTGCCGGTTGTGGCCTGAAAAACCTGCACTTTAGTGCCGCTTTTTTCTGTAAAGCCAGCGGCCAGTTTTTCAATCAGGCTACCCGGTCCTGCCGAATAAACTGTAATATCAGCGAATGCAGCTGTGGAGCTTAGCAAAGTCAGGGTGAGTGCAATCCCACTGCCAAACAGTTTATTCTTCATCATTCTCTCCTGAAATATTGGGTGAGGTATCGTTAATTGGAAAACCAACGCAACTGGCTATGGTCGATTGCCAGCGCTGTCTGACTGCCCTGCGGACGGGGAATATGGTCAAGATAGGTTATTTCATGGGTGAAATTGTCATCACCGATGCGCACTGTTGTAAGGTGGCCATCGCCGCGAAATTGTGATCGCAAAACGATGGCCGTCACACTGTCGTCGTGGGAGGACGTGGCAGAAATGGCGCGGGTCGGTATGAGCACATGACTATGGTTGTGGCCGTGGTCAGGGCTATATTGCGGCGTTTGCAGGTAATAACTGGTTCCGCGAATTTTATAATCCTGTGAGCAATATTCAACCGGCATGACACAGCCCAAGCGCAGAAAATCGGCAACCTGCGTATTGGCCGGATTAGCAACCAGGTTTTGTGGATCGGCGAGCTGCTCAATATGGCCGCTGCGCATAATCGCTACCTGATCGGCAAGAGCAAAAGCTTCGCTCTGGTCATGGGTGACATAAACGGCGGTTAAACCCAGATTAGTCACAATCTGCTTGATTTCCGTGACCATATTCTCGCGCAATTCGCGGTCGAGATTGGAAAGGGGCTCATCGAACAACACGATTTTGGGTTCGGCAACAATGGCACGGGCAATCGCCACACGCTGTTGCTGTCCACCAGACATATCGCTGATGGAACGGTTTTCAAAACCACCAAGGCCAACGCGCTTGAGAGCGGTTTTCACACGCTTTTCGCGCTCACTCCGGTTAATGCCACGCATTTCGAGCGGGAAAGAAACATTGCCGGCTACACTCATATGCGGCCAGAGCGCATAATCTTGAAAGACCATGCCGAGATGGCGTTTTTCCGGCGGAAGAAATGTGCCGGATGCAGCATCGGCAACGATGGTGCCGTTGATGCTGATATTGCCTTTGGTAGGAGGAAGAAGCCCTGCGATCAAACGGAGTAAGGTGGTCTTTCCGCAACCGGAGGGCCCCAAAAGTGCAAGAGTTTGTCCTTGGGGCAGCTTCAAGCTGATATTATTTAAAATTGTTGTTTTACCATAAGCGAGGCTAAGCTCGTTTATGTTAACGGCAATTTTATCTTGTAATGTCGGGTCCTGAAGCATCCGCCTACCATAAGTTTAACTGCGACCCTGATAGGAAAGTTTTGTAACATTGATATGAAGTGTTTTTGACAGTTTTGTTACATAGCTGTTTTAAGGTGCCCGTCATGCATAAAAGGACCGTTAAAATACGAAATGACTATCTAAAAGTTTAAGAATACAAGATTAAATAAATATGGCGCACCGGAATGGCGCGCCATAGAGAGAAAAATTGTCACTAATATTTATGCGGCAGTTCCCGTCCGGCCTTTTAAAAGTTCGGCAAAGGGCGTTACTTCCTGACTGACAGTCACACCGGAAATACGTTTTTTGCGATCATTCAGATTGGGCACAAATCCGCCAACGCCCGATTTTTCTGCAACGAGCAAACCGGAAAATTCACTCGCTGCACGTTGAATACGCTTGGCTAAATCTTGCCCCGCCTCACCATCTCCGAAATCCTCAGTCGCAGCAAATACGCCAGTTGGCACCACTATGGCGCGCAAATGCGCAAAGAGCGGGCGCATGGCATGATCCAGCACCAGAGAATGACGAGCAGTTCCAGCCGTTGCCGCAATAATGACGGGCATATTGTTCAAGGCATCCGTATCCAGACTATCAAACAGCATCTTGAACAACCCGCTATAGCTGGCGGCGAAAACCGGTGTCACAGCAACCAGACCATCGGCAGCAGAGATTTTCTCTTTGAGCGCCGACAGTTTTGGTGTCGGGATACCGCCCGTTGCCATTGCGGTTGCCAGTTCTATAGCTAGTTCGCGCAGCTCAATGGTTTCAATTTCAACATTTTCGCCACGCGCACCAACCTGCGCTGTCACAGCCTGTGCGATCTGATCAGCCAGCAGACGGGTGGAAGATGGCTGCGACAGACCGGCAGTGATGACAATAATATTACGAGCCATATTAAACTCCGTTCTCAACTTAATTCCTTACGCTTACTATGACTCAGTTTGGGCCTTATCTGCCTCGACAGGAATAACCTTGCGGTGTTTCCCATCCGGTCCCTGTGCCCGCAGGCTCGCATGGCTTGGCGGATCGCTTGGTATATGCGCCGGACGTCTGGCTTCGAACTCTTTACGCAACACCGGAACAACCTCGGTGCCCAGCAATTCAATCTGTTCCAGCACCATGTCTTCCGGCAGACCGGCATGGTCAACGAGAAACAACTGACGCTGATAATGTCCGGCATAATCGGCAAAGCTGAGCGTGCGCTCGATCACCTGTTCAGGCGAACCAACCGTCAGCGGTGTCATTTCCATGAACTCTTCCAGCGAAGGGCCATGGCCGTAAACTGGTGCATTATCAAAGTAAGGGCGGAATTTGCGTACCGCATCCTGACTGTTTTTGCTGATGAAAACCTGACCACCCAGCCCGACAATCGCCTGATCTGCGCTACCATGACCATAATGCTCATAGCGCGAGCGATACAGATTAATCATTTGTTCCGTGTGTTCTTTGTTCCAGAAAATATGGTTGGCAAAGAAACCATCACCGTAGAAAGCCGCTTGTTCCGCGATTTCCGTACTGCGAATAGAACCATGCCAGACAAATGGCGGTGTATCGTCAAGCGGTGCCGGAGCCAGCGTAAACCCGCGCAAAGGTGTGCGGAACTGACCTTCCCAGTCTACCGTTTTCTCACGCCAGAGACGGCGCAGCAAATGATAATTTTCAATCGCCATCGGAATACCTTGACGAATATCTTTACCAAACCACGGATAGACCGGACCGGTATTGCCGCGCCCCATCATCAGATCAACCCGACCATCGGCCAGATGCTGAAGGATTGAAAAATCCTCGGCAATCTTCACCGGATCATTGGTGGTGATCAGCGTGGTCGATGTGGTTAATTGGATCTTGCTGGTTTTAGCCGCAATCCAGCCCAGCATTGTGGTGGGTGAAGACGGCACAAAGGGCGGATTGTGATGCTCGCCGGTGGCAAAAACATCAAGCCCCACTTCTTCGGCCTTCAGCGCATATTTCATCATCGATTTCAAACGCTGGTTTTCACTTGGCGTCTGACCGGTTGTCGGATCCATTGTGACATCGCCGACAGTAAAAATTCCAAACTGCATAATAATACCTATCTGCCTTAAATCACATATAAAATTGCCATGCTCTTTGTCAGGGCATCCTTTGTGCTCATTGAAGTCTATATAGGCTATGTTGCGCTCGATTGCGTCCTGCATGATGAAAACACAGTGTCAACCAAATCGTGCATATGAGAACGGGAGCTGTATTCAGGCATCCGATGCTATCAAATTTATATCATTTGGTATTTTGAAAATAAAAAGCCCTGCATATTGCAGGGCTTAAGAATGAAATTGTTGAGCGTTTATTTCTCGTCTGTTTTTTTGATATCCAGACCTACGCCTTTATTGACGAATTTATCAGTGGCGGCTTTGTTGATATCAATATCGCCTTCTGAGATAATTCCGGCGTTTTTAGCCAGCTGGTAGAAGCTTTCGACACGATCCATTGAAATCGCTCCAATGCCTTTTTCGAGTGTCTCGCCAGTGTCGATCAGCTGTAGCTGTTTAATCTTGGCTAGTTCTTCATCCAGCGTTTCTTTGGTCATGTCCGGATTGTCGTTCATGATCAACTCATAGGCCTTGCTATTGTCTCCATAGAGAAAATTATTCCAGCCAATAATGGTTGCATCAACAAAACGCTGCACCAAATCCGGATTGTTTTCAACGAGATCAACGCGGGTTTCTAATGTGTTGCCATAGGTGTTGTAGCCGTGATCTGCCAGCAAGAAAGCATCAACTTCTACACCTTCTCTTGCAGCATAAATCGGTTCGGCAGTTGCATAGGCCTGCTGAACGGTTTTTTCATCGCTCAAAAATGGCGCAAGGCTATAGCCATAAGGGCGTAGCTGCTCATCTTTGAAGCCGAAATCTTTAACCAACCATGGCCAGAAGCTGAACTGACCATCTTTTGATAGCAGAATTGTTTTTGCGGTCGTAAGATCCTGAAAATCTTTATACTGGCCTTTATGTGCCATCAGGACTTGAGGGTCTTTTTGATAAAAGCCTGCGACCACTATTGTCGGCACATTATTGGCAACATTATTGAAAGATAAAAGCAGATTACCAGCGAGCAGGAAATCTAAGCGCCCGGCTGAAAGCATGGGGCGGTTATTAACCTGTGGGCCACCCATATCGATTTTTACATCAAGGCCATATTTTTCGTAGGTGCCGTCAGCTAATGCTTGATAGAAACCACCATGTCCTGCTTGTGCAAGCCAGTTCGTACCCATGACGACTTTGTCCAGCGCAAATGACATTTGCGTGGAAAATAATATAGCTGATGCTGCTATAGTCGTTTTTAAAATAGTATTCATGAATGTCTGTTCCCCTTCAGATTGATAGGTAAATAGTACAGAATATAGAGAAGGCGTAAAGCTCAAGATTATCTTTTGGCAAATACCGCATTCAAGCTGCTTTGTTTGAATGAATAAGGTTGTGCCAATGCTATGAACTAGCTTTGACGCTCTGGGACATGTAAAATCAGACCATCAAGCGCATCTGTTATCTCGATCTGGCATGATAAACGCGATGTTTCTTGCGGCTCCCAAGCAAAGTCAAGCATATCCTGCTCCATTGGATGGGGTGGGCCAACCAGCTCAGTGAAGGCT
>CANQXU010000047.1 GCA_947627865.1 uncultured Paenochrobactrum sp. | reverse complement strand
CGTAAAGCAATGAAAATTGTTGAGCTCTCGGCAAAGATAGGTGCCGCTTATATCGATGACCCTGCAACTCGGGAAGATATCCAGAAAAATATTACGATTCGAGCTGGGAAAACGAGATCTCTTTCAACCATTCGCATGCGTGTTGGTATTCGAGGAGGTGCTGCAGTAAATGCCAAATCGGATCGGGCTAAGCTGGCTGCTTTACCAGGTGGTGAAACGGTCTACTGGCGTTATATTGAATTTGGCACAAGTAAAATTCCTGCAACGCCATTTATGCGTCCAGCTTTATCTGAAAACACTCAGAAAGTCACCGATGAATTTGCAAAAACATTTATGAAGTCAATTGAGGCAGCGATTGCAAAGGGCAAAATTTCATGACAGCACCTATTTTCCCATTACTTAATGCGAGTGATGAAGTTAAGTCTTATCTGGAATCTGGCGGGATTTTACGTGCATTTGAATTTGGTCTTGCACCAGATAAACCAAAGCCGCCGTACCTGGTCTGGCAGGATGTCTCCGGTACTCCGCAAAACCATTTAGATTGTCCGGCAAATATAGATCACATCACAATCCAAGTTGATATTTACACAACAAAAGCGGATGACCTGCGAAATATTCGTGAAGCGGTTCGTAGGGCTTTTGAGGCTGATAACTCGTGCACTGTAACTAGTCTGCGAGGTAATGAGCGCGATCCAGACAGCAAAATGTACCGAACCGGTTTTGATTCAAACTGGTTTGTAGATCGATAAAAAGAATTTTCCACATAGCACCCAACCGGGTGCTTTTTTTATGCATAAAATTGAGGAGTAGCTACTCATGGCGAAGAAAGGTGTTTTATCTCAGGGTACGCATGTATGGATTTTACATGGCGATACTCCAACACTTACAAAAATGGACTGCGTTAAAGCCTTTGTAATGGGCGATGACAGCACCACCGAAATCAATACAACCTGTCTTGAAGAGCCAAAAACGGCAACATCGGACTGGGGCTTAACAACTCCAGGTGAAGGTTCGATTCAAATCGACACCGATCCTAAAAACCTTTCACACATGAAATTACTTGAGCTTGCAGCAGATCGCGCTGAAGTTGGTGTGTATGTTGGCTGGTCAGATGGCGAAGGCGTTCCAACAGTTGGGGTTGATGATGAGGTGCTGATGCCAGCAACTCGGACATGGTCATATTTCCGTGCAATTCTACGTAAAGGCTCCCCGGTGTTTGATGCTGATTCTTTGGTAAACCATACTGTGCCAATGAAACGCCAGACTGAAGCACTTGATGTATTTAAGGTGGCCTCATAATGAAAAAATTAAATACATCTGCGCTTCTTGCACTTTCAAGCACAGCCTTATCCGACTTATCCCCAAAGTCTCCGAAATTCATTATTAATGATGAGGAGTTTGAAGTAGATATTTTGGTTAAAGCATTGAGTTACGATGAAGTGACGAATATGTTTAAAGGTGAAGATCCTGAAAAAATCACTGTCGCGGATGTTGTGAAGAGACGGGTTTTGCTTACAGTCTTTAATGCGGATACAAAGAAGCCACTGTGCTCTACGATTGAGGAAGTTGGAAACCTTCACCCAGCCATTATTGGTGCGATTCATGACGCTTCAAATGAAGTGAATGATTTTTTGGGAAAGAACAAGTTGAAGTTGAAGAGCACGAACTCTGGTGTGAACTCGTCCTCAACGGAATCGGTGGAAGAACCATCGAGCAAGCCAAAAAGAAAATCACCCCAAAAGAGCTAAGGATTTGGCAGGCATATCGCAATAAGTACGGCTCATTTAATTTGGGTCGTCGCATAGAGCAGGGTGCGGGTAATCTATACGCGCTTTATTTCAATGGCAAGGCTGAAGAAGACAAGCGTGTTGATGCTCGTATCTTTATGCCTCATGAAACAATGCCAGAGCTAACCTTTGAAGAGCAACGCATGCAAGCTATTAAGAAGAAATCAGGTTAGCTTGGTTTCTTTTTCACCTAATAATTAGTATCTTGTGGTTACCAATAAGAAGGTATTCATATGAAAAAATTAATGTTTGCTGGGATTTCGTGCTTACTCTTAAGTGGTTGTGCCACTGTAAGCATGCTACCAAAAGATGCAGCCACTGTTGATTTTGGTAGTGTAGAAGGTAAAACAGGCTGGTCTCAATATCAGCAGGTTGAGAACTTTAATGGATATAATGCTGACCAAATATATGATGCTGCAAAAATTGGGCTGGGGAATGCTGGCTTTTCTTTGCGTGTTGCAGATAAAGCAAAAGGGGTGGTGATTGGTGAGCACGGGATGACCGCGCATGATTGGAATGTAATCAGCGGTGTATATTTTAAGTCTATCGAAGGTGGAACGCAGGTTAAAATCATAACCGAAGGCTCAAAAGATATTGGTTTTAGTGGTGACGTAACATCTGATGGTTGGCCGGGGAAGATCTTAAAAGGAATGCGTGAGCATTTGAATAATACTTATCAGTCTATTCTAAAAATAGATAGATCAGATTTAAAGTAAAAACATCAAGATTTAAAACCACCCTTAAGGTGGTTTTTTTATGTTGGAATTAGTATCTTGTCCTGAATAATTAATATTCGGGGTGAGTTATGGCTATAAAGCCTTGCAAGGAATGCGGTGCGCCGGTAAGTGATAAGGCTGAAAGTTGCCCGATGTGTGGAGCAAAACAACCAAAAGCAACCAGTGTTTTGACTTGGGTGTGTGTGGGTATTTTGGGGTTGGCTGCCATAATTTGGATGTATTCTGATAAGACACCTGGTACATCATCAGGGGCGGTGTCGACAACTCAAGCAACGGGATCGGAAAATGTAAAACCAAAAAATTGGCAATACGAGACATCCAAAGATGAGATGCGAGGTATTGAGTCTAAATTTGCAACCACAGTTAGCACCAATACGGTTGATTTTGACTTTCCATACAATGGTGGATCAAAGTTGATACTGGCTTTAAGAAAGCGCGGATCGGATGTTGATGTGATGGTGAGTATCACCAAGGGCCAAATTCTTTGTGGAGTACAAAATTGCGAGGCTGCCTTTAAATTCGACAATGGTGAAGTGCAATCTGTAACCATGTCTGAGCCCGATAACCATTCTTCGGATTTATTATTTATTGCTTATGATAAGACCGAAAGTAAGATTATAAGCCAGTTAAAAAATAGCAAAAAGCTAGTAATCGAAATCCCTTTTTATCAAGAGGGTAGAAAGCAATTTACATTTGATGTGAGTGGCTTGGAATGGAATTAATTACATAGAAGATAAACAACAAAGCGTCCGAAATGGCGCTTTTTTATTGCCTAGAGGTTTATATGAGCACCAAACTTGGAACCCTCACCTTAGATTTAATTGCCAAGATTGGTGGCTTTACTGGGCCAATCAGAGATGCTGAAAGACAAACACAATCCAGTTTTGACAAAATGCGCAAGCATGTAAATACCTACGGGACAATGGCGGTTGCTAGTGCTGCTGCTGTTGGCGCTGGCATCCTTGCAATGGCAAATGAATATGCCAACGCTGCTCGCGAGCTACAGACTTTTGCCTCCATCTCAAATACAACGACACAAGAATTTCAGAGAATGGCTGTGGGCGCTGAGACCATGGGCATCAGCTCAGAAAAGCTATCTGACCAGTTAAAAGACTTTAATGAAAAGCTGGGTGAGTTCATTACTATTGGTTCTGGTGGTGCTGTTGATTTCTTTGAGCAGATCGCGATTAAAACAGAAGGTTCAGCGGAAGCTGCAAGAAAGTTAGCACTTGAAATGCAGAATCTTTCTGGCCCTAAAGCGCTTCAACTCTATGTAGATAAACTTGAAGAGGCGGGTGTCACTCAGCAACAAATGTCTTTCTATTTAGAAAGCATGGCATCTGATACAACCAACCTCATCCCACTCTTAAGAGATGGTGGCAAAGGTTTTGAGTATTGGGCTGATGCAGCCGAACGCGCTGGTGTAATCATGGATGAGCACGCCATAGAAAAAGCAAATGAGCTTCGTGTTCAAATGGATTTGCTTAATCTTCAACTGCAAGGCGTTAAAAATCAATTTATTCAAGGCTTGATGCCTGCGCTTGTGTCGGTCGGTGATGGTCTTTCTGATGCTACATTGCAAACTAATTTAATGTCAGATGCTGGTGAAACACTTGGTGAGGTATTTAAGGGCGTGGCTGCAACAGGCATGGGGGTTTATGCTGTTGTAAAAATGCTTTCCAATTCTATCGCGGGTCTTGCGGCTCAAGCTGTTCAGTCCAAACAGATGGTAGATAGGGCGGCAGAAGGTCGAGGAATTCTTGCTAATCTTCCGGGCGTGAAGGCTCTCAAGGCACTAACCTTGGGTGTGGCTAATGCTCGAACAAATCCTGATAGCGCAGTGCAAATGGCGGCACAAGATAACGCTCAAGTTGCTGATGATGTCGCAAACTCTATTAACCGTATTTATAACGATGCTGTTAATCAGTCTGTTTCAGCTATGGCAAAAATCCAAAACAGTCAGGCTGGTGTGACCAAAGGCTCTGATGAGTGGATTAAAAAACAAAATGAAGCAGCCAAAGCCACTAAGGAAAACAACAAGGCTCAGCAAGAATTAAATAGGTTGCTTGAAGAGCAAGCCCGAGCGCGTGATTCAATCTCCTATGATTACATGGATGATTTTGCGAAATTCTCTGTTGATCTTAAACGCGAACTTGAGGAAATTCAAAAAGCCAATTTCGGGCCACAAGAATCTGAATATCTAGCCAAAGCAAAAGCTCGTTATGAGTATGAAGAGGAGATGTATCTTCGCCAGATCACTGAGGAAATTAATACCTTTAAGTGGTCTGAAGAGCAAAAGCTTGACTATTTTTACGAGACTCAGCGAATTATTGTGAGTGAGTCCGGAAAATACAATGATGAGCTTAAGCAATTAAAACTCAAAGCCCTTGATGAGCAGTACGCTATTGAGCTTCAAAAAGCCAGATTCCATGCTCAAAACGTACAACAAACTATGCGAGACAGCATCAAAGGCCTTTCCTATGGTGTTGATGAAATCTTTGCTCAGGCCACAATGTCGCCGCAAGACTATGATCGATGGTCGCTGGCAAATGACCGTTCAAATGCTCAATTAGGTTTGAAGAACGAGCGCGTCAGAGTTGAGCAGGACATCATGACCAGTGATGCTTATTCGACTGACGATGAGCGTTACGCTGCACTACTGGAAGCGCATCAAGAATACCGTGATGGAATGGCTGCCATTGATGTTGATTATCAACAAAAGACGAAAGATTTGGAGTTTCAGCAATATAACGAAAAAATGGGCATGTATAGCGAAATGCTATCTCAAGTCAGTTCGATTTGGGGCAACATGACCCAAATGGTCAAAGATAGTCAGGGTGAGCAGTCTGGCGCATTTAAGGCGATGTTTCTAGTCCAGCAAGCCATGGCCGCAGCTCAAGCAATTATTTATGCCAACGTTGCATCTGCGGCAGCATTAGCTCCACCACCAATAGGTTTGGGGCCGGTTGCAGGTGTGCCACTCTCATCATTGATTAAAGTTAATGGATATATGAGCGCAGGTATCATCGCCGGTCAAACCATTGCCGGCATGGCCCATGACGGTATCGACAACATTCCAAGAGAAGGCACATGGCTTTTGGATAAAGGTGAACGTGTTGTTGATAGTCGGACGAATGCTGACTTAAAAAACATGATTGCCAATAACAATGGTGGCGGCCCTCAAATCAATATTAATGTCCCACCAGGCTACACAGCTGAACAAAGTCGAGGCGCTGACGGTGCTGTGACGATTGATATTGTAGAGAAGCGGATCAAGCAGTCTTGGAGCAATCTGGGCAATCCAAACTCGTATGAATCAAAACAGGTGCAGCGCAATACCACAGCGGGAGTTAAACGATAGTGAACAGTTTTGCATTATGCCCGTTACAAGCCGGGTATTCCTTTTCACCTGGCAACAACATGTTAGAACAGCAACTTCAAGGCGGGTTCGCCCGTCAGCGAGGAATGTTTGTGAATAACGTGCATGTGGTCAATGTATCTGTGCTGCTTAAAACCAAAACCCATGCTCAGTATTTCTGGGCATTTTGGCGATTGCATACACTCAATCCAAAGCCATTTTTATGGCGACTGATCACGGATTCAGCTGAAGCACAGGATCATACCTGTCAGTTTGTGGCTGATTCGTGGTCGGTGGGTGAGCGTAATGGCGTGGCTTATACCGTGTCATTCCAGGTGCGAGTCAAACCGCTGAACAATGGTGATTTGGCATTTGATCAGCAGATTGTGGATATTTGGACAGCCGGGAATCCGGTCGACATGTTGAATCTGTTAGAGCAGCTGGTGAATGAAAGCTTCCCGAATGCTTTGGGGGTGTGATGATTACCGTTGATGATATTAAAGACTTTCATCTGGATAGTGCGCCAAGTGTGGTTTTACTGGAAACACTGGAAATCAGCCATTCACTTTGGCCTGATCCGATTCGACTTGTGACCAATCACCCAGATGGTGTGTCTGTCACGCTTGAGAACGGTCAGCCGGCCACATTTGAATTTATCCCAGTGATGATTCAGCGTGGCAATACCTCTGATGATCTGGATCAGTCCCTGAAAATTACAGTGGGGGATTTAGGTGAAGTGGTGCCACCGTTGATTAAGTTGATTGAAGATGCATCGAGTGACGAAAAGCCACAGGTAATTTATCGCTCGTTTGCTTTTGATGCCGCCTCCATGGTGCTTACCAAGGCTACACCGATTGAATTGATCCGTGGTCTGCATGTGGCACAAATGAATCAGGATCATCAAGCCACAACATTTGAAGCTGCAACATCTGGGAAAAATAGCGTGAAGACAGGTCGAACCTATAATTTCAAGGACTACCCAGACCTGAGAGGATTGATATGAAAAGTATTGATGCTTTGCTGGATCGGCAATACGACTCAAAAAAATATCATTGTGTGCATTTCCTGATTGAAGCCGCACAGTACCTGTTTGAAAAAGATTATTCAGAAAGCTTTCTTGGTTTGACTGGTGATCTGGCTAAAAGCATCCAAACTTCACGTGATACCACGATCAAAAACAAAAGGATCGAGAGGCCAAAAGACGGCTGCATTGTCTTGATGACTAATCTTCTAAATAGCTCCCATGTGGGGCTTTTTTATTGCGGTCGTGTTTTGCACCTATCAGAAATTGGTGTGCATTTTCAGGAACTTCGGTCTCTAGAGCGAAATTATTCAAGGTTTAGATTTTATGAAGCTTCGTATTTATCCCAATGAGCTTGACCCGACTGAATTTAATGAAAAAGAGTATGAGTGCCTACTTAAAGACTGGATGAATATTCGTGAAGAATACCCAGAAGCTCGACTTTATAAAGACAGCATCTGCGCCCAAAACGATGTAACGCCAAAAACCAAAGAAGAAGCACTTCAGCTGCTGCATGCGGATGGTGATTATTTTGTACTTTGCCATGCGGGCGATCCATTCACAATATTTCTAGTGGCAGTAACTGTGTTGTCAGCAGCATTGGCAATTTACACCTACATGAACATGCCTGAGATTCCTGATCAGGCATTAGGGTCTGGCAATAACAGTCTGGCTTCGCGCCAGAATAAACACCGAACTAGTGAGCGTGCGCCGGATATATATGGGAATGTAAAATCCATCCCCGACCTGATTGCACCTTTGTACCGCTACTACGCAGACAACGTACAAGTTGAAGAAGCATCGCTTTCGATTGGCACCGGATATTTTGAAATAGACCCCGACCAAATCAAGGAAGGTGAAACCCCGATCAATACAATTGAAGGGGCAAGCTTAAGCGTTTATGAGCCAAATACACTGACCACCGGAACTGCACAGATTCAGATTGGTGAAGCATTTAATGATCCACCAATTGTGGCAAAGCAAGTGAGTTCGGTTGATGGTAAACAGAAGCTGATTTCGCCAAATAACGCCATGAAAGTTTATAAAGGTGTAAGTTTTAACGGGAATACGGTTTCTGTTTCAGGGTCAACTGTGCAAGGAAAACTAGATAAGTATTCATGGAATAGCATCACAGCGGCATTCTTGTATCAATCTCAGAATGTATACGCTGACTTTAATGACCACTTTGTCAATGGTGAGCAAATCATTATTGAGAACGCGATTTATGGATCAGCACCCAATTCTAATATTTCAGGTACCACGGATGTTTCAGCCGCTGGTATTTTAACAATTGCATCTTCTGTGAATATCAGTGATCCAGATAGCTATAAGAAAATTCGCATATCCTCGCTCACGATTGATGATCTTGTAGAAGGACAATTGAACTTAGCGGGAGAATATTCTGTTTCCAGTATCACCAAGACCGGCTCAACTGGAGCATGGTTTTATGAAGTTGAATTGGCATCCAGTTATATGGAGACCAATATTAATTTTGGCCGAATGTCAGCAGATGGTACCGGTATTTTGTCTGCGGTCTTGACAGACCATGATGAGAATATCGATCTAAGTGGCACATACACCATTTCATCGGTTTCAGCCAACGATATAACCCTGGTGAATCCTGCATCAGTCAATCCTGATTGGCTTCTTTTATCAAGCCTTACACAGCAGCAAATCGCAGATATGCTTGGGCGGAGCATCACCTTTAAAGGCACAAGCGAAAACTTTATTGGTTGGTACTATGCTGGAAATAAAGACACCGAAGGGATGATGCTGAACTTTCTGGCAGCCAACGGTATTTATGAGGGGGATCGAGCCAAGCAGGTTGCTATTGAAGTCCATTACCAGCAGGTGGTTGATGGTGTGCCGACTGGACAGATCTACAAAACAGGTATATCCATGCAAGGCAAGGCCAACAACCGTGACCAAGTGGGGGCAACGGTACGTGAGGCATTACCGTTTACCGGTCAATTCCGCTTCCGCGCCAAGCGCATCAATGATAATGGCAGCAGTGCAAATCTGATTGATGATGTGGTATTTGAGAGTGCTTATAGTTTCTATGAAACGAAAAAGTTGGCTTATGAATACGATACGACGATTAGATTAAAACGCCTTGCCATTGGATCAGGGACCAATGCGTCAGAGCTTAATCTACCTGTAACACGAAAGCTTTACTCATACCGCGATGGGGCTCAATCTGCTGAGCGCATACCAACGAGCAACTTTGCAGACATCGTTATCAATATGGCCCTCGATCCATTCATTGGTCGTTTTGATATATCTGAAATTGATGCTCAGTCGCTGTATGAAGTGTCAGATGAAATAGAAGATTATTTTGGTACAACAAAAGCATGTGAGTTTAATTACACTTTTGATAACAAGAACAGCAGTTATCAAGAGATGGCTTTTGCTGTTGCTGAAGCGGTTTTCTGTACCGCACGCCGGGAGAATGGCAAGCACTTTTTCACTTTTGAGAAAGAAACGCCAAACTCTTTGATTTTGTTCAACCACCGAAATATTAAGCCGGAAAGCCTAACCAAAACCAATCTGTTTGGTGCGCCAGATGAATATGAAGGTGTTGAATTTAAGTGGCGCGATGCAACCGATGATTATGCCGAAGCAGTCATTAAGCTGCCACACGACGGCTTAGCCAATTACAAAACCATTGAAAGCAATGGCGTGACTAATGCAATTCAGGCGCATTTTTTAGCACATCGAGCCTGGAATAAAATGCAGTTCAATCGCAAGACCATTGAATTTACCGCATACGGTGAAGCCGATCTGGTTACCCGAAATGACCGCATTGCTATCGTTGACGATGTTTTTAAGATGCTCGGTAGTGGTGAGGTTGAGACTCAAAACAATACAGTCTTAACACTAGACAATCCTATCAGTCTGGAAGCTGGAGAAAGCTATGTCATTCACTTGCAGCTCAAAGATGGCTCGGTTGATGTAATTAATATTGTCAATCAACTGGATGAAAATCAGGTTGAACTGGCGCGCATACCGCTCATGCCGCTAGTTATAGACAAAGTGGTGAATGCTACATACAGCATCACCAAGGCAAGCGATCAGGAGAGCGAGGCCTATTTAATCCAGGAGAAAAATCCGAGTGCCACCTTTGAAACAGGGGTGAGTGCGATCAAGTATGACACCCGCTACTACAGCAACGACAAAGACCACATAAATAATTTGATTTAACAGCCACCTTCGGGTGGTTTTTTAATGCCGGAGAGAAACATGGCTGACATGGTGACAAAGCAAGAGCTTGAAGCTGCAAAGATTGATGTGAAGCATGCAGGGGAGGCTGTTAATGAAGAAAAGGTGATTAAAGCCCGCCTAGGTAGGTCTTTCAAATCAATACCGCTCATAGTGAAGGAGGGTGAAGCTAAAATTACTCAAGCTGCGCAAACAATCACTAACGCTACTGCAAGCATTGTCTCTCAAAAAAATCAAGCTGCACAAACAATTGGTCAGGCCGAGTCTGATGTTGTGACAGCAGCTACAGATGTTCATCAGCGAGGAAATCAAGAGATTGCCAACCTGCAGAATGCTATTGACATTGCAGCAGCCGCAGGTGCTGGTGCAAATGGCTGGACTGCTCAACTTATTGTGGATGAAAGCGGTAAGAATCAGCAAGAGATTAATGATCAGTTAGCGCAGATTGTCGAGTTCTACAGTATCGAGAAGTTCAAAAGGCCTTCCGATGGCGGTGACGCTTCTTTAATGTTTAAACGTGCCTTTGATTACGCAGCCACAAAACCGTATTTTATCTATTTCTATGCACCTAAAGGGCAGACATACTTACTCAAGACCACTACATTTATAGACCCCTCAGTACCAAATAGCAGAGTTGTTTTAAGTCTACCCGGTAATGTGTGCTTTGATGGAAATGGCTGCACAATCAAGATTGCAAATGCGTTCGGGGATTATCTGTTTGTGTTCCGACAAACCAGTTATGCGGATGGCGGATATTTTAAGAATTTTACCTTTGACGAAAACCACACAAATAACCCAAAAACCACAGATGATGACACGCTTGATAGACGTTCTGTTTTCTCCATGTGGGCAGCTAATTCAAGCATCGGATCATTAGAATTTGAGCGAGTAATCTTTAAAGATGTTGTTGGTGTTCACCAGATCACCACATCGTCATATAAAAAACTTTCGATTAAGTGGTGCGAGGTACATTCAAGTTCTTTAGAAGCGCCGTTTGTTGATAGAACTGCTTTCTATTGCGGTGGTAATGCAGAAGTCCTTCACAACAAATTTTATAGTGATGGCAAAAACGCAGTGACTTGTATTGAACTCCATAATAGTAACTCTACAGCAATGTTTAACGTATCAAACGGCTTCCGTTACGGCTGCTTTATTGTTCCTGAACCGACCCTGCCAAGATACAATCCGATCTATCAGAATGTTGTGGTGACATACAATAAATTTGAAAATTGTTTGGCTGGCATTAAACTTTGGACGTATGCAGCAGCATTACCGATGAAAGACATCACGGTAGAACATAATAACGTCACGCTTAACTCACGCTTAAATACAGACTCCGCTGTGCAGGCCGTAAATTACGGGATTGGAACGCTCCCTAATTGGACGAGTTCCATTGATAACTTATCGATACAGCACAACACTGTAAGATTTATTACCAATCCAGATGACATTCCTAGTTCTGTACAACATGCGTACTCGTTCTTCTCTTTGATTAGTGGCGCTAAATACACTCTTACTAACTCAAGTATTAGGTTTAACAAAGCAATTAACCCTCCTCTGAGTGGATTTAACTGGGAATTCTTATCAACTAACCATACGGATTCGGTTTTACAGAACATTGACTTCTCAAACAACGAGACATTCAATGCAGGTACAGCAGCAGACGGTTACGGCACACGCTTTCTCAACGTGCGTAAATGGGATGGCTTTGTATCTAAGAACAATACTGCTGTGGATGATCGCGAAACTCGGCACACGATGGCGGTACTAGCGGTATTCGGCGGTTTCACTGAAGATAATATCCTAGAGGGCTTTAAGTCTGACGGAGATAAATTGAAGCTTCTGAAAATAACTACACCTTATAGACACTACCGTTCAGACAAAGCTTTCCCTGTCCGAGGCTATATAAATAGTGCCGAGGATTACCTGATCTACCTAAAAGCTGCCTTAAAGTCTGAGCTATTGGATGAGAAGACGGGGTATTTATATAAGAAACTTAGTCTTACTACTGACGAGTGGGCTACTTTTGCAGATGTTCCAGCAAAACCTGTTAAGGGTTGGGCACATTACGGAAGTACGTTTAATCAGATTCATCCGTCCCTTTATCCGCCGTCTATATTCCAGATTGTGCAGTCAGGGTTCTTATATAAAGCTGATTGGGCTGCATCAACCTCGTACACTGCAAATGATCAAGTCAACGCATCTGGGCGTGTCTATAAATGCACGGTATCAGGAACTAGTGGTGCTGTTATGCCAACAGGTGCAACAACAGAGGTTGATGGCACAGTAACTTGGGTATATCTGGGGGCAGCAGCAATAACAAAGAGCATCGGTGGGCGGGCGCTCGGTTTAACTGAAAGCTCAACTACAGATCAAATTGTGGCTGCATTAAAGGCCGCGAACCTAGCTTAATAAAAGCCCTTCGGGGCTTTTTTATTGCCGCACAAATCATGTTATTAACAATGAAAGGTTGCTGATGTCTTAACTCGGTAAATTTGATATTTCATAAGCAATTAACCAACAAACCACCATCAACCCTGATCTTTAATGAAATCAGGGTTTTTTAATGTCAAAAATTGGGGGGATTCATGGAAGACCATGAAAAGAATCTGCTTTTACTGATTGTAATAGGGGCGAGTATTGGCTTTGCCAAGCTGCTTGTTTCAGATGAAGAACTGACATGGCGCTTAATGACAGGCCGTACCATTCTTGGTGCCGCAACATCAACCATAGCAGGTGCCATCATTCTGCAAATCCCAGATATTAATCCACTAGCCTTGATTGCAATCGCATCAGCACTGGGGATTATGGGAAGTACATTTATTGAAAACTGGCTTAAGTCGCAATCTACAAAATGGGGTGTTAAATGAAACTTATTGAAGACTGGAAACAGGCCTGGAAACTCAAGTCAGTACAAGTGGGTGCACTAAGCGCCTTTTTTTATGGCCTGATTTTATTTTCAGAGCAGTTTTTAAATATCTGGAATGTGATTCCCCAGGAACTAAAAAGCAAAATCCCTGAGAATATTACTGAATGGGTCGGCATGCTTGTCGGTGTGGCTATGGTACTTGCTCGACTTAAAAAGCAACCTGAACTGCATGGTGATAACAATGAATCTAGCCCAAATTAAAAAACTCCAAAGGTCAGTAGGCGTGCATGACGACGGTATCATCGGGCGTGGCACCCTGACTGCGGTATTTCGCAAGCTTGGTGCCAGTCAATCACGCGCTGAAGAACTCGGTCTTGCTACCAATGTTCACATGCGCACCTATGGCATCTTGGACAACTCACTTCGCCTTATTCACTTCCTTTCACAACTGGCGCATGAATCTGGCAACTTCCGCTATATGGAAGAAATCGCATCTGGTGCAGCTTATGAAGGCCGAAAGGATTTAGGCAACACACAACCGGGCGATGGAAAGCGATTTAAAGGTCGTGGGCCAATTCAACTTACCGGACGTGCCAATTATCGCAAGTACGGTCAGCAGCTCGGCATCGACTTTGAAAACAATCCTGAAGTTGTGGCCATTCCAAGCATAGGCCTTATGGTGGCCTGCAAGTTCTGGTCTGATAACGGCTTGAATGCCTTGGCTGATAAAGACGATGTGTTGACCATTACACGCCGGATCAATGGTGGCACCAATGGCCTTGCAGATCGTAAAGCCCATCTGGCGAAGTTGCGCCAATGGGTGTGAAAATCATTTTGCTGTGCCTCCTACTCTCAGGCTGCACAGCTTATTCAATTACGACGAATGTGAAGGTGGGGATATGCGTGAAGGCTCTTTGATGGGCCTCATTCTACATTCTGGTGCGCTCAAAACGTACTCACAATTCCCTTATAAGCTAATCCAAAAATAGATGATATAATCAACTTACACGAGGATTCTAAGACTTGTGGATAAAGTCACGTTTAGACCAAGATTGTCCCATATTAAAATAAGCTATTGTTTTTACTATAAAGATACTACGTTGACATCGTAGAGGTCTCCAGTTCGAGTCTGGATATACCTACCAAGATTCAAAAAAGCCCATTCA
>CANQXU010000046.1 GCA_947627865.1 uncultured Paenochrobactrum sp. | reverse complement strand
CAGAAGTCGTAAGCACTGAGCAGATCGGCATTTAGCCAAACAGCGCCACCTAAGGATTTACCCATTTTCTGGCCGGAGGACGTGGTCAGAAGCGGGGTCGTCAATGCGTAAAGCTGAGGACAATCCATGCGATGCCCCAAGTCAATACCATTGATGATATTGCCCCACTGGTCGGAACCGCCCATTTGAAGGCGAACACCATGGCGCTTGTTCAGCTCAACAAAATCATAAGCCTGCAAAATCATGTAGTTGAATTCGAGGAATGACAATGACTGTTCGCGATCAAGACGTAGCTTCACTGAATCAAAGGAAAGCATACGGTTGACTGAGAAATGACGGCCAACATCGCGGAGGAACTCAAGATAGTTCAAATCGCACAGCCAGTCAGCATTATTGACCATCAAAGCATCATTTTCACCATCACCAAAATTAAGGTAATTTGAAAATGCGCGCTTGATACCGGCCATATTATCGGCAATCGTATCTTCGGTCATGAGTTTGCGGGCTTCATCTTTAAAAGATGGATCTCCAACCATACCCGTACCGCCACCCATAAGGGCAACAGGGCGGTGTCCGGTTTCTTGCAGCCAGCGCAGCATCATGATCTGCATAAGATGTCCGACATGCAAGCTTGATGCAGTCGGATCATAGCCGATATATGCCGTCACTTTTTCCTTGGCGAATAGGTCATCAAGACCAGTCTCATCAGATACCTGATGGATGAAGCCGCGCTCGGAAAGCGTGCGGAGAAAATCGGACTTAAAACCGGACATTACCCTTTTCCTGACTCTTGTCTTTCTTTGTGCTGAGTTAGCAAGTGTTTTTAGAATATATCGGACTTATCACCTTTTGCACGTAAATCACAACAAGGCGATGCACAAGATTAGTAATTAAAATCACTAAGTGTGATAAATGGCAGCAATAAGAGCGCTTACATAAGCTAAATCGGCGTTAAACACGCCGATTTATTTTGTAGATGATGTTTAGCGCAATCTCTTTTGCTTTACTTCTGTTAATTCGCCATTCAGGCGGCGATCCAGATATTCAGCGCATTCATCAATAAGAATATCATCCATGCCAGTAAAGAAGTGATTGGCGCCAGGAATAATATTCTGTGTGATTTGAATGCCTTTTTGGGTTTTCAGCTTATCGACTAAAACCTGAACATCCTTTGGTGCAGAGACCTTGTCTTCATCGCCATGGATGATCAGCCCTGAAGACGGGCAGGGCGCAAGAAACGCAAAGTCATATATATTGGGCTGCGGCGCAACAGAGATGAAGCCTTCAATCTCGGGACGGCGCATTAAAAGTTGCATACCAATCCACGAGCCAAAGGAGTATCCTGCGACCCAGCAGTTTTTTGAATCCGGATGCAGTGACTGCACCCAATCCAATGCACCTGCTGCATCAGAGAGTTCACCCGGACCATGATCAAACTCACCCTGACTTCGTCCAATGCCACGGAAGTTAAAGCGTAATGTGGTAAATCCACGGCTTTGGAACATGTAGAAAAGATCGTAAACGATCTTGTTATTCATCGTCCCGCCAAAACGTGGATGCGGATGCAAAATAATTGCAATCGGCGCATGGGGATCTTTGGACGGTTGATAGCGACCTTCGAGACGTCCTGCTGGACCGTTGAATATCACTTCAGGCATATTAATTCTGCTCCTAACCGCTTACTTGTCACTTTAAAAATTGTTTAGCCTTGACGCAAAGCTAACGCGCTTTTAAAAACAACTTTAGAACACTTCGAAACTAGACAGTATTTAGTCTTATATGGCTTCATAGGCTTTTCTGGATTGAAAATTCAAGGAAATTGCAATTTTAAGCCATTAAAGTCGCTTTTTTAGGAGATAAGGACGTTGAGTCAGGCCGGCAAGAGGCTATATTTCGATTATAATGCGACAGCGCCCCTGATTGAGGCGGCGCGGCAGGCTATTATTGATAGTCTGGACGCTGCTGGCAATCCTTCATCTGTTCATAGTGAAGGTCGCAAAGCGCGCGCAATGATCGAATCAGCACGCCGCAAAATCGCTGCATTGACCAATGCACGCCCTGACCACGTCTTCTTTACGTCTGGTGCGACGGAAGCCGCTACTACATTGCTCTCGCCACTTTATAAAATGGGGAAGGCGCCTGTTCGTTTTTCCAAGCTTTATGTGGCGGCGACCGAGCACCCCTGCATGCGAAGCGGCGGCCGCTTTGATGATTCTAATATAGTCATCTTGCCTGTCCATAAGACTGGCTTGCTTGATATGGATGCGCTATTGGGTGCGCTCCAAGGTCATGACAAATCTGAAGGTCTGCCGCTGGTATGCGTGCAAATGGCGAATAATGAGACAGGTGTTATTCAGCCGACACAGGAAATAGCTGCTATTGTTCGTAATTGCGGTGGTGTACTGGTCACGGATGCAGTGCAGGCTGCGGGGCGTATGCCAATCGATATGACACAGAATATCGGTGATTTTCTGATTATATCATCACATAAAATTGGTGGCCCCAAAGGTGTGGGGGCAATCGTTGCGCTCTCAGATCTGATGATGCCTGTGCCATTAATTCGTGGTGGCGGGCAGGAAAAGGGACATCGCGGTGGTACTGAAGCATTGCAGCTCATCGCTGGTTTTGGTGCGGCAGCAGAATATGCGCATGATTTAGTTCAGGCTGATGGATGGCCTGTTGATCTAAGAGAATATTTGGAAACAGAAATCTTTAACTATGCACCCAATGCTATCATCCATGGTTCAAAAGCGCCCCGCTTGATAAATACCTGCTTTTTCTCGCTTGCAGAGCAAAAGGCGGAAACTTTGCAGATTGCTTTTGACTTGGCCGGAATAGCAGTTTCTGCTGGCTCTGCCTGCTCATCAGGCAAAGTAGGGGCGAGCGAAGTTCTGACTGCCATGGGTGTTGAGGATAATTTAGGTGCAATACGAGTGTCATTTGCGCCTGATAATACCCGCACTGACATTGATCGTTTTATTGCTGTGTTGGATGACATCATATTGCGACACAATAAAGCAAAAAGTTTTGCGGACAGAGCAGCTAGTTAATCTCTGCGCCGTCAAAAAAGGAGTAGTACAGACCTAAAACTTGATTAAAACAGGAATATTTTAACATTTTTGTTTGTTCAGGTTTTAAATATGTACAAGGAGCATTACATAAGGGAGGTAATAAGACTTCCCTGACGTTTGCAACTGTCGGACCTTTAACCCGACTTGGATGGAGAACGCCTATGCCTGCCGTGCAGGAGACAATTGATCAGGTCCGTAGTCTGGATGTGGACCAGTATAAATATGGATTCGAGACAGTTATCGAGATGGACAAAGCTCCTAAGGGCTTAAGCGAAGACATTATTCGCTTCATCTCGGCAAAAAAAGATGAGCCGGATTGGATGCTGCAATGGCGTCTTAAGGCTTATGAACGCTGGTTGGCTATGGAAGAGCCAAATTGGGCGCGCGTGGATTACCCAAAGATCGACTTTCAGGATCTTTATTATTACGCAGCACCTAAAAATCAGACCGGCCCTAAATCGCTGGATGAAGTCGATCCTGAGTTGCTGCGCACCTATGAAAAGCTGGGCATTCCGCTGCGTGAGCAGGAATTGCTGGCTGGTGTACGCAAAATGGGCGAACCATCAGCTCTGGATGAAAACCCGTCTGATAATATCTACGCTTCAGGTCGTGTAGCCGTTGATGCTGTTTTTGACAGTATTTCGGTTGTTACGACATTTAAAGACGAGCTGGCTAAAGCTGGCGTTATCTTCTGCTCAATATCTGAAGCAATTCGTGAGCACCCAGAATTGGTCCAGAAATATCTGGCTTCGGTTGTTCCGGTTTCTGATAACTATTACGCAGCTCTCAACTCGGCTGTTTTCACTGATGGTTCATTTGTTTATGTACCAAAAGGTGTTCGCTGCCCGATGGAGCTATCCACCTATTTCCGTATCAATGAGCGTGACACTGGTCAGTTCGAACGCACATTGATTATCGTGGAAGAAGGTGGCTATGTTTCTTACCTTGAGGGCTGTACAGCGCCTCAGCGTGATGAAAACCAGCTGCATGCGGCCGTGGTTGAGCTTGTTGCGCTCGATGACGCAGAAATTAAATACTCAACCGTTCAGAACTGGTATCCAGGTGATAAGGACGGTAAAGGTGGTATTTATAACTTTGTGACCAAGCGTGGCGACTGCCGTGGCGATCGTTCAAAGATCTCTTGGACACAGGTTGAAACCGGTTCGGCAGTGACTTGGAAATACCCGTCCTGCATCTTGCGTGGTGACGATTCCCGTGGTGAGTTCTATTCGATTGCTGTTTCCAATGGTCACCAGCAAATTGATAGCGGAACCAAGATGATTCATCTGGGCAAAAATACGTCCAGCCGTATTATCTCGAAGGGTATCTCTGCTGGTAAATCAAGCAACACATATCGTGGTCAGGTTTCAGCACACCGCAAAGCTACCAATGCCCGTAACTTTACCCAATGCGATAGCTTGCTGATTGGTAATGATTGCGGTGCGCATACTGTGCCTTATATCGAAGCTAAAAACTCGACTGCACAGTTTGAGCATGAAGCAACGACGTCAAAGATTTCCGATGATCAGCTGTTTTATGTGATGCAGCGCGGCATTCCGGAAGAAGAGGCGATTGCGCTGATCGTCAACGGCTTTGTTAAAGAAGTCATTCAGGAACTGCCAATGGAATTTGCTGTCGAAGCGCAAAAACTTATCGGCATTTCACTTGAAGGCAGCGTCGGCTGATCGCTTTATTATTGTAGTCGTGAGGGATCCGCTATTGCTGCGTTGTGATCTACTCACTAACGGGTTTTTGCCGTGCTTTCAAAAAAGCATCGGCAGTTAAGTCAAGGTTTACAACCATGTTAGAAATTAAAAATCTGCACGCTAAAATTGCTGGCACCGATACTGAAATTATCCGCGGTCTTAACCTTACTGTGAATAACGGTGAAGTTGCTGCTATCATGGGACCTAATGGTTCAGGTAAGTCAACATTGTCTTACATTTTGGCTGGCCGTAGCGACTATGAAGTGACCGAGGGCGATATTCTTTATAATGGTGAATCGATCCTCGATCTGGATCCGGCAGAGCGCGCCGCTAAAGGTATTTTCCTTGCATTCCAGTATCCGATGGAAATTCCAGGTGTTGCAACTATGGAGTTCTTGAAGGTTGCTATGAATTCAGTGCGCAAAGCACGCGGTGAAGAAGAGATGAAAATCCCTGATTTCATCAAGCGTGTTAAGGAAGTTGCCGGTACGCTCGATATTGACATGAATATGCTCAAGCGCCCGTTGAACGTAGGCTTCTCCGGTGGTGAAAAGAAACGTGCAGAAATCATGCAGATGAAACTGCTTCAGCCAAGCCTTTGCGTATTGGATGAAACAGACTCAGGCCTAGATATCGATGCGCTGAAAATCGTTTCCGATGGTGTCAATTCCTTGCGTTCTCCAGATCGCGCTGTGATTGTTATCACCCACTATCAGCGTTTGCTTGATTACATCGTGCCGGATAGCGTTCATGTTCTTTACAAAGGTCAGGTCATTAAATCTGGCGATAAAGAACTTGCCAAGCATCTGGAAGATAATGGTTATGCCGAAATTATCGGCGATGCTGCCTAAGGAGGGGATAGAGAATGAATATCCAAACCGCAAGGCCGCGAACGCCTGCTGAAACAACACTGATTGACGGTTTTGTCGATCAGATAGGCGTTTTGCCTGGCAATGCCGCAATCGTTAATGCGCGTGATAATGCACTTGAAGTTTTTAAAACGAATGGTTTGCCGTCACGTCGTGTTGAAGCGTGGCATTATACTGACATGCGCACATTGCTGAAATCAGTGGCTCCTGCCTATGCTTCAGATGCGAAAGCGCTGAAATTGGCACCATTGTTGAATGACTCGGCCATTATCACGATTAGCAACGGTGTTGCTGTTTCAAACGCTGAAATTGATGGCGTTACCGTCGAGAATGTAAAGCAGTTGCTTTCTGAAGGTAAGCTTGCTGACACTCTGGTACCATTTGGTGATGACGATACAATTGGTCAGATCAACTCTGCCTATGTGCGTGATGGCTATGCAATCACCATTGCTGACAACACAGAAATGGATACAATTCTGGAAATCCAGAATTTACAGGGTGCTGGACAAACGCATATTCGCATTCCGGTTCAGATCGGCAATAATGTAAAAGCGACGATCATTGAGCGCCATCAAGGTGGTGCAGATGGAAGCCTTTCATCCTTTGTTGATCAGCTGATTGTTGGCGATAATTGCGATATTCTTTGGATTATTGAGCGTGAGCTTGATGATGCAGCGACGCAGCTTGCCCAGTTTAAAGCTAAAATGGGTGCTAAGACCCGCCTTACACTTTTCATCATGAACACTTCGGGCAAGCTTGTCCGTCAGGAAGTTCATGTTGATGTTGAGGGCGAAGATTCAGACTTTGAATTGCGTGGTTTGAACCTGCTTGCAGACGATAGCCATACTGATATTACGATGGTTGTAAACCATCTGGTTGAGAATACCCGTTCAGTTGAAATTGTACGCAATGTGCTGAAAGACAAAGCTTGTGGCGTATTCCAAGGCATGCTGAAAGTTGCGCAAATCGCGCAGAAAACTGATGCACGCATGGCATGTAACTCGCTTCTATTGTCTGACGATGCTGAATTTGATGCGAAGCCAGAACTAGAAATTTTCGCGGATGACGTTGCGTGTGGCCATGGTGCTACCGTAACTGAAATCAATGAAGAGCATCTGTTCTATTTGATGGCACGTGGTATTTCAGAATCTGAAGCCCGCGCTTTATTGATCAAAGCTTTTATTGCTGAGATCATTGAAGAGCTGGAAAATGAGCAGCTGGTAGAAGCCTTGGAAGATATTCTTTCCAAATGGCTCGTCGCTCACTCTTAATGAATATAATTCCGGGCGATTTGTCGCCCGGAAAGCCCTTATCATGAATGCCGGATTGGCAAAGGGACAGATGATGGACCAGAAAATACACAATAAAAGGTCGTTTGACATTCAGGCGGTCAGAGCTGACTTTCCGATTTTATCGGAGAAAGTTTACGGTAAACCTCTCGTCTATCTTGATAATGGCGCCTCTGCGCAAAAGCCGCAATGTGTGATTGATGCTGTCAGCAATGCTTACAGTCATGAATATGCTAATGTGCATCGTGGTTTGCATTATATGTCCAATGCAGCAACAGATGCTTATGAAAAATCCCGCGAAACAGTGCGCCGTTTTTTAAATGCAAGCAGCACTGATGAGGTGATTTTCACAAAATCTGCGACTGAAGCGATCAACACGGTCGCATATGGTTATGGCATGCCACATATAAGTGAGGGTGATGAGATCGTCCTGTCTATAATGGAGCATCATTCCAATATTGTGCCATGGCATTTTATTCGTGAGCGCCAGGGTGCAAAGCTGGTTTTTGCACCTGTTGACGATCTGGGTGTCTTTCATCTTGAAGAGTTCGAGAAATGCCTCACTGAGCGCACAAAGCTTGTCGCTATTACGCATATGTCAAATGCGCTTGGCACTGTGACACCGATTAAAGAGATTGTGCGCTTGGCGCATGAGCGCGGAATTCCTGTTTTGGTTGACGGGAGTCAGGCTGCCGTTCATATGCCGGTCGATGTGCAGGATCTCGGCTGTGATTGGTATGTCATGACAGGGCATAAACTTTATGGTCCAACTGGTATCGGCGTACTCTATGGGCGTAAGGAAATCTTGGAAAAAATGCGTCCGTTCCAAGGTGGGGGCGAGATGATCATGGAGGTAACAACGCAAGCTGTTACCTATAGCGATCCGCCACAGCGTTTTGAGGCTGGTACGCCACCAATCGTGCAGGCAATTGGGCTTGGTGCAGCGTTAGAATATATCGAAAAACTGGGACGCGATGCTATTCTTGCCCATGAGCAGGATTTGTCAGATTACGCCCATCAGCAATTAAAGCAGATCAATAGTTTACGAATTATTGGTGAAGCTCCTGGCAAAGGTGCTATCATATCCTTTGAGCTGGAGGGTATCCATGCTCATGATGTGTCGATGTTGATTGATCGTGAAGGTGTTGCTGTTCGGGCGGGCACCCATTGTGCACAACCCCTGTTACAACGCTTTGGTGTGACTTCAACATGCAGAGCCTCTTTTGGTCTTTATAATACGCGTGATGAAGTCGATGTGCTCGTGGCTGCATTAACAAAAGCTCAGAAATTTTTCGGATAAAAAAATGGATGAAATTAAAGAACTTGAAACTGTAGCAGGTGATGTCGTGAATGACGAAGAGACGAAAAAGTCCAGCATTCCAGAAGACGAGCTGCTGCGTTTGACCGATGATATTGTTGCGGCTTTAAAAACGGTTTATGATCCTGAAATTCCTGCTGACATCTATGAATTAGGCCTGATTTACAAGGTTGATATTGAAGATGACCGCTTGGTGAAAATTGAAATGACATTGACCGCTCCAGGCTGTCCGGTTGCAGGCGAGATGCCGGGCTGGGTGGAAAATGCCGTTGGAACGGTTGAAGGCATCTCGGGCGTTGAAGTCACAATGACTTTTGACCCGCCATGGACACCTGATCGCATGTCCGAAGAGGCTCAGGTCGCTGTTGGTTGGTATTGAGACAACCACTTGATGAATGTAATGCGCTCCGAAAATCGGGGCGCTTTCTTTTTTTAGTGTATTTATTTTATGTTCGGCACATAAAATACTCATAATAAAACGCTAATGAACGAAAAGATTTTCTCAGTTTTCAGACTTCTTTCGATCACAGAGTTGCAACTGAGCGAGAAGAGCTTAAAATCTTGAAATTAAGACCTAGATATATGTTTGATACAGATATTGGCAACCGAGTATGGATGGAAATGCAGGGCTACTTTTTGAATATGCATGATCATAATGATGATGATGACAATAATGCGCCTGAGCGCAACACGGCAGTTATTACGCGCACAAAGCCAGCCGTTAAAAAGCCGAGTCTCTATCGTGTTTTGTTACTGAATGACGATTACACACCGATGGATTTTGTCGTTCATGTTCTTGAGCGGTTTTTCCAAAAAAATCGGGATGATGCTACTCGTATCATGTTGCATGTCCACAATCATGGTGTTGGCGAATGTGGGGTCTATACCTATGAGGTTGCCGAAACCAAAGTTGCACAGGTCATGGAATTTGCACGCTTAAATCAGCATCCGTTGCAATGTGTAATGGAGAAAAAGTGAGGTCACATGCCGACATTTTCAAACAGCCTTGAAAGAGCACTGCATCAGGCTTTGATCATCGCTAATGAACGTCACCATGAATATGCAACCCTCGAGCATCTTCTTCTGGCGTTGATTGATGATCAGGATGCTAGTGCCGTTATGCGTGCTTGCAATGTGGATCTGGCAGAGCTGCGCAATACGGTTACTGACTATATCGATCGTGAATTGGATAATCTTGTCACGGGATATGATGAGGACTCAAAGCCGACAGCAGCTTTTCAACGCGTAATTCAGCGCGCAGTCATCCATGTTCAGTCCTCTAATCGGGAAGAGGTGACCGGCGCCAATGTGCTGATCGCAATATTTGCTGAGCGTGAAAGTCATGCTGCTTATTTTTTACAAGAACAGCAAATGACCCGCTATGATGCTGTGAATTACATCTCTCACGGCATTACCAAGCGTGCAGGCTCTTCTTCAAGCGCCAATACGACTACGGGCATGGAAGAGGGGCATAGAGCTGATGAGCAACCAGCTCAAAGTGCAAATGAAAAAAAACAGGATGCATTGGCCGCTTATTGCGTTAATCTCAACGAAAAAGCCAAATCTGGAAAAATCGATCCACTGATTGGCCGAAGCAGCGAGATCAACCGCACAATTCAGGTTTTATGCAGACGCTCAAAAAACAATCCGCTTTATGTGGGTGATCCTGGTGTCGGTAAAACGGCTATTGCTGAAGGTCTGGCCAAGAGAATTGTTGAGGGTGACGTCCCCGAGATATTGCATAATGCAACTATCTATTCGCTTGATATGGGGGCCTTGCTTGCAGGGACACGCTATCGTGGTGATTTTGAAGAAAGATTAAAACAGGTCATCAAAGAGCTGGAAGAAGAGCCAGAAGCGATTTTATTCATTGATGAAATCCATACTGTCATAGGTGCAGGTTCCACATCTGGTGGTGCATTGGATGCTTCCAATTTGCTCAAGCCAGCCTTGTCGTCGGGCGCGATACGCTGCATGGGCTCAACGACTTATAAGGAGTTCCGCCAGTTTTTCGAGAAAGACCGCGCTCTTGTTCGTCGCTTCCAGAAAATTGATGTTAGCGAACCGACAATTCCTGATGCAATTGAAATTATGAAGGGCTTGAAGCCTTATTTTGAGGACTTCCACAAAGTTAAAATCACAGATGATGCGATTAAGTCTGCTGTTGAATTGTCAGCGCGTTATATCACTGATCGTAAATTGCCGGATAAAGCAATTGACGTGATTGATGAAACTGGTGCAAGCCAGATGTTGCTGCCACAAAATAAGCGTAAAAAGACAATCAATGTCAGCGATATTGAAGCGACAGTGGCTACGATTGCTCGCATACCGCCAAAATCAGTCTCAAAAGATGACGAGAAAGTTCTTGCCAATTTACAAGCGGAATTGAAGCGTGTTGTTTATGGGCAGGATTTGGCGATTGAAGCGCTCACTTCTGCAATTAAACTGGCTAGAGCAGGGTTACGTGAAGCTGACAAGCCAATCGGCTCTTACCTTTTTTCGGGCCCAACCGGCGTTGGTAAAACAGAAGTTGCCAAGCAACTGGCATCGTCACTTGGTGTTGAGTTGCTACGCTTTGACATGTCCGAATATATGGAGCGTCATGCCGTTTCAAGGCTTATTGGTGCGCCTCCAGGCTATGTAGGCTTTGATCAGGGTGGTTTGCTGACAGATGGCATTGATCAGCATCCACATAGCGTTCTGCTACTTGACGAGATCGAAAAAGCCCACCCCGATCTGTTTAATATACTTTTGCAGGTTATGGATCACGGTAAGCTGACAGATCACAATGGCAAACAGATTGATTTTCGCAATGTCATTCTCATCATGACAACCAATGCTGGTGCAGCAGATATGGCCAAAGCAGCTATTGGTTTTGGTTCAGCCAAGCGCGAAGGTGATGATCTGGAAGCGATTAATCGCCTGTTTACACCTGAATTCCGCAACCGTCTTGATGCAATCGTGCCATTTGGGGCATTGCCTGTGCCGGTCATCCATAAGGTTGTACAGAAGTTCATTCTTCAACTTGAGGCTCAGCTGGCCGAGCGCTCAGTGACCTTTGAGCTGACGGATGAAGCAATCAGCTGGCTGGCGGATAAAGGTTATGATGAGCGTATGGGCGCCAGACCATTAGCAAGGGTGATACAAGAGCATATAAAAAAGCCGCTCGCAGAAGAAATCCTCTTTGGTAAGCTAAAAAATGGCGGCACAGTTAAAGTTGCTGTTGAGCTTAATGATAAGGATGAAAAGCAGATTGCACTGCATATTATTGCGGAAGCTGCTCCGGTAAAACCCAAAAAAGAGGTTGCACCAGTTAAGAAAAAAGCAAACTCGACGCGTAAAAAATCTGATGCAGCTGAACCTGCTTCGGATGGCGAGGCAGATATTTCTGTTTTGGAACGTGACGATAAGCCCGCATCCAAACGGCGTATGAGCGTACCAAGAATAGCCAAACCAGAATAGCTGTACCGATAGCTATACTCAATGTGAAAAAAGCCCGCCTAATCAGGCGGGCTTTTGTTATTGCAGTATGAAGAAACAAGAACTCAGGTTTTAATCTTTAGAGATTGTGCTCTTCACTGGTTCATTATGGCTTTGAAATAATTTACCATTCTCAGCGATCAGCATGAAAAGAAAGGCAACACAGCCGACACCGACAAAGCCCAGTGCGATAGGGGTTGTGGTTCCGTCAAAAGCCTGTCCAATAAGCGCACCAAGAGCTGCACCAACGACTGTCTGGGTAAAGCCAAGGACGGACGATGCCGTGCCTGCAATAGCGCCTAATGGCTCCATTGCTAAAGCGTTGAAGTTTGATGTTACCAAACCAAAGCTAAACATGATGATCATATAAAGAGGCAATAATATCCATAACGGTATTGGGCCGCTGAGACTGATTGACAGGATACTCCACACAATGCTGAACGCTATGAAACTGATCAGCATTGATTGTGAAATTTTACGCATCCCGTAACGACCCACAAGACGAGAATTTAAGAAGGACGATACAGCCATGGTAGCTGCAACAGCGGCAAATGCTAGCGGAAACAGCTCATCAAGATGATAAATACCAACATAGATCTGTTGAGCAGAGCCGATAAAGCCAAAAAGGGCGCCAAGAATGAATGAGATGCCCAATGTGTAGCAAACAGCAATACGGTTGCTGATAACGATGCTGAATGATGCAGCTATACCTTTAACAGTAAACGGGCGGCGGTTCTCGTCTTTAAGGGTTTCCGGCAGGCGTATATAAGCCCAGACTAAAACAATGGATGCCATTACAGCCATTGATATAAAAATTAAATGCCATTCACCAAAGAGCATAATGACCTGTCCGGTGGCCGGTGCCATAACGGGAAGGATCATAAAGACCATCATGGCAAGTGACATAATCTCAGCCATAGCGCGGCCAGAATACAGATCGCGTACAATAGACACAGCGATAACACGCGTTGCCGCTGCCCCCACACCTTGCAATATGCGCAAAGCAATCATACTGGAAAAACTGGTAACAAAACCCGCAGCCAGAGATGTAACAATATAAATTGCAATGCCGATAAATAGCGGGGTACGGCGACCAAAACGGTCACTCAATGGCCCGTATAGTAATTGAGAAATACCAAAGCCGAACAGATAAGCAGTAATAATGAACTGACGGTGATTTTCTGCGGTAACACCCAGCGATGCGCCGATTTCTTGTAGTCCAGGCAGCATAATATCAATTGCTAACGCATTGATAGCCATCAATGACGCAATGAGGCCGATAAATTCGCCTCTGCCTCGTAAACCGATAGCTTGAGAGGTTTCTGCCTGTTTAACATCTAACGGCATTTTACAGCTCCCTTTCTTTTATTTTAAATCTGATGCAGCGCATATTCAATCGTTGATGTCTTTTGAACATCTTGCAGCAGCCTTAAATTTTTGTTCTCTGTGGTGGCTGTTAAAAAGCCGTAGGCCAAGTGAAAAAGCGCCGATTATACGGCGCTCTTCATAAGCAAAATTCTACGGCAATAGAGTAAAGTTAAGCTACTTTAACTTCAATGCCACTTTTGCTGAAGAGCTCTTGTAGCTCTTTGGCTTGAAACATTTCACGAACGATATCACAGCCGCCAATAAATTGTCCTTTAACATAAAGCTGCGGGATGGTCGGCCAGTTCGAATAGTCTTTAATACCTTGGCGCAGTTCATCTGAATCAAGAATGTTGATGCCTTTATAATCAACACCAAGATAATTGAGAATCTGTACGACCTGACCGGAAAAACCGCATTGCGGGAAATCCGGTGTACCCTTCATAAATAATACGATGTCATTATTTTTGACTTCGTTATCGATAAAATCATTAATGCCGGTCATTGCATAATTCCTTAGTTTCGCATCAAAGTTGCAGATATTTGTATCTGCTTAACTATATAGGTGTCAGGATTGAAAAAGCACTGTTTTGCGTCCTTGGCAATAAAATATTGCGTTTATCTTCTATCCTGACAGAAAAGCTTATTCAGGCACGCTGGTTTGTAATGCCAAAGCGTGTAGGGCTTCGCCCATATTGCCTTTTAATGCCTCGTAGACCATTTGATGCTGTTGTACGCGAGATTTGCCCCTGAAGCTCTCAGCTATCACTTCTGCGGCGTAATGATCGCCGTCTCCGGCAAGGTCGCGTATCGTCACTTTCGCGTCAGGTATACCATCGCGAATGAGTTTTTCGATCTCGTGAGCGTCCATAGCCATGAAAATTCTCCGACATTATAAGGTTGTTGGTTATTATTGGCTGTTATTCAGCGCTAATTTTCTTGCACATAGCAACAGCTGCAATGCCCAGCATAAACTGAAATAATAACAAGGCAATAGCTGTCCGCAATTGCCAGAGCGCGATCACAGAAGTTTTAAGTTTTGCTTCGAGAATAACTGTCTTATTTTAGTTTGTTCGTTTTGCGTGCAAGAAAAGCAGAATTTAGTTTTCTTGTACTTAAAACTAAAAAAGCCGCTGTATCAGCGGCTTTTTAAATATGAAATAAAGATTATTTAATCTTTGTTTCTTTGAACTCGACGTGTTTTCTGACAATCGGGTCATATTTAGTTTTTGTCATTTTTTCCGTCATTGTGCGGCTATTCTTCTTTGTTACATAGAAGAAGCCCGTATCGGCGGTAGACAAAAGCTTGATTTTAATCGTGTTAGCCTTGGCCATATCGAAATACCTGCTTTATTTTGATTGAAGCCGCCAGCGATTCCGGCAAACTCATCCGGCGGCGGAAATTCTGCGCGACACTACGATTTCACGGAGAAAAGTCAACCCCGTATGCGGGAACTTATTAGTCGTAACACAGCAAATATGACATAAATGGCAAAAAAAGCTGCTAAAACGGTGGGCAAACCTTTGCTACCCATCGTGTCCATGCCAATTCCTACCGCTTGCGGACCGACCAACATGCCGATTGCATAGCAAAACATGAAGGCAGCATTGGCTGATGCAAGATCGCGACCTGTTAATTTTGAGCCAAGATGAGCAAGGCCGACTGTATATAATCCTGCTACAACGCCACCCCATAAGAATAAAACGCCTGCGAGAATATACCAATAAGGCAACAGCATCGGCATCACAATCATACCGACGAGGCCAAAAAAAGCACATATGAAAAGCAGTACGCGGCGGTCTTTTATTCGGTCACTGATTAAGCCAAGTGGTATTTGCAGGCAGATATTACCGAGCCCAATCATTGTCAGCAATATCGCGCTATCAGCCTCTTGATAGCCGATTTTAGC
>CANQXU010000045.1 GCA_947627865.1 uncultured Paenochrobactrum sp. | reverse complement strand
TTCAAACGTGCAGAACCTTGAACATGAATGAAAAATGCATCCGCTTTATTTTGCAAATAAGCAATTTCCAAATTTCGACCAGCTAAAGCACCTTGATCAATCTCACGGCGATCATAATAGGTTTTAATCTCTGCATCCAAATGGTCTGCTCCGGCAATTTGGCGTGCAAAAGCAAAATAAGGATCTAAACTCTCTGGCCGATTATTGTCATCAATATCGATCAAATCAACGGGGCGCCGATAGAGCGGGTAAACATAATCATCAGTTTTAGATATGGATGCTTTGACTTCAGGTTCATAATAACCTGTTACAAAGCCTTTTGTTTCATCCTCAGAGCCGACAAAACACGGAATGAAAAAATTTTCAAAAAAGGATCTGGCTCCGGACGGACCAAGATTAATGGCATTTCTTGCCGCTTCATAAGCAGGATTAAAAGCCGAAAAATCAACACCTAAGGAGCCAGTGCGGTAAGGCTTCTCCAAGCTTTGGAAGGCACAACGACGAAAGGCAGCAAATGCTGCTGCCTGATCATCTTGGTTCCAGAGCGTACATTGCTCATAACCAACAGGGGTAAATAACGAAGATAATTGTCGCATTGTCCAAAATCACTCATCCCCCCATTACGGCTGCTACATTTCAGCAATTCGAGAGCAGAGGCTTATCCTTATTTTTAAGCTGCTGCTTCTGTTGCAATCAGCTTCCAATTTGGATCATTGGATTTTGTATCACGGGCAAATGTCCAGATATCTTTTACTTCCGCGATATCTTCCGCATCTCCTTCGATGATTTTTCCATCCTTGTCTTGTGTCGCCGAGATAATTTCACTGACCAAATTAACAGTTATTTCAGCCTGAGAGCCTTGCATTTCGGCTGAAACATAATCCGCTTTACCGACACCAATGAATGTAAATTGTTGTGTTTCGCCACGTTTTTCACGCTCGTCGATCGCAGCAACAAAACCTTCATAAACCTCTTTAGAAAGCAAGTTTTTCAATGTCTTGCGATCACCATTAGCAAAAGCTGTGATGATCATCTCATAAGCCACTTTAACGCCACCAATAAAATTTTTCGGATCAAAACTATGATCGGCTGCGCGAATTGCGCGCAATCCATTGTTTAAAGCGGTTCCAGCTTCGGCAAATTTATCAATTGCTTTAAAATCAGCTTCATCCGGCGCAGTATTAAGATTTCGGGTAGGAAGCGATACAACATTATCTGTCTTCCTTTCAGTCTCGGGCGCATTGGATTTTTGCGCAGAACTATAAGGGTCGAAAGGCGGCTTCTCATTGCCAGTACGACGACCTAATACATTTCGCAACTGTAGAAAGATGACTACAGCAGCAACAAAAAAGAAAAATGTTCCGAAATCAAAAAAATCCATACCCTGCCTGCGCCATCAAAAATTGGAACTTGGCTAATTCTAGCACATTCCATACTGAAATTTTGACAATTCTAGGTTTCATATAGAACGCAATGATACATCATTCAAATAGCTATCAGCAATTCATCTATATTTGTTTGCATTATTTCGATTATTTTTGCCAGAAATAGCAATTAACACTCTTCATCTGGTGGAAAATCGCACATGCAATAACAATATTGGATGCAGGTTGGGTGATAACAATCACAAAATACCGCAAAGTCAGTACCATCTCACTTTGATCAGATTTTGCAAACCGAAAGGCAAATCATATGTTCCGATCCATATTACCACTTTTTATTCTAGCTGGCCCATTTATTGAAATTGCCGGCTTTATAATCGTTGGTAGTGAAATAGGGGTTTTGGCTACACTTGGTCTGATCGTTCTAAGTGCAGTGCTAGGTTTTGTCTTGCTTCGCATCCAAGGCATCAGCCTGCTGAAGAAAATTAAAGCTGAAACAGCTGCTGGCAGAGTGCCTGATAGGGAAATGGTGCATGGAGCAATGCTGGTTTTGGCTGCTATCTTGCTGATTATTCCCGGCTTCGTATCCAGCACAATAGGTTTGTTGCTCTTCTTGCCACCAGTGCGTGATTTTGTTTGGAAGCATTTTGTGCGCAATCGTATGATTGTTGCAACATCCGCCAATTATAGCGGCAATTTCTATCAAGGTCAGAATTCACCACATAATCCTGATCAAGATAGCAATATTATTGATATTGATCCTTCGGATTATACGACTACCCCTTCAAAAAATTCACCATGGCGTAACAAGGATGACCAAAATGACAGAAATGTCTAAAGCCATTCCTTGCCACATTTAACAACACATGCTAGCCAATTGCGTGAGATTTACAGGCACTAAAGCCCACAACGAAAAGGTTTCGATATGGCAAGTGAAGCAAATGGCGCAGCCACTGAAGCAAAAGTAGAGCCATCACTGAATATTCTGGCTCAGTATATCAAGGATCTTTCATTTGAAAATCCAGGCGCGCCTATGTCATTGCGCCCGCGTGAAAAAGCACCTGCGATCAGCATCAATGTTAATGTGAATGCAAATCCAATTGCTGAAAATGATTTTGACATCGTATTGACACTCAATGCCAAAGCAACTGACGGCGATGATGTTCTGTTCAATGTTGAATTGGTTTATGGTGGTGTATTCCGTATTCAGGGAATTCCACAGGAGCATGTATTGCCGCTTCTGTTCATCGAATGCCCACGCCTGCTGTTCCCATATGCACGCCAGATTATTTCTGATGCAACACGCAATGGTGGCTTCCCGCCGCTGATGGTTGATCCGATTGACTTTGCACAAATGTTCCAGCAGCGCATGGCTGAAGAACAAGCCAAAACAGCTGTTAAAAGCTAATTTGAACACATAATGATTTAAAAGTCCGGTTTACCGGACTTTTTTATTGTCTCAATTAAAAATAAATTTTAGCTCATATTGACTCACTTGCTTCAGATTCAAGTGAGTATTTGTTCCAAATTGCTTTATCACCCATAGATTTTAGAAGCTTGTTATGGGCCTCGCGTTCTGTTTCCGAGATACGCGGCGCAAGAACAGCTTCTCTTAAAGGTAGCTGGATTTTCATATTCTGGGCATTATCCCCATTCGATGAATTTCCTATATCCGCGTTCAATCCTAAAGCCGTCTGTTTACCGCCAATAAGCTCAATATAAACTTCAGCCAGAATTTCAGAGTCGAGCAATGCTCCATGCAGTGTTCGATGACTATTATCAATCCCATAGCGGCGGCATAGCGCATCAAGTGTATTGGGCCCCATCGGATGCTTACGTCGTGCCAGAGCCAGCGTATCAATCACGCGATCATTACCGATCGGTGGCAGCCCTAAACGGTCCAACTCAGCATTGATGAACCCCATATCAAATGATGCATTATGCGCGACAAGCTTGGCACCATCAAAGAACTCCATAAATTGATCGACAATATCCGCAAAAACCGGTTCGCCAACCAATTTCTCATTCGAAATTCCATGAACCGCCAAAGCATCAGGATGCACTTGCCGACCTTGCGGATTTATAAAGACATGAAAGGTACGGCCTGTTAAAAAGCGATCGACCATCTCCACACCACCAATTTCGATAACCCGATCTTCCAGACGCTCAAGACCAGTGGTTTCCGTATCGAAAATGATTTCACGCATAGATTTTACCTTTATTTAAATTCACATAACAAAGCGTTATGCAGAAACTTCACGAATATTGTCTATAATATTTAGAATTTTTCCGCGCATCTCTTCAAAACTTACATTGGTATCAATGATATAATCTGCGCGCTGGCGTTTTTTATCATCTGCGAGTTGTCTTGCAAGAATCTTATCCAGCTTTTCCTCGCTCATATCTTTGCGTGCTAAAACGCGTTCGCGTTGTATATGAGAAGGCGCAGTCACTACGATTATTTTATCAACGCGATTTTCTTTACCAGTTTCAAATAATAACGGGATATCCAGCAAGACCAGCTTTTCACCTTTAAGGCGATTTTCTTCCAGAAACAATTTTTCCTCCTCATTCACAAGAGGATGAACAATTGCTTCAAGTTTTTTCATTGCTGCATCATTACCCAAAACACGAGCGGTTAATTTTTCACGATTAACCGTTCCTGCTTCCACAACTCCAGGAAAAGCTTTCTCAATGAATGGTGCAGCCCTGCCGGAATATAATTTATGCACAACCGCATCAGCGCTATAAACTGGAATATTTGCCTCAGCAAACATCTCTGCAGCCGTGGACTTTCCCATACCAATCGAGCCGGTTAATCCTAAGATTATCACTTCTCACTCCGCTTTCAGCACTTAGAAAAGATAAAAAACGCTTAAGCCAAATCATCTAATATAATTTGACGTGTTTGTGCACAGACTTCCGGCCTGACACCAAACCATTTTTCAAACCCCGGAACTGCCTGATGTAGCAACATACCCAAACCGTCTGCCGTTTTTAATCCAGCTGCCGCCGCCTTCCTCAAAAACGGTGTTTCCAATGGTACATAGACAATATCAGTTGCTATAGTTTCAGGAGAAGCTTGTGCAAAACTCAGTGGAAAACCATCTTCTTGATCGCCATGGCCCGCCATACCTAATGAGGTTGTATTAACAATCAAACTCACCTCAGACACCAGATTATCTGCGTTTTTCCAGCTGTGGACAGAGATACCATCACCAAAATGGTCTGCCAATTCCTGTGCGCGCTCAACTGTACGATTAACAATGTGGATATGTTGATAACCGCGTTGTTGCAGTGCATAAATAATAGCTCTGGCAGCTCCGCCTGCGCCTAAAACTAGCGCTTTTTTGACAGAGCCATCTCGTTTTTTATCCCAATTTGGCACCAATGCATCAAGATTTGCCAAAAAACCATAAGCATCGGTATTGCCACCAATAAGCTCACCATTTTCCAACCAAACAGTATTGACAGCGCCAATGGCGTTGGCTGCAGGATCGAGCTTTTTACACGCAGAAAATGCCATTTCCTTGTGTGGTATAGTTATATTTCCACCGATATATCCATGCTCAGACATATGGGAAATAAATTTCAAAAACTCTTCAGGAGCAACCTCAATGGCACGATAACTGCCTTCTATCCCATATTTTCTCAGCCAATAGCTATGTATAAGTGGGGATCTTGAATGTTTAATCGGATATCCGCAGACAAATGCATTGTGTTTATCAGCCATCAATCAGGTGCTCCTTACGCATTTGATCAAGAAGGGGTAACAGCGGCAATCCAACAATTGTAAAATGATCACCATCAATTCTATCAAAAAGTTGAATTCCAGCACCTTCAATTTGATAGGCACCAACACTGGAAAGAACAATCTCACCAACTAAAGCAAGATGTCTTTTAATAAATTCATGATCCAAATCGCGCATTGTCATACGAGCAACCGAAACATGACGCCATATCGTCTTTCCATTTTTCACCATCACCACAGCACTGTTCAAAAGGTGTGTTTTACCAGAAAGCTTTGATAAATGATGAAATGCCGCTTCCATATCTGCTGGTTTGTGGAAAATTTCATCACCTAAGGACAAGGTTTGATCACAGCCGATAATGATGTGATCTGGGAAGTTTTCGCTCACAAATTGTGCTTTTGCTTCTGCTAAAACGAGAGCGACTTCCGCCGCATCCGCACCTTTTTCATAAAGCGGCGCTTCAATTACACGCTCATTAATATCAGCAGATTCTGTAGTAAAATTGATGCCTGCATTTTTAAGCAAGGCTGCGCGAAATGGGCTTTTTGAAGCCAAAATTATAGGAGCCGCTGATTGTTCGTGAGCCTTCATTTTAATTTCCAGCATTGATCTACATTAAAATTAATTATTATTGGTTGGTCGCAAAGCCATAATAGCCGCGGCTGTTTCTTCAATTGAACGTCTGCTTACATCAATGGTTGGCCAGCCATTTCTGGCGCAAATATTACGGGCATAGCTGAGTTCTTCTGTTATTGAAGCGCGATCCGTATAATCAGAATTGATAAAATCCTCCGCATTGCCCAGTATTCTATTCTTTCTGATTTGTGAAATCCGCTCAGCAGAGGCAATTAATCCAACAATCAGCGGCCTTTTAGCCGAAAAAAGTACATCAGGTACAGGAATACCTGGCACAAGTGGAACATTGATTGTTTTTATACCTCGATTGGCGAGATACATACTGGTCGGAGTTTTAGAAGTACGCGAAATTCCGACCAGAATAATATCTGCTTCTTCAATATCCAACGGCAGAGCACCATCATCATGCTCCATGGTAAAGTTTAAAGCATCAATACGCCGAAAATATTGTGCATCAAGAACATGCTGTGCACTGGCGCGCCGGTGAGCAGGTGCGCCGAGATAAGATTGAAAACAATTTAAAACAGGCTCAAGCACAGAAACACTTGGAACGCCCATCTCAGAGCAAGCAGTATCAATCAATATTCCAAGCTTTTGATCAACCACTGTATAAAGAACAATACCCGGTTGCTCATCGATTTTTTGCAATACGGCGCGCAACTGTTTTTCGGTTCTAATGAGCGGATACATATGCTCAATCGCACGGGTATTTGCATATTGTGCTGCAACTGCACGCCCTGCAGAAAGGAGAGTCTCTCCGGTCGCATCAGAAATCATATGTAAATGAAAGTACGAAAGTAGCTTTGTCACAGAATTATGCCTGCCATGTTGAAGACTGTGTGCAATTTCATGATTTAAATTAACAACCCAAACCGCTTGAGGAAAACTATTGCAGTCATCCACAATCCGAAGGCCTGTATAAACAATTTTAAACCTCTTGTGGATTTCTATGAGAATTCATCATTCAAGCAAAACAATCAACCAGTTATCCACAAAGTGTAACACATTAAATTCTTTTGCAAGTCTCGGATTTTAAAAGCTATTTTCTTCAACCATTGCTTTTTCCCCAATGATCGGCGATTTATATCCACATAACAGGTAATTTATGGATTTTACTGTGGGAAACTCAGGGCTAAAAAATAATCCCCGATTCCAACAGACTCTAATAATAAGTAGACTCCAAATACCTTTCTTTCTTTATATCTAACGCTGGGGAAAACCTTGAGCCGATCAGAAGGAAATTTAATGAAACGCAAAGTTTTAAAAGTAATCGACGGTGAAACCGTATTTCCACCACCAATCTGGATGATGCGCCAAGCTGGTCGACATTTACCGGAATACCGAGCTACTAGAAAAAATGCAGGCGGTTTTCTGGATCTTTGCTATTCGCCAGACTTTGCTGTCGAGGTAACTCTTCAACCTATTCGCCGTTATGGCTTTGATGCAGCCATTCTTTTTTCGGATATACTTGTCGTTCCTCACGTTCTTGGACGTGATCTTCGCTTTGAAGAAGGACGGGGTCCGTTAATGACACCAATCACAACTCAAGAAATTAACGATCTTGAAATTAATGGTGCTGCGCTAAAACTAGAAGCTGTTTATGAAACTGTGCGCCGATTGCGCAAAGAATTGCCTGAGGAAACAACACTGCTCGGATTTTGTGGTGCGCCTTGGACAGTTGCGACCTATATGATTGCTGGTCACGGAACACCTGATCAGGCTCCGGCTAGATTATTTGCATATCAGCATCCTGAAGCTTTTGAAAAATTGCTTATGGATCTCGCGGAAGTTTCTGCTGAATATTTGATCCGTCAGTATGAAGCAGGTGCTGACGCATTGCAGATTTTTGATTCATGGTCTGGCGTTTTAGATGAAGATTGCTTTGAGCGTTTCTGCATCAAACCTGTTCGCTATATCGTGGATAAAGTTCGCGCTGTGCATCCTGAGGCCAGAATAATCGGTTTCCCAAAGGGAGCGGGTACGCTTTACACAGATTACAGAGAAAAAACCGGCGTTAATATGCTAGGCCTTGATTGGTCTGTGCCTTACAGTTTTGCAAAAACCTTACAAAAACAAGGTGCGGTGCAAGGAAATCTTGATCCGTTGCGTCTTGTTGCTGGTGGCAAGGCTCTTGATGAGGGCGTTGACAGAATTCTGGATAATCTCGGACAGGGCCCATTGGTATTTAATTTGGGTCATGGCATTACACCGCAAGCCCCGATTGATCATGTCCATCAGATGATAAATCGTATTCGTAGCCGTGGTTAATCAAGCTTGTCACTGATTTAAACATTTAGTTTTTTATTTTCAGAATTAACCAGATCAATAGAAAACTGCCAAAACGCCTGCATGACGAGTGAAATGTTATGCAGGCGTTTTTTTATGAAAAATATGCAGTTTGCAGCTCTGTTTTGATTTCTGAGTCATTCAGGCTATGAATAAGTGGGTAGCGAATCCCTTTGATGCCTGATAAGGCTCTGTGAAATGCAAAATGAGATCAGGAGTTTTTTATGAGTGGTAATCTTTCTAAGGCAGGTGCCAATCCTCTGGTGCGTGCGGTTACTGCACTTGTAATTGTTGCTTTTTCTCTTTGGTTGTTGTTTCACGTGAATCCGGACAGTTCATATCTTTGGATTAAATCCATCCATGTGATCGCAATTATTTCGTGGATGGCGGGTATGTTGTATCTCCCGCGTCTATTTGTTTATCATGCTGATGCAGCAATTGGTTCTGATAAATCAGAAACTTTTAAAATCATGGAACGTAGATTGCTACGTTACATCATCAATCCAGCAATGATTGTGACTTGGGTTACCGGCCTTTGGTTGGCCTATATGATGTTCGACTTTAAAGGCGGATGGCTACACGCAAAAATCTTATTGGTTGTTTTGCTTTCAGGCGCTCATGGATATTTATCAAAATCAGTACGCCTCTTTTCACAAGATAAAAATACGAAATCGGCTAAGCATTGGCGCATTGTGAATGAAATCCCAACAGTCTTGATGATATTTATCGTTATACTTGTGGTTGTAAAACCATTCTAAGTTATTGATATTAAATAATAATATTATTTATAAGATTAAGTTTTTATTCCTAGTGTTAAATAATCTTGCAATTAAGGGATTTTATCTTTAAAGATGAAATCCCTTCCTTTTTAATCGCATTCTTCGATGTCGATAACCAACTTGTTATCTTATGTCCCGAAATATGCATTTTTTCCCTTTTCTCACTAAGACGAGTTCCTCACCATGCAGGAAATGAAACTACAAGAACTTAAAAACAAAACACCAGTAGAGCTTTTGGCATTCGCAGAAACGCTTGAAGTTGAAAATGCTGGTTCAATGCGCAAACAGGAATTAATGTTTGCGATTTTGAAACAATTAGCTTCTCAGGAAGTTGAAATTATTGGCGAAGGCGTGGTTGAAGTTTTGCAGGATGGCTTCGGCTTTTTGCGCTCAGCAGATGCAAATTATTTGCCTGGTCCTGATGATATTTATATTTCACCATCACAGTTGCGCCGTTTTTCTTTAAAAACAGGTGATACTGTTGAAGGACCAATTCGTGGACCTAAAGAAGGTGAGCGCTATTTTGCGCTGCTCAAGGTCAACACAATTAATTTTGATGATCCTGAAAAAATCCGTCATAAAGTTCATTTTGATAATCTGACACCACTTTATCCAAATGAGCGCTTTAAAATGGAACTTGATGTTCCGACCACCAAAGATTTATCAGCACGCGTAATTGATCTTGTTGCGCCTTTGGGTAAAGGCCAGCGTGGTTTGATTGTTGCGCCGCCGCGTACTGGTAAAACAGTATTGCTGCAAAATATTGCTCATTCCATCACGGCTAATCATCCGGAATGCTATCTTATTGTCCTTCTGATTGATGAACGTCCTGAGGAAGTGACCGACATGCAGCGTTCTGTTAAGGGAGAGGTTATTTCTTCGACATTTGACGAGCCGGCAGCACGCCACGTTCAGGTTGCCGAGATGGTCATTGAAAAAGCCAAACGCTTGGTTGAGCATGGTCGTGATGTTGTTATTCTGCTTGACTCCATTACACGTTTAGGCCGCGCTTATAACACTGTTGTTCCTTCATCAGGTAAGGTTTTGACGGGTGGTGTGGATGCCAACGCCTTGCAGCGTCCTAAGCGCTTCTTTGGCGCGGCACGTAACATTGAAGAAGGTGGCTCACTCACCATTATCGCAACCGCTCTTATCGATACTGGCAGCCGTATGGATGAAGTGATCTTTGAAGAATTTAAGGGTACTGGTAACTCTGAAATTGTTCTGGATCGTAAGGTTGCTGATAAACGTATCTTCCCGGCAATGGATATCCTCAAATCCGGTACGCGTAAGGAAGATCTATTGGTTCCTCGTCAGGATCTTCAGAAGATCTTTGTATTGCGTCGTATTCTTGCGCCTATGGGCACAACTGATGCTATTGAGTTCCTGAATGATAAGCTGAAGCAGACTAAGAGTAATGCTGAATTCTTTGACTCTATGAATACATAAAATCTGAACTGAGTTGTTCTAACTCTGATCGCCTTTAAAGCCTCGCTCAAAATTCAGCGAGGCTTTTTTTACGTTCTTTTTTGAGAGCTATTTCAAGTTCGTCAATTTTATGAATTGGTAACTGGCAAGTAAAATCCCTGCAGAATAATGCGGCGGCTTTATCCAATGAGATGGTGATGCCATTTGGTAATTCATAGTTATTGATCGGAAAGCCGCTGACTTTGACAAATATATCCTGCCTCAATGGGTTTGAATGGTTTTTGGTAATTTGCAAAAGCGGATCATCGTCATCACTATAAATTATTACTAATTGGCTGGATAAGATAAGTTTCAAACAGGCATTGATAAGGCCTGCCTGACCATAGGGGAGGGTTTCTATCCTTTGAAGAGCACGCTGCGCTATTTTTTGCACATGCGTCAGCAGCGTCTGATTGCCTCTAACTGAGCAAAGACTATGAAGTGCCTCAATGATCTGACTGGTGGGACTTGGTGTTGCATCATCCTGATCTGCATAAATATGCATGATCACATCTTTTTGTAAAAGATTGGTGAAACGATAGTCACCGTCATCTGCAAGATGCCAATAATCCAGCGCTTTGGCGAGAGATTGTGCATTTAAATCATATTGTTTATCCGGGAAAAATTTATGCAATGCCAATGCAGCCGTTATCATGGCTGCATAATCTGAAGAAAATCCAAGTTGGTTGCCATTTTTTGTTTTGCTATGCGGTAAAGAATTTTCTGTGAAACTTTTAAATAATTGATCAAACAGATTTTCAGCTAATTGAAGATAATTTGGAATATCTAATAGCGAGCCAGCATCGACTAAAGCCGTGACCAACAAAGCATTCCAGTCGAACAGGCATTTATCATCGCGCTCTGGTGGCTGGCGCTTAGAGCGCGCATCCTTCAATATTTCCAAACTGTTTAAGACAGTTTCAGGAACAGTTAAACTGTCTACAGCATGTAAGCGATTGAGTATATTGGATCCATCCCAATTTCCTTCATCACTGACGCCGTAAAATTGAGCGAATTCCGTATAATTATCTTGCAGTAAAAATCTTAACTGCTCGCTATCCCAAATATAAAACTCGCCTTCAATTCCATTTGTTTCTGCACTAAGGCTAGCAGCAAATGTTCCGTCATCAAGCTGCATTTCTGTTATCAGCCAGCGAATAGTTTCTTCTATACGAGTGCGGAATAAAGGATTTTTGGTCTCCTGATAAGCCCAAGCGGCTTGGCGTATCATTAAAGCATTATCATAAAGCATTTTTTCAAAATGCGGTACTAGCCATTTTTCATCTGTACTATAACGGCATAAGCCACCACCGAGATGGTCGTAAATTCCACCTTGAAGCATGTGGCTCAGTGATTTGATAAAGGCATCAAGATATTCTCTGTTTCCAGTTAATTTAAATGCGTAATAGAAACATTCAGTTACAGTACTGCTTGGAAATTTAGGGCTACCAAGCAATCCACCATTCACAGTATCAAATTTATCTAAAAGTAATTTAGCATAACTTACAAAAAGAATTTCTGGGTCAATAGTAGAGTTGGTTGGTTCATCCATAATCGCAAGTTTGTCATGGATATGGTCAAAAATAATTGTATTATTATGCTGTATTCTGCTCTGGTCATTTAGCCACAATTTATGAATGGCTGTTAAAACTTTAGCGAAACCAGGACGGCCGAATTTATCATTGGGTGGAAAATAAGTACCTCCCCAAAAAGGCTTCGCTTCTGGTGTTAGAAACATTGTTAAAGGCCAGCCGCCTTGCTCTCCCATAGCTGAGAGTGCAGACATATAAATATGATCAATATCTGGGCGCTCTTCACGATCAACTTTGATATTCACAAAATAATTATTCATCAGATCAGCGATTGCTGAATTAGAAAAGCTTTCACGTGCCATGACATGACACCAATGGCAGGCTGAGTATCCTACTGACAATAGAATGGGTTTGTTTAATCTCTTAGCTTCGTCGAGTGTTTCTTCATTCCATAATTGCCAATGTACAGGATTTTCCGCATGTTGGCGTAAATACACACTTGATGAATTACGTAGTTGATTGGTGGCCGTTAAAGACATACACCACTCCTTAAAAGCCCTTTTTGCAGCTAAATTGCTGCCTTCGACATTATAGCTTTGGTAGACAGATGATAACTCAAAATAATTTTCATGACACTATATTTGCTTTATCTAGCGGTAAACTTCCTTCTGGTGTCGCTGTTATACGTGTCTCTGGCCCACAAACTCGATTCGTTACCGAAACTATTGCAGGCCGTATTGATAAACCCCGTATAACTTATTTGCGTAAGCTGTACGGGAATAATGGTGATTTGCTTGATACTGGTTTGGTGATTTATTTTGAAGGTCCAGCCAGTTTTACCGGAGAGGATTGCTCAGAATTTCATCTTCATGGTGGCATAGCTGTAGTAGAACGTTTTTTGACCGAGCTTGGTACATTTGAAAATGTTAGATTAGCTGAAGCTGGTGAGTTTAGTCGCCGCGCTTTCACCAATGGTAAAATGGATTTGACTGTTTCTGAAGGATTGGCTGATCTTATTTCAGCTGAAACTGAAAGTCAGCGCCGTCTAGCATTGCAAGGAGCATCGGGTAAGCAACGAGAATTATATAGCCAATGGCGCAATAAAATTATACAGGCGCGGGCATTAATAGAAGCTGAACTGGATTTTTCTGATGAAGGAGATGTTCCAGGTTCTGTTTCTGAGCAAGTTTGGAATGAAATGACCAAACTGTCGCAAGACATTAAAAAGCATTTAGATCTAGGTCAGCGCGCAAACTTTATTCGAGACGGCTTCCATGTGGTTATCATAGGAGCACCAAATGCTGGAAAATCGAGCTTACTAAATTACTTATCTGGTCGTGATATTGCTATTATCTCTGATGAAGCTGGGACGACAAGAGATTTACTTGAGGTACATCTAAACCTGAGCGGTAATTCAGTTTATATGACTGATACAGCCGGCATTCGAAATACGGCAAATAAAGTTGAAAGATTAGGCATTCAAAAAGCTTTAGACAAAGTAAATGAAGCCGATCTGGTATTACTGTTAGAAGACATTTCGGCGCCTGACCTACCCAATGATAAAATCAACTTCAATACTTCAGCTGAAATTATTAAGATCGGAACTAAACTTGATCTTAATGGGCAAGGCTCTCTAGAAAACTATGATTTTTGTATTTCAACAGCTGACGGAAAAGGTATCAATGAACTTTTGGCGTATCTAACTGATTTGGTTACAGAGCGCACCAAACTGATAGGCGATGCTATTCCTACGCGATTAAGGCATATTCAACTTCTGCAAAATGGTAATGCAGAGCTGATTAAAGCTATAACATTGAAAGATTACCCATTAGAATTAAGAGCTGAAAATCTTCGTATAGCATCACAGCACTTAGGTCGCATAACTGGTGATATTGATGTTGAAGATATTCTTGACGTTATTTTCTCTGAATTTTGTATTGGCAAATGATTCACGTGAAACTTTTTTCATGATTAAGGGATAAATGTTTCACGTGAAACATATGTGGACTAAAATTTATCCTATTTGACTCGTAGTAAAATTTATGAGTCATCTACGCGTATAGTTGTTTGCGTATTAAGCTCAATTAATGTTATAGACACACTAATTCATATCCAACCCATAAATCTCAGGTTATAATAATGACGAATAATTACGATGTCGTAGTTATAGGCGGCGGCCATGCTGGTTGTGAAGCTGCTGCAGCTGCTGCAAGATACGGTGCTAAAACTGCTTTAGTAACGCATAAAGCTGATACTATCGGTGTTATGTCTTGTAATCCTGCAATTGGTGGTTTGGGTAAAGGGCATCTCGTACGCGAGATTGATGCGCTTGATGGCTTAATGGCGAGAGTAACAGATCAAGCTGGTATCCAGTTCCGCTTGCTCAACCGCAAGAAAGGGCCAGCTGTCAGAGGCCCCAGAACTCAGGCGGATCGTAAGCTTTATAAGCTGGCAATGCAGGCTGCTATCAAGGAAATTAACAATCTTGATATAGTTGAGAGTGGTGCTGAAGACTTAATTATTGAGGATTCAATAATTAAAGCTGTTGTTTTGAGCGATGGACGTGTTTTGAAAACAGGGGCTGTCGTTTTAACTACAGGAACTTTTCTCAATGGTTTAATACACATTGGTGAAAAACAAATGCCTGCAGGTCGAATGGGGGAAAAACCCGCGCTAGGTCTGTCGGAACGCCTTTTATCAATTGGATTTAAGCTGGGTCGCCTAAAAACGGGAACACCGCCGCGCCTTGATGGGCGCACAATTGATTGGTCAGGCCTGGATAAACAATCGGCAGATGATGATCCAACCCCATTTTCTTTGTTGACAGACCGGATTACTGTTCCGCAAATTGACTGCGGTATTACGCAAACCACGTCTGAAACGCATAAAATAATCCGCGATAACTTACATCGTTCTGCTATGTATTCAGGGAATATTGAAGGCATTGGCCCTAGATATTGCCCTTCAGTGGAGGATAAGATTGTCAAGTTTGCTGACAGAGATAGTCATCAAATTTTTCTTGAGCCTGAAGGGTTGGATGACCACACTGTTTATCCTAATGGAATTTCAACATCTTTACCTGAAGATGCGCAACTTGCATTAATTAAGACAATACCTGGTCTTGAGAAAGCACTCATGTTGCAGCCTGGCTATGCAATTGAGTATGATTTTATTGA
>CANQXU010000044.1 GCA_947627865.1 uncultured Paenochrobactrum sp. | reverse complement strand
GGATCGGCACAAATGGCTCTCGCTTTTGAGAAACTGTGGGACGCGCCCATAGAGGGTGTTGTCGTCACCCGATATGGTTTTGGTGTGCCATGTGAGAAAATTGAAATCATAGAAGCAGCACATCCCATACCTGACGAGGCGGGTTTGGTGGCTTCGAAGCGATTGTTGGAGGCTGTTTCCAATCTGAGCTGTGATGATCTTGTCGTGGCTTTTATATCGGGCGGTGGTTCAGCCTTGCTGCCCGCACCACCTGATGGCATGACATTGGAGGACGAAATTGCGGTTAACAAAGCCTTGCTGGCCAGTGGTGCTCCAATTTCTGCGATGAATCTCTTACGAAAACATTTATCATGTATAAAAGGTGGGCGATTGGCCGAGGCAGTTTATCCTGCTCAACTGGTTACCTTTATTGTTTCCGATATTCCCGGTGATAATCCGGCTTATGTGGCTTCGGGGCCGACAGTACCCGATTTTGGCTCTCGTGAAGAGGCGCTCAAAATGGTTGAGCGTTATAGTCTAAAAATACCGGATGCTGCATGGCATCACTTAAATAGCCCAAATGCCGATGCGCCGAGACCAGATGATATGCGCTTTACTGACAATCAGGTTCATATCATTGCTTCAGCCGCTCTATCACTGGAGGCAGCGGTTAAAGCGGCGGCATTATCTGGTGTTGAGGCAGTTATCCTTTCAGATTCAATTGAGGGCGAGGCACGTGATGTGGGGCTTGTCCATGCGTCAATTGCACGTGAAGTCTCTGATAAAAACAGACCGTTTAAAAAGCCTGTTCTGCTGCTTTCAGGAGGGGAAACCACCGTTACTTTGCAAGGTAAGGGCAGGGGCGGGCGTAATAGCGAGTTCTTATTAGCTTTGGCTACGGGCATTGCAGGTTATTCAAATATTGTTGCGCTTGCCGCGGATACGGATGGTATTGACGGGTCGGAAGACAATGCAGGCGCTTTTGCAGATGGACAAACGGTAGAGCGCTTACGGGCAGCTGGCGAGGATGCCGCATCATTATTGAATGACAATGATGCATGGAGTGCTTTTAATGTCTTGGATGATTTATTTGTGACTGGCCCGACAGGTACGAATGTGAATGATTTTCGCGCCATTCTAATTGAATGAATAAGCCCGGTTGAACCGGGCTTATTTTATTGCCGCTATCAATAACGGGCATCTTTGGGTTTTTTCATATTCGGCCAGTCATTCACTTTTCCGGCAAAGTCAGGCCGTTCCATATGAGTGAAATATTCTGATACGTCGATTGCTTCCTGATCGGTTAAAACACCGCCTTGTCCAATCGGCAAATTGTAGTTTTGCGCAGGTGGCATGGCATATTTGACAAATTGTGCGGCTTTATAGGTACGTGCCATGCCAGCACCGATATTGAAGCTTTCATCGCCCCATAGTGGCGGGAATATATAATCGCCAGCCTGATCCTTCATGCCATGACCGTCAATGCCATGGCATGTAGCGCATTGTGCTGCATAAATGGCTTCACCATTCACAGGGTCTGGTATGAGACTTTCATCAATTGGACCAGCGCCGCGCACATCAACGCGGGTACCTTTTTCAACACCTTTGCCCATCCAGTCCATATAAGCGATCATGGCTTTCATATCCTCGCCTTGCGGCGGCAAGGGTTTTCCATTCATCGAACGTTGAAAACAGCCATTAATCCGCGTGACGAGATCAACCTCTTTGCCGGCTCGCGGCATCACCGCAGGATAGAAGTTTGAAGTGTTGATATATGGCGCAATATTATCAACTTTCCCCTGTCCCATATGACAGGAATTGCAATTCAAGCCATTACCAACATTTTCGGGCAATAAGCGTGCTGTTTCATTGAGCAGGCGTTTTCCTTGCAATATCTCAGCCGCATTTGGCTCTTTTAAAATGTCACGGTCTGGCGGAACAAAGTAAGTGCCTATTTGATTTTTGTCTTTGTCGAGAATTGCATGTCCCAGCTGCTCGGGCGCATCTGCTTGGGCGGAAAATGTTACAAACCCCCATGCTGCACCAGTTGCCAGTAGAGCCATAGTTACGCCCAAGACAATCACATTACTGGTTTTCATTGCTTGATCTCCGGTACATAATGCTGGGGCTTATGCTCAATTTCGCGGCGCATACGAGCTATGTCCGCATCCTTGATCTCACTGCCGTGATTGCCCCATCCATTGCGGATAAAATTGAGAATTTCAGCCAGTTGCCAGTTTGGCAAATGAGCAAAACCCGGCATGGTGAAAGCCATTATATCGCTTGGTGTATCTGGTGTTCTGCCGCCTGCTAATGTTATCTGGATCAGTGAGCTTGGGTCATCGGCAAAGACGATTGAATTGTCCGCGAGTGCCGGATAGATGCGCGGGGCTCCTCTGCCGTCATTGCGATGGCAAATGGCGCAATGCTCAACATAAGACATGGCGCCGGGCGCATTAAGGTTGCCGTCATTTAAGGCAGCAGTGGTTATATCCTCTTTGGGCTCCCATTTCTGCTTGCGTCCCTCACTTGGTGGTAGGGATTTAAGAAAACGTGCAATAGCGCGCAAATCATCTTCAAGTAAATATTGAGTGGAGTGCTGAACGACATCTGCCATAGAGCCAAAGGCGGCGGTACGATCATTACGGCCTGTTTTCAGGAAGGTAACAATCTCGTCTTCCGTCCATGTGGAAAGACCAGTATCTTGATCTCGCAGGTTCTTGGCATACCAGCCTTCAAGCACCGAGCCGGAAAGGAATAGCCCTTTGGGATCTTCTTTGACTGCTTTTTCCTGATAAGCAAGACCGCGTGGCGTATGACAGGCGCTGCAATGGCCAAGACCCTCAACAAGATAAGCGCCTCTTTCAATGACAGGGTCAGTTCCGGCTGCAATTTCGAATGGTCGTGGGTTAGAGAAGAAGAGTTGCCAGTATGCAAGCGGCCAGCGCATATTGGTTGGCCATGGTAAAGTGCTTGGTTGATTGTCTTGTTCAACAGGCTCAACCTTGCTCATGAAATAAGCATAGAGCGCTTCAATTTCATCATCTTTAACAACCGTATATGAAACAAACGGCATAGCGGGATAAAGATGTACATTATCCGAGCGTACGCCTTGGCGCACAGCGCGCTCAAAATCTGAATAGCTATAATTGCCAATACCTGTTTTTTTATCAGGCGTAATATTGGTCGAATAAATTGTACCAAGCGGTGTTTGCATGCCTAAGCCACCGGCGAATTCTTTACCGCCCGGTGCCGTATGGCAAGCGCCGCAGTCACCAGCTCTTGCTATATATTCGCCTTTTTGGATGAGTTCTGGATCTTGGATGTCAACAATGGCCTCTTGCTTTGGTGTGAGCCAGTAAGGTGTTGATATAGCAAAAGTCCACGCAACCGCGAGAGCGCCGACGCCCCCTACAATTGCATATTTTATAAGTTTCATATGCCCTCCGCTTGGCATTCATAAGAGGTGGCATATGCATTGCGGATTCGTATGTGGTCGTCATTGACTGCAATCAATGATTGTTCATTATGAAGACTGTTTTTATGTGTTTTTCAATTGTTGCGGGATGTTACCTAAAAGTCTCAAACCCTTTGTCCGTATAATATGATTGTGGCACCCGTAACGGCTAATATAGCCCCCGTTATATCCCATCTGTCTGGCTTCACCCCTTCAATCAGCCAAAGCCAGATAAGTGATGTTACAATATAAATCCCGCCATAAGCTGCATAAGCACGGCCCGCAGCATCGCTTTCAGCTAAGGTCAGTAGCCAGGCAAAAACTGCAAGACATACCAGCCCCGGAAGGATGAAAAAAACGGATTTATCCAACCGCCACCACGCCCAAAAGGCAAAGCAACCCGCAATTTCGGCAATAGCGGCTGCTGTAAATATTACAAAACCCATGGGGTATCCTTCGGAAAATGCGGTTTATAGTTTGAATATAAGGCTCTTATTTTTCACGCAAATTATATTCAATTTTGAAGCCTGCTGATATAACTGCCTTATCATTCTAAGACATATGAGTTATTCTAGCACGTTTAAAGCATAGCTAAACCATCAATGAGCGTATTATCAAAAGGTGAAGCATGACAATTACACGTCTTACAAAAACTGCTTTTGTCGCAGCTATTGCACTTTTCGCGAGCTTGGTGTCATTCGGGAATATCACGGATTATAATACGAATTTTGCATTTGTTCAGCACGTATTGTTGATGGATACAATCTTCCCCGATGCCGAGATTCAATACAGAGCTATAACAAGTCCTGCACTGCATACAGCCGGCTATGTTCTGATCATTGCTGCTGAAACACTAACGGCATTGCTTTGTTGGATTGGTGCCTTTTGCATGTTGGGGCAGATTGGTTCTGATGCCCGCAGCTTCAATAGATCTAAAAAATGGGCGATTGCCGGATTGGCAGTCGGGTTCCTCGTTTGGCAAGTCGGCTTTATGACAATCGGCGGGGAATGGTTCGGGATGTGGATGTCATCGACATGGAATGGTATTGAATCAGCATTCCGCTTCTTTATTACCATCATCGCGGTGTTGATTTTTATCACCATGCCTGATGGTGAAATTGACAATTGACTAGATATTGAAGCGTGCCATTTATAGTTGGCACGCTTCGGCATAACTACGGCAAATTGCCAACCAGCTCGACACCAGCAGCACGCATCTGGTTGAGCATGTTATCAAGCGATCCATCCAGATCAATAGCTCTGGTGAGGTCAAGGCGTATGCGAGTTTGAAATCCTTGTGCTACAGCATCAAGTGCAGAATAAGCGACACAAAAATCTGTTGCCAGTCCTGCTAGTGTGATGGCTTGAATATCTCTGTCACGCAGATAGCCGGCAAGCCCTGTTTTGGTTTTTCGATCATTTTCAAAAAAGGCAGAATAACTGTCAATGCCTTGGCGAAACCCTTTGCGTAAAACCAGTTCTGCGCGTTTCCAGTTCAGTTTGGGATGGATTTCCGCGCCTTTTGAGCCTTGAACGCAGTGATCCGGCCATAAAGTCTGCTGGCCATAGGAAGCCATTATATTGTCAAAGGCTGATTTGGGCGGATGGCTGGATGCAAAGCTGGAATGTCCGGCAGGATGCCAGTCTTGTGTCATGATTACATGATCAGTTTCAGCAATTGTTGCATTCAAAAGTGGAATGATTTCATCGCCGCCTTTGACGGCGAGTGCTCCGCCTGGGCAGAAATCATTTTGCACATCAACCACAATAAGCGCATGTCTAACCATTGATACCCCAACCCTTTATAATTCTCTTCTTTTGATGATCACTAGAGCATTAACTCACTTCATATCAAGCAGTTGATAATCATTTGCGCGTTTATCAAGCCAACTGATCAAGTGATCCGCCACTTTCTTATTATCAATTTCATTGAAAATATCATGACGCATTTGTGGCCATATTTGTAAACTTACTTGTTTGAAGCCTTTTCGGATTAATCTTCTGGCGGTGAGGCCAAGGGATTTAGACCCGATGGTGACACTGTCTTGAGAGCCACCCGCCAGATAAAGGGGCAAATCAGGGGGCAGTTGTGACAAATTATGGTTTTTCATGCTGGCCTGAGTAAGAGCGACGATATCAAGCCACATACCGATGGTCGGTGTAAAACCGCATAACGGATCTTGAATATAAGTATCAACGACTTCTCTATCATTGCATAGCCAGTCATGATCTGTCCGCGGGTTTTTAACCGCTCCTATCCATTGCTGCGTTGTCATTTTACGCATTATCATGCTGGGTACATCAGAGCCTTTACGGAAACGCTCAGCAGCAAGAAGCAGTTTGAGAAATTGCAACTCTGACTTTTGCGGCGAATAGGGGCTGATAACAGCAATACCGGCTGGTTTTTTCGCATATTCCTGCGCATGGCGCAAAGCAATGCTGGACCCAGTTGAGTGGCCTATGATGAAGACGGGCAAGTTTTTATGCGCCTCGTCAATTTGATTACGGAGCACTTCCATATCGCTGACCAGCACAGTGTGCTTCGTAGCAGGGCTGCCGAGTGGCGTTTTCACCGTTACATTGGCTCCATGGCCACGATGATCATGGCTATAGACATGAAAACCAGCTTGGGAAAGTTGATTGGTGAGATGCTTGTGGCGCAATGAGTGTTCAGCAATTCCATGACTTATTAAGACCACGCCTTGCTCTTCATCCGATGCAGCCATTGTTCGATAGGGGATTTTTTCACCATCTTTAGCCGTCAAGTAATGAAGAGTATCAAATTCAGTCATATTGCTGTCCATAGTCTTAAAAGGTTTTAATTTGCTTTCTTTTACTTGAGTGAAAAATTTCTCTTGCAAAGAAAGCAAAGCTGCGCAAATCTATGCTTGTAATGCGCATTTTATAGTGCGCTGCTTTTGGGCAAGTTGGAATAAAATGTCGGCTGCCAAGAGCAAGTCTTTGATTTTAGTCTTTAAAATTTTAGTTTACCCAGAGGGGAAACCGGATGACGGAAATATCCGCATCCGGTTTCAAATTTTGATATAGCACAAAAAAATACTGATTGCTGTATAATCTTGAAAGCTTTCCTGGATAGCTGGTTCAAATAACTGGCATTAAGCATGAGTGATCCATTGCTCAGACCCGCTATTTAGCTTACATACGCATACAGAAAATCCCGATGCTTTGGAGACGTTGTTTTTCCATGGAGTTGGGAATGAAAATGAATTTTACGGTATTTTTGGATGGTCGCTATAGTATCGCGCTTTTAAAAATACGCTTAAATCGGAGATGACGCGCTTTATGGCACGCCAGTTTATTTATCATATGTCAGGGCTTAGCAAAGCCTATGGCCACAAAAAAATCCTGGAAGATATTCATCTATCTTTCTATCCGGATGCGAAAATCGGTATTCTCGGGCCCAATGGTGCGGGTAAATCAACAGTCCTTAAGATCATGGCTGGTCTTGATAAGGAATATACCGGTGAAGCATGGCTCGCGGAAGGCGCAACTTGCGGCTATCTCGCGCAGGAGCCTGATCTGGACCCAAGCAAAGACGTTCTTGGCAATGTGATGGAAGGTGTTGCTGACAAGCAAGCCATTCTGGATCGCTATAATGAACTGATGATGAACTATTCTGACGAGACCGCGGATGAAGGCGCTCGTTTGCAGGATATTATTGATGCGCAGAACCTGTGGGATCTGGAAAGTCAGGTTGAAATGGCAATGGAAGCTTTGCGCTGCCCGCCATCTGATGCTGATGTAACCAAGCTTTCCGGTGGTGAAAGACGCCGCGTTGCGCTTTGCAAGTTGCTTCTATCCAAGCCTGACGTTCTGCTTCTTGACGAGCCTACGAACCATTTGGACGCTGAAACAACCTCATGGCTTGAAAAGCATTTGCGTGAATATAAGGGCGCTGTGCTGCTTATCACGCATGACCGCTATTTCCTCGATAATGTGACCGGTTGGATTCTTGAGCTCGATCGTGGTCGCGGTATTCCTTATGAGGGCAATTACTCTGCATATCTGGCTGCTAAGGCCAAGCGTATGAAGCAGGAAGGCCGTGAAGAGGAATCACGCCAGAAAGCTTTGACGCGTGAACAGGAGTGGATTGCTTCCAGCCCGAGAGCGCGCCAAGCCAAGTCAAAGGCTCGTATTAAAGCCTATGATGAGCTGGTTGCCCAGTCAGAAAACCGTCGTCCGGGTGAAGCGCAGATCATTATTCCTGTCGGCGAGCGTCTGGGACAGGTTGTTATCGAAGTTGAAAATGTTACCAAATCTTTTGGTGATCGTGTTCTGTTCGAAAATCTGAACTTCAAATTGCCTCCTGGTGGTATTGTTGGTGTAATCGGCCCGAACGGTGCGGGTAAAACCACATTGTTCAAACTGATCACAGGCCAAGAGCAGCCGGATAGCGGGACAATTCGCATCGGTGAAACTGTTGATCTTGGTTATGTTGATCAGAGCCGCGATCATTTGAACGCTGATAAAAATGTCTGGGAAGAAATTTCCGACGGCAATGATATTATCAAGCTTGGCAAGTTCGAGATGAATTCGCGCGCTTATTGCGGTGCCTTTAACTTTAAGGGCGGTGATCAGCAGGCGAAAGTCGGCAATCTTTCCGGTGGTCAGCGCAACCGTGTTCACTTGGCGAAAATGCTGAAATCCGGCGGTAACGTTCTGCTCCTCGACGAACCAACCAACGATCTGGATACAGAAACGCTGGCTGCTCTTGAAGAGGCGCTGGAATATTTCGCAGGTTGCGCCGTTATCATCTCCCATGACCGCATGTTCCTAGACCGTCTTGCGACGCATATTCTGGCCTTTGAAGGCGATAGTCATGTTGAGTGGTTTGAAGGTAACTTTGCAGACTATGAAGCGGATAAAATCCGTCGTCTGGGGCCTGAAAGCGTCAACCCGAAACGGGTGACTTACAAGCCGCTGACACGTTAATTGATTTTTAAAAGGCCGGTATATCTTATACCGGCCTTTTTATTGGGAGATTTAATGAATGCATGACTGGTCAGCTGCACAATATTTGAAATTTGAGGATGAGCGTTCGCGCCCCGTACAAGATTTGATAACGCGTATCCCGATAGTGCCACACAAAATAATCGATATTGGTTGTGGGCCTGGCAACTCGACTGAACTATTGTTTCAACATTGGCCACAGGCAGAGTTATTTGGTTTTGACAATTCTCCTGATATGATCAGGAAGGCACAAGAGAGAGTGCCAGAGGCCGAATTCTACCGCTCGGATATCCATTCATTCAACCCGGATCAAAGCATTGATTTGCTTTTTTCAAATGCAGTTTTTCAATGGTTGCCAGATCATATGAGTGAGTTGCAACGGCTTTTTAATGAGTTGAAGTCAGGGGCTGCATTGGCTGTGCAAATGCCGGATAATTTAGGCGAGCCTATGCATGTGGCAATGCGTGAACTCAGTGCTGAGGGCGAATGGAAGGAGAAGCTCTCTGGCATAGCGCGTAATCCTCTACCGTCCGTGACTGAATATTATAATGCGCTTTCGCCTCAGGCGTCGTCGTTGGATATTTGGCATGTTATTTATAATCACACCATGGATAGTGTTGATGCCATTGTCGAATGGGTGAAGGGCGCTGCATTGAGACCGTTTCTCGAGCCTTTGAATGAGCAGGAAACTGTCTCTTTTTTGCAGGCATATAAAGAACGTCTGAAACAAACTTATCCATTGACCAGCGATGGTAAGGTACTATTGAGATTTCCGCGTTTGTTCATTGTTGCGGTAAGAAAATAAAATACAGCATGGCCATATTGATTCTGTCGCTTGCAGTGAGCGAAGTATCTATGGTCATGATTTTTTATATGTATGACGGTTATAGTATTAATTGAATGAAGCTATAACGTTTTTCATTTTCTCAAAATGTGGGGAAGTTTTTATGAAGCAGGGGCGCCATTTATTTAATGCTTGATAAATAAATGGCGCGAGTGACGGGACTCGAACCCGCGACCTCCGGCGTGACAGGCCGGCACTCTAACCAACTGAGCTACACCCGCGCTTCTCACCGACTTATCGTTGGTGATGAGCATCGTTTAAGGGGCTTTAGGCATTAGGTCAAGCTCGCTTTTACAAATATCTCGCTTTTTTCGACTTTTTAACAGTTTGCTGGGGTTTTCCACTGATAGGTTATCCAGTGAGAGGCGTGTAATTCATTTCAAGTGGAATTTAATCACGCAAATCAGAGCCTTAGCAGGGTGGACTGGGTAAATTCGAATCGTGATTCGAGTGTAATGATGGAGTGATTCTGATAAAATAAATGATAATGGATTATTGGGAAGATGAAATACAAATACATTGCCTGAAGTGTTAACTTCGGCATTCTAATTCTCAGTATCTTAAAATCTAATGGGGGAGGAAAAGGCCATCATTCTATGATGATAAATGGTCGGAGTGGCAGGATTCGAACCTGCGGCCCCCTGATCCCAAATCAGGTGCGCTACCAGACTGCGCCACACTCCGTACTCGATGAGGTGCTTATAGCCGCGCTTTTTCAAAGCTGCAAGGGCTTATGACAAGAAAATGAAAATATTTATAGTTATGAACAGGTAAGCTGCTCATTCTTTGTAATACGAGTGTGCAAGAGTGGATTTAATGCAGAAATTTGTTATTTAATGAAACGGATAGATGAGGGGGACGTTCTTTGATGCATTTGACATCACGCCATACTGCCATTCTTGAGATTGCAAAACAGCAGGGGCAGGTTCTTGTTGATGATTTGGCATTGGCATTTGCGGTGACACCCCAGACCGTGCGCAAAGATTTAAACGATCTATGCAAAGCTCACATGCTAAGGCGTATTCATGGCGGCGCAATTTATCCATCAGGCATTGAGAATGTTGAATATGAAGCACGTCGCCAACTGGCTGCCAATGAGAAAAATTCAATCGGTGAAGCAGCTGCCAAAATCATACCTGATGGCTCTTCTCTCTTTATAAATATTGGTACAACCACAGAGGCGGTGAGCAAGGCATTGATTGATCACCAAAAACTCATGGTGATTACCAATAATATTAATGTTGCCAATAGTCTGCGTATTTTGCCTTCTATGGAAGTTGTGATTGCTGGTGGTGTGGTTCGCTCCTCCGATGGCGGTATTGTTGGTGAGGCGGCCGTTGATTTTATTCGCCAGTTCAAAGTGGACTTTGCCATTATAGGTGCGTCGGCCATTGATCCAGATGGTGCATTGCTGGATTTTGATTATCGGGAAGTAAAAGTCGCTCAGGCCATTATTGCCAATGCGCGCCATGTTATTTTAGTGGCTGACTCGACCAAGCTTGAGCGAACTGCCCCGGTACGTATTGGTCATTTGTCTCAAATTGATACTTTCATTACAGATCAATGTGAAAATGATGTCCTGAAGACGGTCTGTCTGGCTAATGATGTGGCGCTGATTGAGACCATCCACAGCCAAGTATCATAATACTTTCATTTAATTTCGCTTTTCTTTCATTTGAAGATTTCATATACTCCCCGCAATGGACAATGGCGCGGAGTTGCATGATGGTGCAGGTAACTGCCTTTGATGTTTTTGTGATTGGTGGCGGTATCAATGGTGCGAGTATAGCGCGTGATGCTGTTGGGCGTGGCTATCGGGTCGCTCTAGCTGAAATGGGTGATCTGGCTGGTGCTACCTCTTCAAAGGCGACTAAGCTTATCCATGGTGGTTTGCGCTATTTGGAATATTACGAGTTTCGTCTTGTGCGTGAAGCTTTGATGGAACGCGAAATATTATGGGCGAATGCGCCGCATATAATCCACCCATTGCGTTTTATTTTGCCATTTCACAATGGCGGACAAAGACCTGCTTGGATGCTGCGGCTTGGGCTTTTCCTCTATGATCATTTAGGTGGGCGTAAGCTTCTGCCGGCGACGCGCACTTTAAATATGAAAACCGATAGTGCTGCTTTGCCTTTGAAGCCGCTTTTTACAAAAGCCTTTGAATATTCTGATTGTCGCGTCGATGATGCCAGATTTGTCGTGCTGAATGCAAAAGACGCACAAGACAAAGGCGCTGTTATTTTGACACGCACTAAGGTGATCAAAGCTGCGCGTGATCAGGCTGGATGGACGATCACACTGCAAGATCAAAATACCGATGAGCAAAGCATAATAAAATCACGTCTGCTGATCAATGCAGCAGGGCCATGGGCTGATAAAGTTATTGCGGGTGTTGAAGGTGAAAAAGACGCCCATAATGTACGTCTGGTTCAGGGCAGCCACATTGTTATACGGAAGAAATTTGATGATCCGCGTGCCTATTTCTTTCAAAATAATGACGGACGTATTATTTTCGCAATACCTTATGAGCAAGATTTCACCATGATCGGTACAACCGATCAGGATTATCATGGTGATCCTGCTCAAGTGGCAATTACCCCCGATGAAACAGATTATCTTTGCAAGTCGGCCAGTGAGTATTTTCGTGAGCCGATTAATAGCAGTGATATTGTTTGGAGTTTTTCCGGTGTTCGCCCGCTTTATGATGATGGCGCAACGCAGGCGCAAGAAGCAACACGCGATTATGTGCTCAAAGAAGACACTGCGAATGGCTTAGCCCCATTGATCAATGTTTTTGGAGGCAAGCTAACCACATCGCGGCGTCTGGCTGAGCATATGTTAGAAAAAGTGGAACTATTGTTGGGTAAAAAAGCCCCAAGCTGGACTGCGCATGCTGCATTGCCAGGCGGGGAATTTGCCATTGCTGATTACGATCTGGAGCTGAAGCGCTTGCAGGTGAAATATCCGTTCTTAGCAAGTGCTCATGCGCAACGTTTATTCCGGCTTTATGGCTTGAAAGCATATGATCTATTGGGAGAAAGTGCTTCGTTCAGCGACCTGGGCCAGCTTTTCGGTGCAGATCTTTATGCTAAAGAGGTCGATTATCTAACGGCTCATGAATGGGCGCAAACTGCGGAAGATATATTATGGCGCCGCACTAAGCTTGGCTTACATTTCAAGCCGGATGAAGTTTTATCACTTGAAAAATACCTTACCCGAAAAATGATGTGATCATGAAAAACAAGGCCGGATTATCCGGCTTTGTTTGTGAAATTAGCTCCCGGAATAGTTACTTGGGAAGAAGCTCGGCATTCCATATTTTGAGCCGAACATAATATCATATTGTATGAGCTCATATTGGCGCAAGGGTGGTGCTATATCAGTTTGCTGTCTCCAGCTTGTCAGGGCATCGCCATTTTTGGCAATGGCGAGGTGATTATCAATCACAGGGTAAGCATCGTGTAAATCGGCCAGAAAGCCGGTGTAATAAGGATGCTCCATATTTGCCATCGTCAAAACTTTAAGCGGTAGAAATGCCGGACTGATTGTGCCTGTTATTTCACTGCCTGATTTATTCGACCATAGGACAAGTGGCGTTTCATGCTGGTTGATCATGTCTGCTACAGGTGCAGTACGTCTGGCAACACGCTGTTTCATAAATCCTGTATCAACATAAGCAGGGCCCAAAGGTGGTAAATGATCTCCAAAAAAGACAATAATAGTCTCGCGTTCGCGCTTTTCAGCCCAATCCATTAGCCGCTTTAAGCTTAGATCCGCTTCATAAGCTCCTTGCGCGAAACTACTGATGCTTTCCTTTGCTGCTATACCAGCATCGGTAAAGGCTTCTATTTCGGCGTCAGGGTAGCGTCCTGCCGCATAGGGACCGTGACCTTGTAATGAGACGGCGAATAAAAAGAATGGCTGTTCGATTTTTTCAGCTTGTTCGATCAGTTGCGTGGTTACTGCATCATCAGATGCCAACATCCCGCGTTTTTCTAAAACTGGCAAATTTTCTTCAGACAAAAACTGTTGAAATTCAAAATGATTATACACGTTTCCACGGTTCCAGAACCATTGCCGGAATGGATGCAGCGCCAATGTTGTATAGCCTTGCTCATTGAAAAAAGAGGCTAGTGACGGCATAGGCTCACGAATATATTGCTGGTAGGGAATGCTGCCTGTCGGCAGAAAAGCCTTGGAAAAACCAGTTAAGGCCTCAAACTCGACATTGGCTGTCATGCCGCCAAATTCGGGTGAAAAGATATGCCCTGATTCATTGCTGCGAACGGTAGGTATCGGGTCTTTATTGAAACCGACATCAGGCAAACGCGTGGGATCCCAGAAGGATTCACTCATAATCATAATGATATCAGGTTTTGTGGATTTGTTGGTTGGCACTGGTAGAAGGGCAGAATTTTGCGCAATTTCTTCGATTGCAGCCTTGCTATATTGAGCAGGTGTGAAAACTTTTGCCATAGGAATATTGAGAATGAATGCCAGCGCAAAACCATTATGCTCATAATTGGCTTTTTGATCCCACATCATTGGTTTCACACGCAATTGATCGCGCGCCCATGAGTAGCTGGCATAATCGGAGATAATACCGAACCAGATGAGTGGTGGTAGTGCAATCGCGAGGCGAAGCACGCGTCTTTGCCATGAAATACACTTAAAACTCTTCCACCAGAAGCTAATGGAGAGCACGATAACCGCAATTGCGATGATCAATAGTAAAGTAATAAGCAATGCGCTCACGGGGCGTTCACTCACCAGTAGCGGCATTAAATCGAGGATTTGCCGGGCATATAAAAAGTCACTAGGATATAGTGGATCGCCCAAATAGAGGCTCTTTTCTTTCGCCACACCCACAGTGATCAAAAACAAGGGGGCAAGAATGAAAAAACCAAAATAAATACGTCCGAAAATGGCATCGCATAGCGTGAGCAGACACGCACAGAGTATGACTGTCGTCCAGCTTGGTTTATTATAGGAGAGGAAGAATGATGTAGTTTCGCTAAATGAACCGCGTAACACCCACTCGACGGCAAAAACCAATATAAATGATAGAATGAACGAGCCCGTAGTTACCGCCGCAATCCGCATCGGCAGAGAAAGACGTTGAGGGCCAAAAATACTATGCTCCGACCAATGGCGCGGAGCATTTGTAATAACTGAACTGTATGAACTCACTATTTTTTCCTGAAAAGCTTTTAAAGCTTCTAAAAGTAATGTGCGATCTGTCACACTACCTTCATATGAATGTCAAGAAGTGAGATATGCAAATAACCGAAGTTGAATGAACAGGAAATGAATAAGGCCAGTCTGCACTGGCCTTAAAATAGAATTGATGACTGGCAATATTAAACGACAATGTCTTCCAGCCCTTTGGTAAGTTCCAGAGCCTGTTTTTCGAACAAGCGGCGGTAAATACCGTTTGGCATTCGGATCAAGGCGTCATGATCACCCTCTTCGACGATCTTGCCTTTATCAAAGACCAGCAGACGATCCAGTGAGCGCACTGTTGAAAGACGATGCGCGATAACAAGCGTGGTTCGGCCGATCATCAACCGCTCCATAGCTTGTTGAATTAGAACTTCCGATTCTGAATCAAGGCTGGACGTTGCTTCATCAAGGATCAGGATCGGCGCATCAGCCAAAAATGCTCTGGCGATTGCAACACGCTGCCGCTCACCGCCTGAGAGCTTGATGCCGCGCTCGCCAACAAGTGTTGCGTAACCTTTTGGCAGGCGCTGAATAAATTCATGCGCACTAGCCAGTTTAGCAGCCTGTTCGATTTCAGCCTGTGTTGCATCTGGTCGGGCATAGGCAATATTTTCAGCCAATGTCCGGTGAAAGA
>CANQXU010000043.1 GCA_947627865.1 uncultured Paenochrobactrum sp. | reverse complement strand
GGCGAAATTGACAAAGGCTCTGCACTTCTTGTCCCTCATATGAGTGGAATATTATTCGGAAAAGTGGCAGACTTTGGTGCTGGTTGGGGATATCTATCCTCACAGGCCTTGCAACATAGTTCCAAAATCCAACAAATTGATCTGTATGAAGCAGATTTTGAAGCTTTGGAGGCTGCAAAGACCAATCTTGCTAAAATTAATACAACTACCCCGCTATCCTATTTTTGGCATGATATAACCTCCGAAAAGATCACCGAGATCTATGACACGGTCATTATGAACCCGCCTTTTCATGAAGGCCGCGTTACTGAACCAGGCTTGGGGCAAGCATTCATCGCAGCGGCAGCCAGTCGCTTGAAGCCGGGTGGCCGCTTGTTGCTGGTAGCGAACCGGCAATTGCCATATGAAATTACATTAAAGCAATTATTTAGAAATGTTATTCCACTAGGCGATGCGAGCGGTTTTAAAATTATAGAAGCCCGCAAATAAAAAAATCCCCTGACCATTGGTTCAGGGGATTTTTTAAAAGCTATACTGGGATCAACCCTCAGCGTCCGTTGATTTTAATTCATCAAGGGTCGGCATTGACACGATATTGTAACCGGAATCCACATAGTGAATTTCGCCTGTCACACCCCGAGACATATCAGACAGCAAATAAACTGCTGATTGGCCGACATCATCAATATCAACAGTACGGCGCATTGGCGAGTTGCGGCGCTGATAGCTGAAAATTGCGCGTGCATCACCAATGCCAGCGCCCGCTAATGTGCGGATAGGGCCGGCAGAGATAGCGTTGACACGAATACCTTGTGCACCATAATCCGCTGCCAGATAACGCACCATGGCTTCCAATGCTGCCTTAGCAACACCCATAACATTATAGTTAGGGATGACACGGGTTGAACCGCCATAGGTCAGCGTCAACAATGAGCCGCCGTCTTTCATCAGACGTTCAGCGCGTTGCGCAACTTCCGTGAATGAATAGGCAGAGATAACCATTGTGCGGCTGAAATTTTCACGGGTCGTGACATCAGCATAGCGGCCCTTCAATTCATTTTTATCTGAAAAGCCGATCGCATGAACAACAAAGTCCAGGCCACCCCATTCTTTCTCGATTTTATCGAAGACTGCATCAACAGTTTCAATATCTTCCACATCACATGGCACAACAAAGTTGGAACCAAGCTTTTCGGCTAAAGGGAAAACACGTTTTCCAAGTGCGTCACCTTGATATGTGAATGCCAGTTCAGCACCTTGTTCCGCCAATTTCTGGGCGATACCCCAGGCGATGGAATGATTATTTGCAACGCCCATAATCAGGCCGCGCTTACCCTTCATCAAACCCTGCATATTTCCCTCTCAGTCAGCCTTCATAACGCTGGAAGACCAACGTAGCATTGGTACCGCCAAACCCGAATGAGTTGGACAGAACACGGTTGATTTGGGCATCATCGATGCGTTTGCGCACAATTGGCATATCTTCAAAAGCTGGATCCAGCTCTTCAATATGTGCACTTTCACAGATGAAATTATTTTTCATCATCAAGAGTGAGTAAATTGCTTCCTGCACACCTGTTGCACCCAGTGAGTGGCCTGTCAGTGATTTGGTTGCAGCTATCGGAGGGCAGTTCTCACCATTGCCGAAGACACGGCGGATTGCTTCAATTTCAGGAGCATCACCGGCAGGTGTCGAGGTAGCATGAGGATTGATATAGTCAATTGGCCCTTCAACAGTAGAGAGTGCCATACGCATGCAGCGTTCTGCACCTTCACCTGATGGGGCAACCATGTCAAAGCCATCAGAGGTTGCGCCATAACCGACAATTTCGCCGTAAATGGTCGCGCCGCGGGCCAAAGCTGTCTCAAGTTCTTCAAGAACCAGAACACCAGCACCACCAGCAATCACGAAACCATCGCGGTTTTTGTCATAAGCACGGGACGCGGTAGACGGTGTGTCATTATATTTTGATGACATAGCACCCATGGCATCGAACAGTACGGATAAAGTCCAGTCGAGATCTTCACAGCCACCAGCAAACATACGATCCTGTTTGCCATATTGGATCATCTCAACTGCATTGCCGATGCAATGATTGGATGTCGCACAGGCAGATGAGATCGAATAGTTGATGCCTTTGATCTTAAAGAAAGTGGCAAGCGTTGCAGATGCTGTTGAGCTCATTGCTTTCGGCACTGCAAAAGGACCAACGCGCTTAGGGCCTTTTTCACGAGTGATATCAGCAGAATCAACGATCGTACGTGTTGACGGTCCGCCTGATCCCATAATGATGCCAGTCCGCGGATTGGAAACTTCCTCCTCGGTCAGGCCTGCATCAGCAATCGCTTGGTCCATAGCAACGTGGTTCCATGCGGTACCACGCCCGTGAAAGCGCATATTGCGGCGATCCACCAAAGCTTCAACGTCAATATTGGGGGCACCATGTACCTGACAGCGAAAACCAAGTTCCGCATATTCTTCAGCACGCACAATACCTGACTTGGCTTCGCGCAGAGAGGCGGTCACCTCATCGAGATTGTTGCCGATCGAGGATACAATCCCCATTCCGGTCACGACTACACGCCGCATAGCGTTCTCCTTTGCACCTGTCTGGTTTAAAACTTATTTAGAACAGATAGGTGAGTTTTTTTCATGTTTCGAGCGCGGAGTTTCAAAATATTCATGAAACAGTCTCGCGCTCAGAGAGGATGATGATTCTACCATCAATTGAACTGTTCAAAAACGGTTCATTGCTTATTAATCAGGCGCTTTCTTTGAAAAGACCAACACGCAGATCACTCGCGCGATAAATCACTTCGCCATCTGCTTTAAGCCAGCCTTCTGCAATGCCCAGCACCAGTCTTCCACGCATAACGCGTTTGAAGTCAATGCCGTATTCAACCAGCTTGGTTTTAGGTGTAACCATGCCAGTAAACTTTACTTCACCGGTAGAAATAGCACGGCCTTTACCAGGTTCGCCAAGCCAGCCGAGATAAAATCCGGTCAGCTGCCACATAGCATCCAGTCCCAGACATCCCGGCATAACCGGATCTCCGATGAAATGGCATGGAAAGAACCAAAGGTCAGGGTTGATGTCAAATTCAGCGCGGATAAAACCCTTGCCAAACTCACCGCCAGTTTCGCTGATCTGAGTGATACGATCAAACATCAGCATTGGCGGCGCTGGCAATTGCGCATTGCCGGGACCAAACATCTCGCCGCGTGCGCAGGAAAGCAGTTCCTCGTAGCCGTAGCTCGATTTTTGTTCAGCCATTACGCCTCCCAATCAAAATTGTTTCGATGACCGGGATCCGGCCATGTAGGGTTGTGTCAAATAGTGAGAACATCTTTAGCAGACTGTTCGCGAGTATAAAACCATCCGAATAGCTTTTCTGAGCGAACTGTGCTAGCAGAAATCAGCCATTGATAGTTATTTCGTGACTGCATATATCAATGACAATAGGCAATGGGCAATGGCTTGTTGCTTTTTTAGTTGAATTTGCCTTGTGAGTTAAGAAAAATTTTTTAACAAGCTGATGCTAAAACAGGCTCATGGACAAAGCGGATAGATCGCCAATATGATAGTTTCGCATGAAAATTCGATCAAAATGGAAGAGCGTCTAAGAGGCGCTGGTTTGCGGCCAACGCGCCAGCGGGTGGCTTTGGCCAGTTTGATTTTCTTACGTGGAGACAGGCACTTATCTGCTGAAGACTTGCATGAAGAAGCGGTTTGCGCCGAGGTGCCGGTATCGCTTGCCACAGTGTATAATACCCTGCATCAGTTCACAGAAGCCGGAATGTTGCGCATCATTGCAGTCGAAGGCTCCAAAACCTATTTCGACACAAATATTTCTGACCATCAACATTTCTTTTTAGAACGCGAAAATATCGTTTTTGACATTCCGCATGGAGAAAATGGTCAGCCAACAGTTGCAAACATGCCGGAAGCACCGGAAGGCATGGAAATTGTGAATGTTGATATTATTGTACGTTTGCGCCGCAAAGAATAATTTATAAAGAATAGTTTATAGTGCTACGACAAGGGGGACGTGTTAGTCAAACACCTCGTTTGGATATGCACCCCAGATTTTATTTTGTTTAACCCAGCCACGCGTTTTCTTAATTTGCATACGGCACCAATTACCGGTGCACTCTAAAATATCACCAATAACTCCTGGTGTAAGCTTGGCAATTATTCTGGCGCTTTCACTGGGGTCGGCATATAATTCAATATGCTCTTCTGTTTTGGACCATGGTGCGGTGATAGCTGTGCGTTTGCCAGATAGAAGCGACTGATAAACCCATCCTTCCGTGCCATCAGCATCGCGAATGCGGCGCCAATTGTCATATTCCTGTATGATTTCAACCGGAAGGCCTGCTTTTAAGAAAAGCCATGAGACTGCATAATTTCGCCCCGGTCCAATGCGCAGATTGACGCGAGCGGGTTTTAGACTGACAAAACGCGGCAAAGGCAGACCACTTGGTCCCACAACCTCAGCATATGAATTTTCAACGGCAGGCTGATTTTCATTGGCGCTCACAGGCAATGTCAGTGACAGCAATAAGATCAAGCCAAGCGTAGCAAAAAAAACACTGCTAATATGCATTCGGTACTGTCTTATAGTCATCTGTCACTCTCAATTTCATATTTCCGCGAGAGCGGATATCGCCTTATTTGTGCTCGTGCTCTTCTGAGAACATTGTGTCAGGCTGATGATTGTTAATTTCTGTAGAGAATTCATCGCAATCTGATTGTTATTAACCTGATCACCTTGCATAATTGTTAAATTTCGTTTGTTTTTCTTTGTCTTTAATGGAACTCGTTGTAAGACATAGGAGCAAAAGCAAGATTGCAGTTTGCGCTGACTTGGTTAAAGAGGTCTCAACGTAAATGCTGCATCCACAGCTTCGTGTAGTTTTGCCGGTAAGATGAGGTGAAAATGTCAGTCAAGAAGAAGCCGCTTGTCGTTCTCGCCCGTAAACTGCCTGATTCGGTTGAAACACGGATGCGTGAGCTTTTTGATGCTCGGCTTAATGTTGATGACCATCGTATGTCTCAGGCTGAAATTATTGATGCCTTGCAAGAAGCCGATGTTTTTGTGCCGACGATCAGTGAAATTGTCGATGCGGCAATGATTGAAAAGGCTGGCCCTAATCTCAAGCTGATCGCCAATTTCGGTAATGGCATAGACAATGTTGATGTAGTGGCGGCAGCCAAGCGCGGCATTATGGTGACCAATACTCCGAATGTCTTGACCGAAGATACAGCTGATATGACGCTTGCTTTGCTCTTGTCGGTACCGCGCCGGTTGGTTGAAGGTGCCAATTTATTGCAGGAAGGTGACGGCTACTGGCCAGGATGGGGCCCGACTTGGATGTTGGGTCGCCGAATTTGGGGCAAGCGCTTAGGGATCCTTGGCATGGGTCGAATCGGCACCGCTGTTGCGCGACGTGCAAAGGCCTTCGGCTTGTCTATCCATTATCATAACCGTAACCGTGTCAGCCCAAAAGTTGAAGAAGAGCTTGAAGCCACTTACTGGGATAGTTTGGATCAGATGTTGGCGCGCATGGATATTATATCGGTTAATTGCCCTTCGACGCCTGCCACATTCCATTTATTGTCTGCGCGTCGTATCGCTTTAATGCAGCCACATGCCTATTTGGTGAATACAGCGCGCGGCCAGATTATTGATGAAAATGCACTGACCGAGCAGATAGAAAACGGCAAACTGGCAGGCGCTGGTCTTGATGTTTTCGAGCAGGATAATGCAATTGATGCGCGCCTGCTAAATCTTGCCAAACAGGGTAAGGTGGTTCTGCTGCCGCATATGGGATCGGCCACACTTGAGGGGCGGATTGATATGGGTGATAAAGTTATTATCAATATTCGCGCATTTGTTGATGGCCATCGTTTGCCGGATCGGGTACTCCCGAATAAGGTCTAAAATTCAGAGTTTTATAAAAATGCATCTGTATTATTAAGCTGATACGGATGCATTTTTTTATTGGCCGTTTTATTTTTTGAAGCTTTTTTCTTTTTTCTCAAAGGCTGGATAGAGAAACGGGTTTGTTATTTTAAACAACCTGTATTTTCTGTGTTGCTCACTTTTAAGCCGCGCAATTACATTAACTCATTTGTTTAATTGATTTTTTGGATATTGCTATGTCTAGTGATGTACACAGCGCTTTTAAAGTAAATATAAAAAAGATTGTTTTCTTGGTCGCAGTATTAAGCCCAACCGCTTTATTGGCTGCACCAGCAATTGTGACGGGCAATGTTAATATGCGCACGGGCCCGAGTGTTAAATATCAAAGAATAACGACTTTGGTAGCAGGTGTTCATGTGGATGCTGGTCCCTGCCAGCGAAATGGCTGGTGCAAAGTCCGTATCGGTCGCTTCTCTGGTTGGGCGTCGTCAAGATATGTGCATTTTGTTTCACCCTATGGAGCCCCTCAGATTATTTATCCAGAAATTGCGCCAGATTTCCCAGTCGATATAGATGTGTTTTGGGGAACTGGAAGGCGCCGTGGCTGGCCATATTGGCGCGAGGGAAGACGTGGCCCTGCCTATCCTCCTTATCCCCCATATTATCCAGGACCAATACCACCAAGACCACCATTGCCGCAGCCGGTAATGCCTAATCCCCCTATTGGTGAAGGAGTGAGGCCCGCATTGCCTAATCCTCCAATCGGACAGGGTGCGGTTCCGACACAAAGGGGCTATAATCCCTATAGCGATTAAACATGCTAATAGTGTGAGTATATAAGAATAGTGACTGCGGGCTTGTACCGCAGTTTTTAAAAAAGTCTTTGTTGCATATTTACGGCTTTACTGGATTAATAGCCATTATACTGATTAATGTTGCTATAAGTGCTATTAACTTTTTATTGACCAAGAATTTGAAGTTTCATAATCGTGGTTGGGGTGTTAACCATCGATAAGATAAAGCCTGTTAAATATTTGGACGTGGAGGGAATCTGACTTGCGTTTCATATTTTTGAAACGAGCCTCTAAACAGGATAGTAAGCGGGAAATGAATTTAACAGCAAAGACCATTTATAAAGCAGGTATAGGTGCTTTGCTTATTACTGTGCAGTTGTCGCCTTTTATGGCAACACCTGCTGTTGCATTCGAATTGTTTGGCATTCATCTTTGGGGTGAAAAGAAAACCACTGATGATCCGGATGCGGTAATTGCAGAGCCAAAACATTATGAAGTGAATGTTGAGATCACCGGCAAACGCAGTAACACTGATGGTAGTGAAGCGAAAGTCGATGAATTAGTTGAATCAGCCTCCAGCCTTTATGCTGATAGGGATAAGCCAGCTTCTGGTGCAGCCGGATTGCTGGCAAAAGCCCGTGGTGATTATCGCCGAATTTTAGCTGCATTATATGCAGACGGCCGCTATGGCGGTACAATTTCTATTTTAATTGACGGGCATGAGGCCAGTGATATTCCGCCTGATGCTGAATTGCCTGATAATGTGAAAATTTCGATCGATGTTGATCCAGGCCCGCAATTTTTGTTTTCGCAGGCTTCTATTATCAATATGACAGCTCCGGTTGAAAAACGGCGCAATCAGCTGAAGACCCCGCAAGAAATTGGTTTTGCTGATGGTAAGGTTGCTTATTCCAATAAAATTTTACAGGCGGAGCGACTAGCCGTTCAGGCTTGGCGCGAAAAAGGCCATGCGAAAGCCCGCCTGAAGTCCGAGACTGTTACCGCTAATCACGCCAATGATACAGTGATCGCAGACTTGGAAATTGATCCGGGGCCTGTTGCATATTATGGAGCATTAACCGTTGATGGCACTCGCCGTGTTGATCCGGAATATGTTGCATGGATGACAGGTCTTAAAGAGGGCGAACAATACAATCCGGATGATCTTGAAAAGGCGAAAAAGCGTCTTGGACGTTTGGAAGTTTTTCGCGCGATGACCTTTCAGGAAGCTGAAGAGATTAATCCTGACGGTACCTTACCGATGACACTCACTGTGCAGGAGCGCTTACCGCGCCGTTTTGGTTTTGGTGCTGACTATTCAACTCTGGATGGTTTTGGTTTTAACTCATACTGGATGCATCGCAACTTGTTTGGGCGTGCTGAGCGCTTGCGTCTTGATGCAAAAGTGACTGGCATTGGTGGCTCGCAAGGTAACTCCTTTAATCCTAAAAATTATACATATTTATTAGGTGCTAGCTTTACAAAGCCTGGTGTGTTTACTCCCGATACAGATTTCAGCGGTGCATTAAATGCCAAGCGTGAAGTGTTGGATGCTTATACAGAAACATCCGTCACCGCCAAAGCGGGGCTGACGCATGTTTTTTCCGATACTCTGTCTGGTAGTGGTTATGCAAATATCACTCAGGCACGGTTTGAAGATGATTATTACGGCAAGCGAGAATTTACGACTGTTGGATTGCAGGGCAACCTGCTTTATGATGGACGTGACAGTGTTGTCGATCCGACAACCGGTTTTTATGCGGATGTCTATCTGGAGCCATTCTATGAAGTGAAGGGCGGTACTTTCGCTACGAAATTCACCGCTGAAGGCCGTGCCTATTATGGTCTGGGTTCTTCCAATAGAGTGGTTCTGGCAGGTCGTGCCAAGATTGGTGCAATTGCAGGTGGATCAATATCAGATTTGCCGCCGGATAAGCTTTTCTTTGCCGGAGGTGGCGGATCGGTGCGCGGTTATGCTTATCGCAATATCGGTGTTGATGTTGGGAATGATAAGATAGTCGGCGGACGGTCTCTTATTGAAGCATCTGGTGAAGTGCGAACACGCATTACCGAAACAATCGGTGCTGTAGCTTTTGTTGATGCGGGCTATGTTGGCAAAGATTCAATTCCGCGTTTTAGCGAGGAGTTGCGTGTCGGCGTTGGTGGTGGTGTTCGATATATAACAGGTCTGGGGCCGATCAGGTTGGATGTGGCATTGCCGCTTGACCGTCGTTCAGGTGATCCGAAATATGCGTTTTACGTGGGTATAGGACAATCGTTTTGACCCGATTATTGGCTATTCTTCTTTTCATTTTTCTCGCTGCCCCTGTCTATGCACAGGAAGAGGCAGAAGAGGAGAAATCATATTTTCTTTCTTTCGTCGAAAATCAGCTTTCGGCGCCAAACAGACGTATTTCCCTCTCAGGTATCAACGGTGTCCTTTCATCGGAAGTTTCTGTTGGCACAATTACAGTCGCTGACCGCGATGGCGTTTGGTTGCGCATTAATAATGCTAAACTGGTTTGGAGCCGTGCGGCATTGTTGCTTGGCCGTTTGAATATCAATGACCTTCAAGCGGAAAGCATCGATCTTATTCGTCCGCCTTTGCCCGATCCTAGCCTGCCAACGCCGGAATCATCAGGTTTCAGTGTGCCTGAATTGCCATTGTCGGTACGATTGGATGCACTTGATATTAACAAAATGCATTTTGGGAAAGATGTATTTGGTCTGGAATCAACGATCGGGTTGACTGGTCGTCTGACACTTGCAAGTGGTGTGCTGGACACAGACTTATCCATTAAACGCCTTGATGGTCCGGGCGGAGAGTTTTTGCTGAAAGCTGCTTTCAGCAATCAGGATAAAAAACTTTCCGTTGATGTGAACGCCTCAGAACCTGCCAATGGCATGATCGCCAATCTCATGAAAATTGATGGCCGTCCGGCTGTTGATTTGACCGTGAAAGGCGAGGGCTCATTAGATGATGTTGCGATCAATCTGACACTCGATACAGATAAAACGCGCACATTAACAGGTGTTCTAACCCTTAAAGGCCAAGCGGAAGGCCGTAGTTTTGACGCTGATTTCAGTGGTCCGATACAGGTTCTTGTTCCGCAAGAGTTTCGTGATTTCTTCGGTAGCGAAACAAGCTTGGTCGCGAATGGTATTGTTAAAGATGCAGGCGGCATGCGTCTCGACGAGATGGTGCTGAAAAATGCAGCTTTGAAGCTCTCGACCAGTGCGGAAAGCAGCACGGATGGCTTCATAGATCGTTTGCGTATTGATGCAGCCATTGCGGGCAAAGATGGTCAGCCCGTTATCTTGCCTGTTTCTGGCGGCGAAACAACTATCCGCGATGCCCGTGTGCAAATTGCCTTTGGTGATCGTCCAGATAATGACTGGCTCGGTCATATTGAAGTCAATGGTTTAAGTACAGGCCGGGTTTCAAGTGAAAATATTGCTTTTCAAATGGGCGGCATTGCTGAAAATCTAAATAATCCTGCAGAAAGACGCATTACTTTCAATGTGACCGGCGGCATCAATAATATCAATGCAGATACTGTTGAACTGGCGCAGGCACTTGGTGAAAAAGTCACTTTGCTCATAAGCGGTGGCTGGAAAGCCAGCCAGCCGGTAGATTTACAGCAGGCCAAAATCGCGGGCAATGGTCTTGATCTTGAGCTGAACGGTAAGCTTTCAGACTTTGTGTTTACCGGAGACGTTGCAGCTCATATTGCGGATCTTTCACCTTATGGTGCTATCGCTGGCCGTGAACTTGCCGGACAGGTGGCACTGGAGGCAAAAGGACGTATTGAGCCACTCACTGGTGCGTTCATGCTGGATCTGGATGGCTCTGCAACTTCAATAGGCACTGGTTCTGCCGAAATTGATGCCTTGATGGCAGGAAAAACGACATTATCGGGTGCTATAGGCCGTGGTTCTGAAGGACTTTCTGCCCGTGCGTTTTTATTGGAAAATCCGCAGAGTAAAATAACTGCCAATGGTCTTTTTGGATCGAGCAAAGCTGATTTTGACTTTGCCTTGATACTCAACGATCTGGCAATGATTTCAAAAGATATCAGCGGTAAGTTGCAGTTTTCCGGTAGTGCAAAGGGTGATGATAGTCTCATAGCTATATCTGCTAAAGCTGATATGGCGCAGGGAAGGATTGCGGAGCACAAGCTTTCAGGGGCTGAGTTTGATATTAACGCGATGTTGAATGCGCGTAGTAAAATCAGCTCCGTTTTAAGCGGTCAGCTATCTGGCGCGGCATTGTTGAATGGTGAAAAAGTAGATGTTGCCACACTTTTCACATTCGCTGACGGTGACAAGCATATAGAGAACTTGCAATTAAAAGCAGGTGCGGCAACAGCCACGGGCAATATCATTCAGAACAATAATGGTCTGATCACAGGGGCGATTAATATTGCTGCACATGATGTCTCAACCGTTGGCACATTGCTGCTTGCACAAGCCTCGGGCGCTTTGAATGGTGACATCAAACTGAATGCGCTGGATGGCCGTCAAAATGCCAATATTAATTTAAAAGCTGACGATCTTAAGTTTAACGATGCACAGATAGCCTCTGCTGATATTGCGTTGACTGCGCAAGATCTTTTTGGTGTTCCGGTCGTTAACGGAAGTGCCCACGCACAGCAGCTAAAATTTGGCACCACAGAGATTGATAGCATTGATGCCAAGGCTGATGCTCAGGGTCAAAAAACTAATTTTGATATTAGCACAAAACTTAGGATTGGCACTCTTGCAGAAGTTTCCGGCTCATTAGAACCTCAAAATGACGGCTATCTACTGACATTGAATAAAGCAGATATCCAGCAGGATCAGCTCAAAGCGCATTTGGTATCTCCTGCTACAATTGGTGTTAATGGTGCCAATCTCGCTCTGAGCGATATGGTTATTGATGCTGGTGGTGGTCGGATTAACATCAAGGGAATGATCGCTGATCAGCTCGATTTAAGTCTGGCGATTACTGATTTGCCTTTGGCTATAGCTAATGCGATCGATCCAAAGCTTGGTATCGGCGGTACTCTTCAAGGTAGCGCAAAGATAATTGGTACGAGGGATCAACCGGATATCAACTTTGATCTTCGTGCGCTTGGTGTTACTGCCTCGCAATTGAAAGAACAGTCTATTGCGCCGCTCGATATTACAGCAACAGGTCGTTCTACGCAGGATAGTTTGAACGTTGATGCACGATTGGCTGGCGGTGGCGGTATTGATGCGACAGTTAAAGGTGCCGTGCCTTTAGGAAGTGGTGAGTTAGCACTTGATGTCAATCTTGCCCAATTACCACTGGCACTCTTGAATGGTGCCATAAAAGATCAGAATTTTGGTGGTAATATCACTGGTAATGCGCGTATTGGCGGTAAGTTGGACAATCCAAATGCCAGATTTACCCTCAATGGCTCAGGTCTTGCCAATACGCAGTTGCGTGATAATGGCTTGTCACCATTAAGTCTTCACAGTGAAGGCCAGTATGCCAATCAGGTTTTAAACCTATCTTCAGTTAAAATTGATGGCCCAAAAGGTCTGAACGTCACGGCAAGTGGTAAGGTGCCTCTGAGCGGCAATGGTCTGGATGTTAATATTACAGGCAACGCACCATTGGAACTGGCTAACCGTATCTTGGCTGAGCGCGGTGCGCAGGCAAGCGGCTCCCTATCCTTGACAGCATCAGTGAGCGGAAACTTCCAAAATCCGCAATTGCGCGGAATGGTATCTACCAATGGTGCGCAGTTTATTGATGCTGAAACCAATATTCGCTTGAATAATATTAATATTATGGCGAGCCTTGATGGTGACAAAGTCAATCTGAGGCAGGTTCAAGCTTCATTAGCAAGTGGTGGATCTATCAGCGCTTCCGGTTCAATCTCCACAAATGCTGCAGCTGATTTTCCAGCCAATATCAGCATTAAATTTGATCAGGCGCGCTATGCTGACGGAACTTTGGTTGTCGCGACCATTAATGGTGGACTATCTATTGAAGGTGCGCTCTTGCGTGATCCGTTGATATCGGGGCGCATTGAAATTGAGCGTGCAGAAATTTCCGTACCTGAAAGTATGGGGGGATCTGCCTCAACTATTGATGTGCATCATATTAATACGCCACTGAATGTCGCTCGCACTCTAGCACGTGCTAAAGTTGAAACACGCAAGGAAGGCGGGGTGCCTGTTCCATCCAACCGTCCAAGTGTTCCGCGTCTTGATGTCGTCATTAGTGCGCCAAATCAGATATTTGTCCGCGGTCGCGGTTTGGATGCGGAAATGGGCGGACGTCTGCGCATTCAAGGTAATCTTAATAATATACAGCCTGTTGGTGGTTTCAGCCTTATTCGTGGTCGGTTAAGTATTCTTGGCCAGCGCATCATTTTCGATGAGGGGCAGGTTACCTTGATTGGAGACCTCAATCCGCAGCTCAACTTTGTGGCGAGGACTGAGGGCAATGATATTACGGTTCTGGTAACAGTGCGTGGTACGCCTGATAATCTGGATGTCAATTTTAGCTCGCAGCCTGAGTTGCCACAAGATGAAGTGCTTGCTCGTTTGCTCTTCAATCGCTCTATGAGTGAATTGTCACCATTCCAGATTGCGCAGTTAGCGGCCGCAGCGGCAGAACTTGCTGGTGGTAGCAATAATTCATTGGTTGGTAGCTTCCGCAAAGGTATGGGGCTGGATGATCTTGATATTATCACCGATGAGCATGGTAATGCCGCAGTCAGGGCAGGCAGTTATATTCGGGATAATATCTATCTCGGTGTTGAAGCTGGTAGCGGTGGTGATACGAAGGGCACGATCAACCTTGATATAACCCGTAACCTTAAGGCCAAGGCTTCTATGGGGTCTGACGGGAACTCAAATGCTGGTATCTATTATGAAAAAGATTATTAAAACCGTTCTCTCGATTTAGGTGAAGCAAGGCCGGTTTAATAAGCAGATATTGGATGAATTAAAACGCGGTGCATTTTAAATGCACCGCGTTTTTTCATTCATCATAAATGAGATTTTCAATCATTTTACGTTACATAATTTATGCAGCTCTATCAGCGGTTTAAAGCCGGCTTCACTTGATACTGGTTTTTACTTGATAAATGAGCGAAGAAAAGTGCAGTCAGTTCAAGCTACCTTGTCAGTTGGCTCTGTATTTTCCATCAAGTTGCAAAGCAATCAGCTGCTGATTTTGGTTTTCAGCGCCTTCAATCAACAGGCTTTGCAAGCTGCTATCAATGGGCTTAGATGGCAAAAATGGCATATAATATGTGGTTGCCAACGCAGTGATCGTTAAAATCAAAGTGGCAATTAAATTTAATTTTTTCTCAGTTACGGAAAGCATGGTTCTCTCCTATGGGCTGTGTTTAACAGCGCTAAACGGATATCATTAATGAAAATTGTGTCGGGCAACTGGGGTTAATACCATCTGCAAGGCTGAGGCTGGCACGGGCAATAATGTCTGACCAAACTCCGACATGGCAAAGGCGAAATTGCTTGCTGCTTCTTCAACATTTAAGCATCTGCTTTTGCAGGCCATAGCCGCAAGACATTGCTCTGTGATATCTGAATTGTCATTCTGCAATGAAGATATAAGAGCTAAAGTCAGGCATTCTTCACGACAGATATGTTGTGAATCAAAAGGAAATGCACGTAATGGGCAAAGCGCACAATGTCGTAAAACCCGTACAAATTGCGAGAGCTCTGCGACCAGTTTTTTGCCGGCATCAGCACCCAAAACATCTGTGTAGAGTGTCCAAGTCATTTCCCATGGGATGACGGAGCCAGTTTCAAAGCCCGCTGTCCAGCGGCGATAACCTTCAAGTGTAAGCTTTTCCGGCATGCGTTCAAAATAATCACTGTTGCTGCCGTTTAATTGACCAATTCGCATATTCATCGCTGACCTCGAAATAGCTGAGCAACATCATGATAAATAAAATATGTAATAGTTTTGTATAAGGCGGCTCGTTCCAAGCCATTTATGGTGATCATACGATCCTCCAATTGAAAGGGTTAAAGGCCCTGACATTAAAGGTTAAGATAGAGTGGTAGTATGATTTAACTTTACTAAAATAGTCAAGTTAAAATATTGGGGAATTAGTTTTTGGGTTGTGAAAGTGCCGCGGCATATTCGCATCGTGTTGATGCCGCGGTATAGTTCCCACCTTGCATGTGATAGAGCAGAAAACAGGTTTAGTTTTCTGCTCAAATATTTAGTGATGGCTATGATCTGAATCCTGCCCTTTGGCATTTGTTACGATAAAGTCGAGCTTGATTTTGCCGGCTTTTTCAAATTCCAAAACGGCTGGAACATGCTCACCTTCAGCAAATAGGCGTACAGGCTTCATAAACATCAGATGATAACCGCCTGGGCGCAACTCTGTCGTTTCTGATGCTGGTAATAGCAAGCCATCCTTTAACTGGCGCATTTTCATGACATCATTTTCCATTGTCATTTCATGAATTTCAACACGATCAGCATCAGAGCTTGTAACGGATATGAGTCTGTCTGACTGGTCCCCGCTATTTTCTATATTTAAATAGCCACCAGCCACTTT
>CANQXU010000042.1 GCA_947627865.1 uncultured Paenochrobactrum sp. | reverse complement strand
CTGGATCAGCTTGATGGCCAACTTGTAGCTCTGCCCTACAATCTCGTTGATGCTATATGGCACGATCAACCAGCCGCACCAATAGGCGAAGTTACAATTCAACCCTTGCAATATGCAGGGCAAGAAGCACGCGACAAGATTGCGCAAATGCAACAGTCACTCCAATCTGCCAATGCTTATGCTACAGTGCTGACAGATCCTTCTTCCGTTGCCTGGCTCTTTAATATTCGGGGCAAGGATGTTTCCAATACACCTTTACCTCTATGCTTTGCGATTATCTATGCTGACAAGCGGCCGGATATCTTCATCGATGAGCGCAAACTAAATATTGAGCCTCGTGCCTATCTAACCCAATTGGCAGATTTACACGCACCTGAAGATTTGGAAAAAGTTCTGCGTCAAGCAGCATCGAGCAATCACATTATCATGCTTGACCCTGCCCTTGCAGCCGAAAAACTGCGCATGATTGTTGAGGATGCAGGCGGTACGGTCCTGCATGGGCAAGATCCTGCCCGACTGCCCCGCGCCATAAAGAATGCAGCCGAACTTAAGGGCAGCCGCGACGCACATGAGCGGGACGGTGTGGCAATGGTGAAATTTCTTAGCTGGGCGGATCAACAAAAGACAGGCACACTAGACGAAATTCAAGCAGCCAGCCAGCTTGAAAACATCAGAGCTGAGACAGGTGAAAGCTTCCAAATGCCTTTGCTTGATGTCTCTTTTGATACAATTTCCGGTGCAGGACCAGATGGTGCGATGATGCACTATCGCGTCAATACGGAAAGTAACCGTGTAGCCGAGAATGGCGATCTCTTCCTCGTGGATTCTGGCGCCCAGTATCGTGACGGCACCACAGACATCACCAGAACTTTTGCAGTCGGAGATGTTCCAGCTGATCGCAAGCGCTATTATACGCTTGTTCTCAAAGGTATGATTGCCATTTCACTTGCCCGTTTTCCAGTCGGCACCCGTGGTCAGGATATTGATGCACTGGCACGTATAGCTTTGTGGAAACACGGACTGGATTATGCTCATGGCACCGGTCACGGCATTGGTTCTTACCTGTCCGTCCATGAAGGACCGCAAAGCATCTCAAAGCGCGGTGTACAAGAGCTTTTGCCCGGTATGATCCTTTCCAATGAGCCCGGCTATTATAAGCAAGGTGCATTTGGTATCCGGCTTGAAAATCTCATTATTGTTACCGAACCTGCCATTCCTGAGGGTGGTGATCTCCCAATGATGGGCTTTGAAACAGTGACTTTTTGTCCGCTCGACCACCGATTGATTGATACCAGCTTGCTCACCCAAGAAGAGCTCAATTGGCTTAATCAATATCATATGGATGTAAGAGCAAAGCTTGAGCCGCATTTACAAGGTGAAGAGCTTGAATGGCTCATCAATGCTACACAAGCCCTATAAATAAAAAAGCCGCATCCTTTGATGCGGCTTTCTACTTTTAAAGTTAAACAAACTTTATGCCGGAATAAAATAACGCAATGCAATCAGCAATGCAGCACCCGATATAAACATCGGCAAAATACTGACCCTAAAGGATATGAGCACACAAAAGAGTAATGTCAGCTGCTCTTTCCAGCCAGCCTCAAATGCCGCGGGGGCAAATAAAGTGGTCAAAACCGCAGCAGGAACCGCATTCAAAGCAGCTTCAACGCGATAATGAATATGCGGAAATCTCGATAAAACCAGATGCCCACCAATACGGGTAATATAAGTAACGATACCGCCTGCAATAATAATCCAAAGATAATTAGACATCGGAGCGAACCTCCGGCTCTTGAAATTCAGGCTTTTTAGCCATGATAACTGCAACGATGATGCCACCAATAGCACCACCTGATACATGCCATGGCGAGCCGATATAATGATAGGCTGCAATTGATGTAACCGCACTACCAAGAACCACCGGCAACCAGTTCACACGCGAGCGAAAGCTCATGACAAGGCCTAGAAAATAAATCGGCAACATAAAATCAATGCCGATTGCGTGTGGATTGGTAATGAGGTTACCAAAAGCAGCGCCAATATACGCTTCTAGAACCCATGACAGATAAAGTGGCAATGCCAGTCCAAAATACCAAATAAATGGTATCGGTTCTTTAGCATTGGCTCGATTTTCCGTTTCGGCGAACTGAACATCTGTCAGCACAAAAAAAGATAGGGCTTTTTGCCAAAAGGTAAAATGCGCAATATGCCTGCCAGTGGTCGCTGAATATAAAATATGGCGAAAATTTACAGCAAAAATCGACAAGACAATCACCCAAGGTGCAATATCTTGCCCATAAAGATCCAATCCAACCATTTGGCTAGCACCTGCAAAAAGCAACGCACTCATGAAAACGGTATCAAAAATCGTAAAACCATTATCAACGGCAAGTGCACCAAACAGCAAACCAAATGGGGCAACAGCAATCATAACCGGAACTCCGGCACGCGCCCCTTCCCAAAAATAGTCTGCTGCACTCGTTGAAGTCATCACACGAGCGGGCTGATTTTCCACAGTAATTTCCTTCCAAACCTAGAGCATTTCCACCCAAGACGCATAGCTGGTCTTCACAATATGGTGGCATACCCTAGAGCTAAATCAGCCAGCTCTATTTGTCACATGAGAAAGTGTGATCAGATGATCAAAAAAATAGCAGTATCCATAATTAAGATCATTTTTCGCCAATCAATTCAAACCACTCATCTTCTGTAATGATTTTAATGCCAAGCTCCTGTGCTTTGCTAAGTTTTGAGCCTGCACCGGGGCCTGCCACGACTAGATTTGTTTTCTTCGAAACAGAACCTGAGCTTTTCGCACCAAATCGTTCGGCCATGGCTTTAGCTTCATCGCGGGACATTTTTTCAAGAGAGCCTGTAAAGACAATCGTCTGCCCAATCACAGGAGAATCCGACGCTGTCTCAATCTTTTCTTCCAAAGGCGTCACTTGCGCCAAGAGCATGGCAAGCACCTCGCGATTATGCTCTTCCTGATAAAACTCTACTATTGCAAGGGCGACAATGCTGCCAATACCCTCAACTGATGTGAGTTCCTGCCAAGCTTCATTGCCCTTATCAGTCCGATCACCACTTAAAGGAGCTATTGTATTTAAAATGGCTTCTTCAAATTTTGAATAAGTGGCATAGGCACGCGCAAGTCTCTTGGCATTAACCTCGCCCACATGACGAATACCAAGACCATATAGAAAACGGCTCAATGCTATTTCGCGCCGCGCATTAATCGCTTTATAAAGTTTATTTACGGATGTTTTGCCGAAGCCTTCAATATTCTCTAACTTAGTCAGTGAATGTTTTTGCCGTTCTTCCAAGGTGAAAATATCGGCAGGCGTGCGGATTGATAATGCATCATCTTCAGCGTTGAAAAAGAACTCAACCTGCTTTTCACCCAAACCTTCAATATCAAAGGCATTACGCGATACAAAATGCCGAATGCGCTCCACCGCTTGCGCCGAGCAGATAAGCCCTCCCGTACAACGACGAACAGCCTCCCCCTCTTCTCGCACAGCATGACTGCCGCAAACAGGACAATGATCTGGGAATTGATAAGCAGTTGCATCGCTTGGGCGCTTTTCGATTAACACATCAACAATTTGCGGGATCACATCACCGGCACGCTGAATAATAACCGTATCGCCAATACGTATATCTCTGCCTTCCCGTAATAACTCGCCTTTCAGCCCAAGACCTTTAATATAGTCTTCATTGTGCAAGGTCGCATTGGTCACAACGACCCCGCCAACCGTAATCGGCTCCAAACGGGCAACGGGAGTTAAAGCACCAGTTCGACCGACTTGAATATCAATATCGCGTAAAATGGTTGTAGCTTGCTCAGCCGGAAATTTATGTGCAATCGCCCAGCGAGGCGAGCGCGAACGAAAACCAAGCCGCGTTTGCAGATCAAGGCGATCAACCTTATAAACGACGCCGTCAATATCGTAATCAAGAGTTGGGCGCTCAATTCCGATCATGTGATAATGGGCAATCAGCTCATCTGCTGTAAAAAAACGTGCAGTCAGCGGATTAACTGGAAAGCCCCAGTTTTTGAAAACTTCGATCATGCCATGCTGGGTATCAGCTGGCATTCCTGACATTTCCCCCCATGAATAAGCAAAAAACTTAAGCTTGCGAGTGGCTGTGACTTTGGCATCCAGCTGCCGCAGTGAACCTGCAGCAGTATTGCGCGGATTAACATAAGTCTGCTTGCCTTCAAGGGCCATTTGCTCGTTGAGCTGAAGAAAGTCGCTTTTGGCCATATAGACCTCGCCACGCACCTCAACCACCGACGGAACCCCTTCTGGTAAGCGCTCCGGAATCTCATTTATTGTCAAAATATTAGCGGTTACATTTTCACCGGTCGTACCATCGCCACGTGTTGCCGCACTCACCAGAATGCCGTTCTCATAGCGGATCGACATTGACAGACCGTCAATTTTTGGTTCTGCCGTGAAAGCAATGGAACCATTGGGAAGTTGCCCCAAAAAACGATAGACGCTGCCCACAAAATCCTGAACATCCATATCAATGAAAGCATTATCCAATGATAGCATAGGACGTGCATGCGTTACTTGGCCAAATCCGGCGAGCGGTGATGCGCCGACTTTTCTCGACGGGCTATCACTGCGTATCAACTCCGGAAACCGTGCCTCAATCGCAATATTACGCAGTTTTAACGCATCATATTCGGCATCAGAGATTTCTGGACTATCTTCCCGATGATAGCGCTCATCATGATAGGCAAGTTCAGCTGCAAGAGCCGTCAGTTCCTCTTTGGCCTGCAAAAAAGTGAGCTGGTCAACCGCAATATCACGCATAATATATCCATTAAACTAAAAATGCCCATGACGATCGTAACACTGTTCGATAAGAACAGCCGTCAATTACATCAATGATAATTCTAATAGGTTAAAATTAACGAACCAATGTGAAGCTATATTCAGAGCGCTTGCTCTGCATAATTAGCATTCAGCAACTGCTCGGCTGCTGCTCTGGCTTCGGCAGTTATGCTTGCACCTGCAAGCATCCGTGCAATTTCTTCCTGCCGTTCTTCAGGCACCATCACGCGTATAGAAGTTGCGATGCTGCCAGCTTTGGTTTCAGCTTTAGCAATCAGAAAATGTGTTGAAGCCCGTGCAGCTACCTGCGGCGCATGGGTCACAGAAAGGACCTGAACACGGCCAGACAAACGCGACAAGCGTTGACCAATAGCATCAGCCACAGCCCCACCTACCCCTGTGTCAATTTCATCAAACACAAGTGTCGGGGCAGATCCGCGATCCGCGAGCGCTACTTTTAAAGCCAGCAGGAAGCGAGAAAGCTCACCACCAGACGCAACTTTCATCATTGGGCCGGCACGTGTACCCGGATTGGTCCGCACCCAATACTCAACCGTATCAATGCCATCAGCATTGCGCATTTTATCATCGGTCGAGATTTCCACGATAAATTCAGCGCGTTCAAGCTTTAGTGCCGGCAACTCTGCCATCACTGCATCTTTAAGATGCGCGGCCGTTTCATAACGTTTTTTAGACAGTTCTTTAGCAAAACGATCATAGATAATCGCGGCATCTTCAACTGCTTGCTCAAGCCTAGCCAGCTTTTCAGTGCCTGCATCAAGATCAGCAATATCGGCATCCATCCGATCACGTAAAGCCGGTAGCTCGCTCACCGGAACAGAGAATTTACGTGCTGCAGCACGAAGTGCGAATAAACGCTCTTCAACCTGCTCCAAAACACGCGGATCAAAATCAATTGCCCGCATTGCTTCTTCAATACCGTCCTGCGCACGTGCGAGGGAATCGAGCGCTGCATCAATTTCCGTAATGATTGGCTCCAGCAAATGCGGCGCCTCCACCATTTTACGTTCTAGTCTGCGCACCAAACTTGCTAGCGAGGGAACAGGCGATGCATGGCCCGAGAGCATATCACTGGCTTCATTAACGTCAGTTGCAATCTTTTCAGATTTCATCATCGTGCTACGACGTTCAGCCAGCTCTTCTTCTTCACCCTCTTGCGGATCAAGTTTTGTTAGCTCTTCAACAGAGGCACGCAAATAGTCTCCTTCGCGCTCTGCTACTTCCACTTTTGCTTTATGCTTGCTTAATGCACTCACCGCATCGCGCCAGCTGCGATATGCCTGATTAACTTTTATAACAAGCTCTTCAGCACCGCCAAAAGCATCCAGCAGATTACGATGAAGATCTATATCAACGAGAGCACGATCATCATGCTGACCGTGAATCTCAACCAGCCTTTTGCCAAGTTCTTTTAAAAGAGCGACGCTGGCTGCCTGATCATTGATAAAAACGCGCGTGCGCCCATCTCCAGCCTGAACGCGCCGAAGAATGATATCGCCATCATCATCAATATCATTTTGACGAAGAAATTCTCTTGCCGGATGTTTCGCTGGTACATCAAAAACCGCTGTCACCTGCCCTTGAGTGGCACCGTGGCGAACAAGAGAAGCATCTCCTCTTGCGCCAAGAGCGAGAGAAAGTGAATCGAGAAGGATAGACTTACCTGCCCCCGTTTCACCGGTCAGAACAGATAAGCCTTCCTTAAACTCGATATCGAGCTTTTCGATAAGTACTATATCGCGGATCGAAAGCTGCGCGAGCATGGCAAATAATGATTACGAGCCGCTGCCGGTAATAAGCGATGATGCTTTTGCCAGCCACGAGCCACTATTGTTGCGAGGCTCCAGTCCATGAGACTGAAGAAGCTTGTAACTATCCTTGTACCACTGACTATCAGGGAAATTCTGACCCAATACCGATGCCGCCATTTGCGCCTCGGACACCAGTCCAAGTGCATAATAAGCTTCAACCAATCTGGCGAGTGCTTCTTCCACCTGACGCGTATTGGAATATTGCTCAACAACAACTCTGAAGCGCTTGATGGCTGCAAGATAGTCCTTACGCTCGAGATAGTAACGTCCAACCTGCATTTCTTTACCAGCCAGCTGGTCGCGGGCAAAGCGGATCTTGGTTTTCGCATCCTCGACATATTCGCTGTCAGGATAGCGATCAATTACTTCCTGCATTGCAGAAATAGCACGTCTGCTTGCTGCCTGATCGCGTGTAACATCCGGAATCTGACGGAAATAGCTCAATCCTATAATATAATAAGCATAGGCTGATTCAGGCGAAGTCGGATAAAGCGTATTATAACGCTGCGCGGCACTGATCGCTTCTTCAAACTTGCCTTGGCGATAATTTGTAAAGGCACCCATCACAAGTGCTTTACGCGCCCATTCTGTGTAGGGATGCTGTCGATCAATGGCTTCAAATTTTTTCGACGCTTCAGACAATCTTCCCGCATTGAGATTAGCCAGAGCTTCATTGTAAAGCTTATCCGCAGGATCAATCGTCTCGACATATTTGGAGAGATCAATGCTGTCATCTTTACTTGCACAACCGGCAAGCGGTGCGAAAACGGCAAGCGAACCCGCCAGCACGGCTGTTGCTTTTACCACCGGGAATTGAAAGATCGTCATGCGGTCTCCGGCCTCTTGGCAGAAATAATTCTAAAACCAATATAAAATAGCAGATTTGATACTCACCGCCACTCTATATGATTCAGTTGATCCAAAGATTACGCTTTTCTTTTATCAAAACGCAATATCGAATATTTAATCGCTCATAAACCATAACACTGCCCAATCGGCAATATTGCAATTGAAACTATGAGCCCGATTCAGCTATTTTTATGAACAAAGCTTATATTTGCTGATAAAAACAGGCTTTTATCAGCACTTTATCCATAAAAACAAGAAAACATAAAAAAATTATGCGTCCAACTCAATGATTTCATAAGCATCTTTATCCATCATAAGTTTTTTCGCTATTTCAGAATTCATCTTATGGCCGCCCTTATAAGATCGGAAACAACCAATAAACGGATGTCCCATCAAAGCAAGATCACCAATTGCATCCAACATTTTATGACGCACAAATTCATCAGGATAACGCAAACCATCCGGATTTATGATTTCATTATCAAGCCCGATCACAATTGAGTTTTCGAGTGATGAGCCTAAAGCCAGACCTGCCGCCCAGAGATTTTCGACATCTTTCATAAAGCCAAAAGTACGCGCCGGAGCAATATTTTGCACAAACTCATCCGCAGTTAAATTCAGCTTGCAACTTTGCCTACCAATAGTCTCTATTGAAAATTCAATATCAACCTCATAGCATTGACCATCAAAGGGCAAAAACTCAGCCCAGCCCAACAAGCTATTTTCCGCCGTTCGATGCTCATAGCGCACAGCTCTGCTTATTTTAATATATTTTCTTTTTTTTGTCAGCTCTATCAAGCCAACCGCTAAAATTTGATTATAAAAATCAATTGCAGAACCATCAAGTATCGGAACTTCCGGACCGCTGACTTCGATATTTACATTATCAAGACCAAGTGCACTCATGGCGGACATCAAATGTTCGATAGTATATATGCGATTATCTTTAGGCCCGAGAGCCGTTGACAAATCGGTTGAACCGACAGAAGCACTGAGAGCGGGATAATATTGTATGATGCCATGACTATCTTTCCGGCTAAAGACAATCCCGTAATCAGGAGATGCAGGCGTAAAAGTTAAGACAGTGGCTTGCCCACCATGCACACCGATCCCCTCAATGGTAAAATCTTCAGCGATTGTTGTTTGATAAACACGCATGATTACACTCTCAATATAACCCATAAGATAAGCTTAAATCTTTAACTCATTATAGAATAGCAGCACTAAGCATCTGTTTGCACATGCACCCCTTTTATGTTCATTGCAAGGCTAGGCATTTAATTAACATATAAAAAAGGCCGCCCAACTGGACGGCCTTTTAAAATCAAATCAATCAAATTTTAGTTGGACTGACGGCGCAAAAATGCCGGAATTTCCAACTGATCGTCTTCTGATGTTGCCCGTGGCTGCAAACGTGCCTGCTCATCCTGCTGCGGGCGACGTGGTGCATAGATAGATGCATCAGGTGACAAACCACGGCGTGGCTCTTGCGGACGCAATGAATGATCACGTGTCTGCGCTGGCTCAAGGCGAGCAGCAGGCTGTTCTTCTTCACGTCGCGAGAAGCTCTGGGTCAAACGCTTCAACAAGCTCATTGAACCACGTTCTTCCTGCACCGGAGCTGGTGTGTGACGAGCATTCATTTCCGCCTGAACCTGCGGAGGAAAGTCGGCAACAGATGGCATACGCGGTGCCGGACGTGGCTGCATTTGCGGCTGCTGAACAGGCTGCTCCATCTGTGGCTGCTGATACTGTTGCGGCTGTGGCTGCTGAGCAACAGCTGCAGAACCATGCTGCATTGTCTGTGCACGTGGCTGCTGTGGAGCTGGCGCAACGCTTTCTGCGGCAGGTGCCTGGAAAATACGGCTCTGAGGACGGAATTCGCTATCTGCAGAGGCAGTAGTACCCGCCTGATAATGCTGAGGCGCATCATTCTCACGCTGAGCAACTGGCTCACTATGACGAACCTGCTCAGTCACCGGAGGGCGAAGAGCACCATGTGGAGGCATCGGCTTTTGCGCTGGAGCAGCTGGCTTTACTGGCTGGCGAAATTCGAGCGGCGCAGGCGCCGCATCTCCAATCTGCTTGTCAATGCCAGTAGCAACAACCGATACACGGATAACGCCTTCAAGACCTTCATCAAATGTCGCACCCAGAATGATATTTGCATCCTGATCAACTTCTTCACGAATACGGGTTGCCGCTTCATCCACTTCAAACAAGGTCATATCACGACCACCAGTGATCGAGATCAACAGACCGCGTGCGCCGCGCATAGATGTTTCATCCAGCAGCGGATTTGCAATTGCAGCTTCAGCAGCAGCCATTGCACGACCTTCACCGGAAGCCTCGCCGGTCCCCATCATCGCCTTGCCCATTTCGCGCATCACAGAGCGAACGTCAGCAAAGTCAAGATTGATCAGACCTTCTTTGACCATCAAGTCAGTGATACAGGCAACACCGGAATATAGAACCTGATCAGCCATCGCAAAAGCATCGGCAAAAGTGGTTTTATCATTGGCAATGCGGAAGAGGTTCTGATTAGGAATAACAATCAGAGTATCGACGTTTTTCTGCAGCTCTTCGATACCAAGATCAGCCGTTTTCATACGACGCTGGCCTTCAAAATGGAAAGGCTTGGTAACAACACCTACAGTCAGAATTCCGCGATCACGTGCAGCACGCGCCACGACAGGGGCTGCACCTGTACCGGTACCACCACCCATACCAGCAGTCACGAAGCACATGTGGGTACCATTGAGGTGATCAACGATCTCGTCAATGCACTCCTCAGCAGCGGCACGGCCGACTTCCGGCTGTGATCCCGCACCAAGACCCTCTGTTACTTCAGAGCCCAGCTGGATTAAACGCTCTGCACGCGACATCGTCAACGCTTGCGCATCGGTGTTGGCCACCACGAAATCGACGCCGCGAAGACCTGCGTTAATCATATTGTTGACTGCGTTTCCACCACCGCCGCCCACACCGATAACGGTAATGCGAGGCTTCAACTCGGTAATATCCGGCTTTTGCAGATTAATTGTCATTGGTCTTCGTTCCTCTTAAGCCTCTCACCGCATTAAACCGCGGTGTAATTCCTGTATCGTTCCGATAAATACGCACGGATACTCAAAAACTCTCTCTCAGCCATTGGCTGACACGCTGTATACGTCCACCGGTACCTGTCAGTATTCCCTGCCCTGAGGCTCGTACTGACCGCTCCTCTATCCCTGCAACCTGAGGATAGATAAGCAAACCGGCTATAGCAGAAAAGGCTGCTCCCTTAGCGGCAACAGGCAAACCTGAAACACCCAATGGACGCCCTATTCTTACATTTCTTGCCAAAATACGGCGCGCAGCTTCGGACATTCCCGGCAGCTGGCTGGCACCGCCAGTCAAGACAACTCTTTTTCCAACAATATGCCCAAGACCAGACTGATTGAGCCGGTCTCTAACCAACTCAAGCGTTTCTTCAACGCGAGCCTGAATGATACGCATCAACACAGAACGCGGATACTGATTGGGCACATCTCTGTCATCATCGCCAATGGATGGCACACTTATCTGATCTCTCGCATCAGCCTCACTGGTCAATGCAGAACCATACATTACTTTTAGTCGTTCTGCATCTTCCAATCTGGTTGAAAATCCGCGAGCAATATCCATTGTGACATGATGCCCGCCAATAGCAACTGCATCACCATGAATAAATTTGCCTTCCGAGAAGACTGAAATCGTTGTTGTACCACCGCCCATATCAATACAGGCAGCTCCCATTTCCGTCTCATCATCAACCAACACTGCCAAACCGCTGGCATATGGGGTTGCTACAATCGCCTCAACAGAAAGATGACAGCGATTGATGCATAATTCAAGATTGCGCAAAGGTGCACTATCGGCAGTTAGAACATGCATATCGACGCCCAGACTATCGCCCAACATGCCCATAGGATCGCGAATACCGCGCTCACCATCAAGCGTATAGCCAACAGGCAATGAATGGAGCAAATGGCGCTCAGCCGCGAGCGCTTGCCGTGCGCCTGCTGCTAACACACGGCGCACATCGCGTTGCTCAACCTCATGTCCGCCAAGATTGATTTGAGCTGAAAATGTTTCGCTCTTCAATCGCCCAGCAGACAGATTAACAATCAGACTATCAACAGTCAGACCCGCCATACGTTCGGCAGCATCAACAGCCAAACGGATTGATTGTTCAGCGGCATCCAGATCAATCACCACGCCGGACTTAACTCCGTATGATTTTTGATATCCGAAACCAATAACTTCAATATGATGCGTACGACCAGGCAGCAATGTACTCTCTTCGCGCGGGCGCAGGCGGGCAATCACGCAAGAAACCTTGCTTGAGCCAACATCCAGAACGGTCAGCAGACGCGTACGGCGCCCTGCTGAGGCATTCTGTCTAGATGATTTTCCGCCAAATATATTCATGCTCGTTTCCCCGCACGGGACATTGCCTTTTGACGTTCTTTAAGAACCTTCTCACGCTCCTGCATTCCGCGTTCCGTCAGTCTGACAGTCATGCGATCATCAAGACGCATATCAAGTGACGCAATATCACGGGACAATATCTGCTTGCTTTGATCCATCTGATTAACTTTAACCAGAGCAGCAGCAACATCAGTCTCGGGCAACATCACGCGAACACCATTATCCAGCAGGAGATCCCAGCGTCTGTCAGCAACCCGCACATAAGCGCGCACTTTATCTGCCAACTGAGGATAACTCGCCACCTGCGCAATAAAGTCCTTACCTTCCACCTCTGCACCACGCCCTACAATTAAAGGAAGTTGTGCATGCCGCCCCGCGCGATAAGGAACTATCTTATCACCTTGCGCATCAATCAGTGCCAGACCTTCATCACTCTGCCAGACGGCATAGGCTTCACGCTCATTCAATGTCACTTGGATTGTATTCGGATAGATTTTACGAATTTCCGCACTCTCCACCCAAGGTAATTCCAAAACATTCAAACGGGCAGCATTTGCATCCAGACCAACCAGAGATGTAAATCCATCAAGGCCTAATGGCCCAAGTATATCGATCTCCGATGTCTCGGTATTTCCGGTGACACGAATATTCTCGATGGCAAAACCCGATGCAGATGCGGTTGATTTAATAATATCGTGGGAATACCCGCCGATAATCACACCATAAATCGCCACGGACGCATAAAAACCCAACGCGCCAACCCAGCCAATATAGCGGGGCAGCTTTACCCGCCCCTGTAACAGGCGAATAAAGACACGAAACGGCTTGCGCAAAAAGCGCGGCAGTACAAATGCGACGCGTTGATCCATCGGCAGCCCTTGCGCCGATGCAACATAACCGTCATTTGCTTTTTTCTGCCTTAGCGTAAGCACGAAGCGTCCTCCACCATCCAATTCAGCAACTCACCAAAAGATATACCCGCAGCATTGGCAATTTCGGGAACCAAAGAAGTCGGCGTCATACCTGGTTGCGTATTCACTTCCAACCAAATCAGCTCACCATCTTCAGACAAACTGTCATCAAAACGAAAGTCTGATCGACTCACCCCGCGACAGCCGATTGCCTCATGTGCCTGAACTGCCATTGTTTGTATTTTTTGGTTAATATTTGGTGAAATATTTGCAGGAACTTCATGCTTTGAAGCTCCAACAACGTATTTTGAATCATAATCGTAAAATTGGTGACCAACGGGAATAATCTCGCAAACACCAAGAGCTTTACCACCCATGACCGCGCAGGTGAGCTCACGCCCAGCGACATAATGCTCGACCAAAACTTCATCGCCATACTTCCACTCTGAAGACGTCAGAACCTGCGGCGGATGAGACTGATCTTGCTTGACAATCACCACGCCAAAGCTGGAACCTTCACGCACAGGCTTCACAACATAAGGCGGCTGCATCGGATGCTCACGGGTAATATCAAAGCGTGACATTACCCGTGATGGTGCGACCTGAACCCCTGCCGCTGCCGCAACAAGCTTTGCCCTTGCCTTATCCATAGCAAGCGCCGAAGCCATCACTCCAGAATGGGTATAAGGGATGCGCAGATACTCAAGCACACCTTGAATGGCGCCATCTTCGCCAAACGGACCATGCAGTGCATTAAATGCGACATCAGGGCGAAGCTCTGCAAGGATACTGGCAACATCATGCCCGACATCAACACGCGTAACGCGATAGCCTTGTCTTTCCAGTTCATCAGCACAAGCCTGCCCGGAGGAAAGGCTGACTGGACGCTCGGAAGAAACCCCGCCCATCAAAACAGCAATATGCTTGCTAGCCATACCAAACCCCTTCGCCATTCACAGGCATTTTAAAAAGTACAGAGTCCACATGGTCCGGCGACACGAATCGCAGACACCAAATGCAGAAAACTCTGCCGAATCAAATCAGTTAACGCTTTACCCTAAAGAATCAGAGAGTTGATTCTATGGCAAGCCCTTATAGTTAATGAAACCACGTTTATGAGAAGCGAAGCACTAAAAAGCCCTGCTTGTTAAAGGCAGGGCTTAAATAATATTATGGTTAATAACAAGGCTGATTTAAAAATAAATATAGTTAACAGGAACCATAATCAGTAAATGACTCAACCACTTGACCATTGGCAAAATTTCCGATCCGCTTTATTTCCCATTCAAGCCGAATTCCTGAATTTTTGAGAACCCGCGCACGAACAGTCTCGCCCAGACGTTCTAAATCAAAACCGGTAGCAGTCCCTGTATTAATCATAAAATTGCAGTGCAGTTCCGACATCTGCGCGCCACCAATCATCAAGCCGCGACAGCCAGCTTTATCCACTTCTTTCCAAGCTGAACTTCCAGTCGGATTCTTAAATGTTGAGCCGCCTGTCTTTTCCCGAACAGGCTGCACCGTCTCGCGGTGATGTTGAACTTCATCCATAGCGGCACGAATAAGATCTGGTTCGCCGGCACTCCCCTCAAAGACTGCAGAGGTAAAGATAAGATCATCAGCCACAGAAGAATGCCGATAATGATACCCCATATCCTCATTACTAAGAATATGAACTTGTCCCTGCCTGTCAAGGGCACGAACCTCAACGACCCTTTGGCAGGTCTCAACACCGTTGGCGCCTGCATTCATACGCAGTGCACCACCAACACCGCCTGGAATACCATGATAAAAATGGAACCCAGCCAAACGAGCATCGAGTGCCGCCGCTGCCAAGCGCTTATCGGTACAAGCAGCGCCGGCTTTTATCCTGTTATCGGACACCTGTTCTGCATATCCAAATCCCTTAGCCGACAAGCGCACTACAAATCCTGGAATGCCGCCTTCCCGCACTAAAAGATTAGACCCTATCCCGACAACCATGACAGGAATTTCTTCCGGCACCAAAGACAAAAACTCTGCCAGGTCATCCTCGTCAGTAGGCTGAAAGAAGACCTGTGCTCGTCCACCAACACGAAACCACGTGATTTTGTCCATACCAGCATTGGGCGTCAGCCTGCCGCGAAGCGCGCTAAAACGATCGCCTAAAGACAATAACAGTTTTTCACCACACTCAACCATTAGCTTTACTCAAAGCGCCCAATTCATCCGGCAGCGCATAGGCCCATTGAGTGATATTGCCGGCACCTAGGCAGACCACATAATCACCCCCAACAGCTGTCTCTGCAATCATTTCGGCCAACTCTGTGGGAGATGAGAGATAGCGTGCATCGCGGTGCCCAGCTGTCTTGATACGTGTGACCAAAGCCTCAGAATCCACGCCCTCGATAGGCGCTTCACCAGCCGTATAAACCGGTGCGACAATCACTGTATCTGCATCATTAAAGCAGGAGGCAAA
>CANQXU010000041.1 GCA_947627865.1 uncultured Paenochrobactrum sp. | reverse complement strand
GCTTCGCTATATTCTTGCTTGCGCTCGCTATCTTGCGTGAAGATTTCACGCCATGGCGGAGCCAAAAATACGGTTTTGTTATAGCGATAATTTTCAGCGGCTTTGCGAATATATGCAGGAACATCCAAGCCGCATAGCAAAAGATAGCCCGTGATATCAGGAAGTCCCCGATCAAAGAAAACCATGCCTTCATGCATTTTGGCTTGGCTGTAAGACTGTAGTTCCCATGATAGCATCAGCTCGGCAAAAAGAGCTCTGTCTGCCCAGGGCAGGGCGGAGCCGCCAATCGCTTGTTGCTGCTGGATAATGGCGCGTCCGGCTTCAATCGTTCGGCCAAAACCATGTTGTTCCAGTGCATTGATTAAAGTGCTTTTGCCTGATCCGGGGCCACCGCTGATAATGTGGAAACGGTTTTGGTTATCAGACATCGCAAACTCCCTCATAATGACAGTAATATTTACTTGTATTATCCTTGGGCTTAAAAAAACCGGCCATAGAATGACTATGACCGGATCTAAAATCAGTATCTCATGACAAAAGACATGATGCTTTATGAAGGTAAATGATAATCGAGGAAACGATCTTCGCGAACATCATATAGCTTTCCGGTAACTTCAAGTTTGGGATCAGCCAGCTTAACAATTTTTTCAGCGACTGATTGCGGTGATGGAAGGCTTTCCGGATCTTCACCTGGCATTGCTTGAGCGCGCATTGCGGTTCTAGTGGCACCTGGATTAACCATATTAACCCTAAGGGGCATATTCTTGGTTTCTTCAGCCCAGCTGCGTCCCATAACTTCTACTGCAGCTTTTGAAGCGGCATATGCACCCCAAAAAGCGCGTGCAGTATTGGCAACGCCTGATGACATTAATATCGCTCTACCAGCATCGGATTTACGTAATAACGGATCCACGGAACGTATTAAACGCCAGGTGCTGGTCACATTGATATTCATAACCTTTTCAAAGGTTTTGGCTTCAAAATGGCCGATAGGCGAGATCGTTCCGAGTACAGCAGCATTGGCGGCTAGAATATCCAGCTGGCCCCAGCGCTCATATATAGATCCGCCTAAGCGATCAATGCCTTCCATATCCGTAAGGTCAAGCGGAACTAAAGTTGCACTTCCGCCTGTTTGTTGGATGGCATCGTCCAGTTCTTCCAGCCCGCCAACAGTGCGTGCTACTGCGATGACATGAGCCCCACGTTTCGCCAGTTCCAGTGCCAGAAAATAACCAATGCCGCGTGACGCGCCAGTGACAAGTGCCAGACGGTCTTTAAGGTCAATGCTCATAATATCCCTGTCATACAAGAGGAGTTGGCGAAGTTTTAGCCATTACTCGCCAGTAAAGAAAGATTATTGATTTGGCTCTCACCTTCCTGATCACTAAGTCTGGTCGGATAAGCGCCTGTAAAGTAATGGTCAGTGAATTGCGGCGCATCATTATTGCGTTTTTCACCCCCCACTGCTTGATAGAGCCCGTCTATGGAGAGAAAGGCAAGACTGTCTGCACCAATAAAGCGGCACATTGCTTCAAGATCTTTATATTGATTGGCCAATAGCTTCGCAGCGTCGGGTGTATCAATGCCGTAAAAGTCCGGATAATGGATCATCGGGCTGGCCACACGTATGTGCACTTCTGTGGCGCCTGCATCACGGATCATCTGAACGATTTTAACCGATGTTGTACCGCGTACGATTGAGTCATCCACCAATATGACGCGTTTGCCTTTGATCACAGGACGGTTGGCTGAGTGTTTGAGCTTAACGCCAAGCGCACGAATTTGTTGTGTCGGCTCGATAAATGTACGCCCAACATAGTGGTTACGGATAATGCCATATTCAAAAGGAATACCACTTTGCTGTGCATAGCCAAGGGCAGCAGGCGTTCCCCCATCAGGAACAGGGACAACAACATCAGCCTCAATAGCTGCTTCTTTGGCAAGATTCATGCCCATATTTTTGCGGGCTTGATAGACACTTCTGCCTCCGACAATAGAATCGGGACGGGCAAAATAAACATATTCAAACAGGCAGAGGCGTTCAGCTTGCTCAACTTCTGGCAGAATGGATTCCGTGGTGATTGAGCCGTCCGGCTGAATTTCGCAAATGACAATTTCGCCGTTTTTAACATCACGAACATAAGTCGCACCGATTATATCAAGTGCACAGGTTTCAGAGCAAAAAATCGGTTTGCCATCCAGTTCGCCCATAACAAGCGGGCGAATACCAACAGGATCGCGTGCTGCAATCAGTTTTGTGCGCGTTAATGCGACCATCGCATAGCCGCCCTCGACCTGCCTGATCGCATCCACAAAACGATCTGATGAAGCAGTATGACGTGAGCGGGCGATAAGATGCAAAACGACTTCAGTGTCAGATGTCGCCTGAAAGATGGCACCCGACGCAATCAGTTCTTTGCGAAGGGATAGTCCGTTGGTAAAATTACCATTATGCGCGATGGCAATACCACCAACTTCCAATTCAGCGAACAATGGTTGTACGTTGCGAAGAATTGTTTCGCCAGTGGTGGAGTAGCGCACATGACCAATAGCAAGCGAGCCAGGCAGTTGTGAGAGTGTTTGCGGATTGGTGAAGTGATCTCCCACCAGCCCCATATGGCGTTCAGAGTGAAAGCGGCATTTGTTGTAGGAGACGATGCCGGCTGCTTCTTGGCCACGATGCTGCAAGGCATGCAGTCCAAGTGCGGTCAAAGCCGCCGCATCTTCATGACCGAGAATGCCGAATATCCCGCATTCTTCGTGGAGATTATCATCATCAAGAGTGCAAAATGATGTCGTATCCGGCTGAGCAGTCATTGCCGAAAAACCTTTCACTGGCGGAGCTACTTAAAATAGCTCACTAACACAAAAGCACTTTTATAAAAAAGCACTAAAACTTAATTGAAACTCTGGAAGCTTTTTGTGGTTATAATCCGGTGAGCGGCAGCATTTTATGATAAATATCTATGCGCCAGAAAGCTGTACGGATTAGTTTAAGCAAGGTTTCGTCTTGGAATAAAGCTGATAAAGCCAAGATGCAATGATTATTCGTAAGCTTTTAGCAAATAATCACTCATCAGTGGATTAATTCAAGTGCTACAAATAAAAATACCGGACATTGGATCCGGTATTGTATTGAGTGTTTTAATTGGCTGGAAGTGCTGGTGCTGTGTCCGGCGTAATTTCTGGATCAGGAGTATCAGGTGCCTGATTTTCTTCATTCAATCGCTTAGGATTAAGCTTTTCAATGAAGTCTGTATCGGGTGTTTCAGGGAGTAAATTTATAAGTTTTTGCCCCAAAGCATCCAACATTGGTTTGGATTTTGCATCTGCTACCCATGCCGGCTGATTGGTAGGAACGAGCCAATTGAAGAACAGCACAGCAACAACCATTAATAAAATTCCACGTGCCGCACCAAACAGGAAGCCCAATGTGCGATCTAGCGCACCAATACGGCTATCAATGATAAAATCAGCAATTTTCATTGTTATGAGCGAGACAATGATCAAAGTTACAAAGAAAACTGCTGCGAGTGCTGCAATTTTAGCAACCGTTTCACTGCTGATATGTGGTTCGAGATATGGCAGAACAAGCGGGTAAAACAAATAGGCGCTGACGGCAGCAGCAGCCCATGAGGCAACGGATAGAACCTCGCGCGAGAAGCCACGAACCATTGCCAATACAGCTGATACAAGCGTTATTCCAATGAGAATTCCATCAAGCAGAGTGATTGGCATATTGTCTTTCCTCAAGAGCTTTTCATTAAGATTGCATGTAAAGTGCTAAATGCAATCCATAGTCTAGTGATAATTAGTGAATTATCGGTTTTTTTCAGCTGCGGCCTTAGCTGCTAGTTCGGCGACCAATTCGGCAAGAGCCTTTGTTTCAGATAAAGAGAAACTCTTATCTTTCCACAATTCACTTGATCCGCCAGGCGCAACCGCTTGATTGAAACCAAGTTTTTGAGCTTCTTTAATCCTTTGAACCGTATGTGCAACATTACGTACTGCACCGGAAAGACTGATCTCGCCGAAATAAACACAATCAGCGGGAAGGGCAATACCTGCTAGTGAAGAAACAAGTGCAGCAGCCACTGCAATATCTGCCGCAGGTTCTGAAATTCGATAACCACCAGCAACATTGAGATATACATCATGTTGGCCGAAACGAACGCCGCAATGGCTCTCTAAAACAGCCAAAATCATTGACAAGCGGCTGCTGTCCCATCCAACAACTGCTCGACGGGGGGTGCCAAGTGATGAGGCTGCTACAAGCGCCTGTATCTCCACAAGAACGGGGCGCGTACCTTCCATACCTGCAAAAACGGCTGCGCCGGGGGCTTTATCGTTGCGCTCCCCAAGGAAAAGCTCGGAAGGATTGGCAACTTCACGCAACCCCTTATCAGACATTTCGAAAACGCCGATTTCATCTGTCGGGCCGAAACGGTTTTTAACAGTACGCAAAACACGGTAATGATGACCGCCTTCACCTTCAAAATACAAAACACCATCAACCATATGTTCTACAACACGTGGTCCGGCTATTTGTCCTTCCTTGGTGACATGACCAACCAATACTACAGCGGCACCAGTTTGTTTGGCATATCGAATGAGTGCCTGCGCAGAGGATCTGACTTGCGTGACTGTGCCCGGCGCTGAATCAGCCATATCTGTCCATAAGGTCTGGATGGAATCAATGATGACCAGATCTGGGCGCTTCCCATCGCTGATGGTTGCAAGAATATCCTCAACATTGGTTTCTGCCGCAAGTTCAACTGAGCAGTCTGCAACACCCAGTCGCTGCGCGCGCAGGCGAATTTGCGCCACTGCTTCTTCGCCCGATACATAAACAATGCGATGGTCTTGGCGTGCTAATGCTGCCGCTGCTTGAGTGAGCAGGGTAGATTTGCCAATGCCGGGATCACCACCGATTAGAAGTGCTGACCCACGGACAAAGCCCCCACCTGTTGCACGGTCAAGCTCGCTTATGCCCGAAATGATGCGCGGCGCATCTTCTATGTCGCCGTCAAGTGAGGTCAAAGCCACTGCACGGCCTTTGCGTGCATTGCGCATCAATGCAGGCCCCGCACCAATGCCGCTGCTCGTACCTTCTTCTACTAGTGTATTCCATTCACCGCAGGAATCGCATTTTCCTGCCCATCGGTTATGAACAGTACCGCAATTTTGACAGACAAACTGTACGCGTGCTTTAGCCATTGAATATCAGACCCTACTCATTCTATTCGTGCTGTTCAGGTAGATATTCACCTTCGGCAAGATCGGCAAAACGTGTAAACTCTGCCTGGAAGGCGAGTTTAACTGTTCCGGTCGGTCCATGACGCTGCTTGGCAATAATTACATCAGCAGAGCCTTTGACCTTTTCAAAATGCATTTTCCATTCGTCATATTTGGGATCAAATTCATCGCGCGGTTCAAGGTTTTTAACGTAATATTCTTCACGGAACACGAATAAAACAACGTCCGCATCCTGCTCGATAGAACCAGATTCACGAAGGTCAGAGAGCTGAGGTCTCTTATCATCACGGTTTTCCACCTGACGGGAAAGCTGTGAAAGGGCGATAATGGGAACATTCAGCTCTTTGCCAAGCGCTTTGAGACCTGTGGTAATTTCGGTGATTTCCTGAACACGGTTTTGTGCAGATGCCTTGGACGAACCTGTCATGAGCTGCACATAGTCAATCACCAGAACATCCAAGCCTCTTTGCCGTTTCAAACGGCGGGCACGGGCTGCGAGCTGTGCAATGGAGATACCACCGGTTTGGTCGATATAGAGCGGAATTTTCTGCATATGTTGAGAGCAGGCAACCAGCTTTTCAAAATCTGCTTCGGTGATTTCACCACGGCGAATTTTAGAAGAACTGACTTCTGTTTGTTCAGAGATAATACGTGTTGCGAGCTGTTCGGCAGACATTTCCAGTGAGAAAAAACCGACAACGCCGCCATTCATTGCCTTCATGCTGCCGTCAGCTTGCAGCTCGCCTTCATAGGCATTGGCAATATTGAAGGCGATATTGGTTGCAAGAGAGGTTTTACCCATCCCCGGACGACCAGCCAGAATGATAAGGTCAGAAGGTTGCAAGCCACCCATTTTGCCATCAAGCGTATCAATACCGGTTGATATGCCTGAGAGATGACCATCACGCATAAATGCCGCATTCGCCATATCTACAGCAGTGGTGACAGCTTCTTTAAATGGTAGGAACCCGCCGTCATACCGGCCTGTTTCTGCAAGTTCAAACAGGCGGCGTTCCGCATCTTCGATTTGATGCTGTGGTGCCATATCAACTGGCGCATCATAGGCCACATTGACCATTTCCTCACCGATATTGATGAGAGAGCGTCTTGTAGCAAGATCATAGATCGCACGACCATAGTCTTCGGCGTTAATAACGGTCACTGCTTCGGAGGCCAGGCGCAAAACATATTGGAATATTGTCAGATCACCGACCTTGCCTTCATTGGGCAAGAAGGTTTTCATGGTGACCGGATTGGCCATTTTACCAACGCGAATGAGATCTGAGGAGATTTCATAAATGCGCTTATGCAATGCTTCATGGAAATGTGTAGGTTTTAAAAAGTCTGAAACTCGATAAAAAGCATCATTATTAATCAAAATCGCGCCGAGCAGAGCTTGCTCTGCTTCAATATTATGGGGCGATTCGCGGTATAGAGCGCTCTGTCCGTCATGTGCATCACTGATTTTGCGAACAGCTGCTTCTGCCATCTTAGTTTTCCCGTCATTCCGTGCTGCTTCAAATGAATTGAAGCATAATTATCCAATATGTCGAATAGCAATCGCCTGATCACTTGGCTAGAACTGCAAAAGCTACAGCCGATTGCACTTCATATATGCTTTAAAAGCTAAATATGAAGAAGTCGCAATCAAAGCGCAGTCAATTGGATTCAACTGCGCTGAGTGTGAAAGACTATGTTACCTTTTTAGCTGATTAAGACGACAAAGGATATATTGCTTTGTCGTCTCCTAGCATGATTCACATAGATTCACAGCCTGCGCAACCAACTATGTTTATGATACAGCATGATGACGCGGTGTCTGAACCACTGTTGCAATTTCAAGAGGGCTATCAATACGGCGAAGACGCTGCTCCTCAGCCTCAATATAATTGCGCGTTAGTGGAACAGCATCCTGCTTGTGCGCAATTTGAATGTGAAAGACCATCATATCCTGCCAGCGAAATGCGCTTTCTGAGCCTGCCAGATAAAACTCCCACATACGGCAGAAACGCTCGTCATATAAAGCTTTTGCTTCATCACGTCTTGCCATGAAAGCTTCTCGCCATGCTCGCAAAGTATCTGCATAATGAAGGCGTAGAATTTCTATATCAGTGATGATTAGTCCTGCCCGTTCAATATGAGGAATGACTTCTGATAAAGCCGGTATATAGCCGCCGGGGAAAATGTATTTTCTTATAAACGGATTGGTTGCTCCGGGGCCGTCACTGCGTCCAATAGAGTGAAGCAGAAAAACACCGTCTGGCTTTAAAAGCCTTGCAACATGTTGAAAATACTCCTTAAAATGTCCGACTCCTACATGCTCGAACATGCCGACCGATGAAATTCTGTCATATTTATCATCTAAATGACGATAATCCTTGAGCAGAAAATCGGCTTTATCGGAAAGTCCTAAATCTTTAGCGCGCCGATTGGCAATCGCATGTTGTTCTTCAGACAGTGTTACACCTGTCACATTAGCATTGAGATAACGGGCGAAATAAAGACCGAGCCCGCCCCAGCCACATCCAATATCCAGAACTTTATCATCCTTATTAATCAGAAGCTTTGCAGCAATATGCCTCTTTTTAGCCAGTTGTGCCTCAACCAAAGACATATCGGGAGTTTCAAAGTAAGCACAAGAATATTGCTGGTCTGGATCAAGAAAGAGATCGTAAAGCTCGCCCGAGAGATCATAGTGACTTTTGACATTACTTGACGAGCGCATGAGGTTGTTCATTTGTTGAAAACGGCGGAACATGACCCTCATCGACGATAAAACGCGCATCCAGATCTGGGTGGCTGCTGTTGGGCCAGTATTCTCAAAAATTATTTGGAGCAGGGTGTAAATATCACCTTCAACGATATCGTAGCCGCCATCCATATAGCATTCACCAAGTTTTAACTCTGGATTAAATGCTAAACTACGTTCTGCTTGCGGACTGTTAAAACGGATGTGAACAACAGGGCCGGTTCCATCACCAAATCGCAGAACTGTTCCGTCAGAACTGGTTACACGCACATCACCCTTCTTGATGGCTTGACGAAGAACAACTCGCAGCACGCTATTCATTACCAATCTCCCCTCTGGTTAATAAAATGTGCAGGCCTGTATTTTATCTCATTATCTAGTAAACAATCATAGAGCGTAATTTTTCGGTTTAAAGTATAGCATAAGCAGTTTTTGAAAACTGAAAAGCAAAAACACCCGACATTTCTGCCGGGTGTTATCAAAAATATATGTTTTAACTCACATCTGCGTGATTGTTCTCTTTAAAAGAGAAGGGCAGAGTTTGTAGAGCTAAAGGCTATTAGGCCTGTTCTTCTTCTTCAGCGAAATCTTCGTCGTCGAATTCTTCATCAGAAAGCGGAGCTTCTTCGATGCCGTAAATTGCTTCGATTGAAGTCAGGTCTTCACCTTGCATCTGACGTTCTGCTTCTTCTGCTGAACGTGCAACGTTTACAGAAACAGTAACTTCAACTTCAGGGTGAAGGGAGATGACAACTTCGTGCAGACCAATGGTCTTGATTGGCTGGTTCAGCTCAATCTGGTTGCGGTGCAGGTTAAAGCCGCCAGCAGCTACGATTTCAGCAATGTCACGGGTTGATACTGAACCGTAAAGCTGACCTGTTTCACCAGCTGAACGAACAACGATGAAGGACTGGCCGTTAAGCTGGTCTGCAACTGCCTGTGCTTCAGACTTGCGCTCAAGATTCTGAGCTTCGAGCTGTGCGCGCTGGCCTTCAAATTTCTTTTTGTTAGCTTCGTTCGCACGCAGTGCTTTGCCCTGTGGCAAAAGGAAGTTACGGGCAAAGCCGTCTTTAACTTTAACGATTTCGCCCATTTGGCCGAGGCGAGCGATGCGTTCTAGCAGAATTACATCCATTTGAATTTCCTTTCAAAGATAAAATTTTATGAATTCGATTCGTTTTCGTTATCCGGTATTTTAGAAACAGGTGCAGTTCGAGTTGTGTCGAATAGCCCAAGTACGAAAAAAACCAGAATAAGCGGTGAAACGAGAATGATTGATATATAGGCGAGCCACAGCAAAGCAGAACGCCAGTTTTTTCCACGGCTATGCATATGCATCACCGCAAAACCTGAAAGCGTGAAGCCAAGCCCTAAAGCACCAACAAAAACGCTGGCTATCTGTGCTATTGTGCCGCTGGTGAAACTAAGCGCGAGAGCAATTGCAAGAATAGGCAATGCGATTCTAGGGAGGCGCAGGCTTGAAGGCCAGTCATCGCGCGGACGACGCAGTCGGCCCGACATAGCATTCAGGCGCAGGGCAAGATAAAGATTGGCAATAAGCGCAAGAAGTGTGACTGCTGGCTGCATGGCTGGAAGAATGAACATCAGCAATGCAGCAATATTATCTCGAGCTTCGTCATTGGCTGTAAATTGCGAATCGGCTTCGGCAAGACGCAATACAACATCATTGGCAAGCTTCTCAGCCATTTCAGGCCCATATCCAATGATTGCGCCAACAGCCAAAAAGCTGACTGCAACGGTAATTGCCAGTCGAAATACGAGATCTGAGAGAGGAAACCACACCAGTGAATTTTTAGGGCCGCCAATATCTGCTCCAAAGCGCGCAAGGCCGCACAAATAGGCGCCATATGCAGCAGGAATGAAGCTGATTAATGCGATGAGAAGTGCCGTTAGCGGCGTTGTGAATAGTGCAACAGATGCGGAAGCAGCTATGGCGGCAATAATACCGGCTGTAGAGCCCCAGCCAAGCGCTGCAACAAAAATTGGCAGTGGTGTCAGGAAGTATAAAACCATTGCCAATCCGGATTGAATTAGCACGCCGGAAGACATCAGCGCGGAAGCTAATCCTGCCAATATTCCTACGCCTATAATGGTTTTGTCTAAATGCATTTCGCTGTCCTGCCGGGCTTTGCCGCTGCAGTTAGAGGTGAGTACAGTATTTTCTGCCACCCCAACTTGGGTTTAAAATCAAGATTACATGCCACACCCTGTAGCGTGTAATATTTTTAGTGGTCAGGATTTTATCCTGATATTGCCCAGATACTTAGACTGAGCAGGGTTCTGAGGGGAGCAAATATGCCGCTCCCCACAAAAATATTATTTCACGATATATGGCAGAAGGCCGAGGAAACGCGCACGTTTAATAGCTTTTGCAAGCTCGCGCTGTTTTTTCTGGCTAACCGCTGTAATACGGGAAGGAACAATTTTACCGCGTTCTGAGATATAACGCTGCAAAAGTTTGATATCCTTGTAATCAATCTTCGGAGCATTCGGGCCTGTGAACGGGCAGGTCTTGCGACGACGATGGAAAGGACGACGAGTTGGGATTTGGTTAATGTCAACCATGTCTTATTCTCCTTCGCCAGCTTCAGTTTCACGTGGACGACGTGGACCACGATCACGACGAGGACGATCATCATCACGACCGAAGCGATCATCACGCTCACGACGATCATCACGGCGCGCCAGCATTGCTGACTGACCTTCTTCGTGTTCTTCAACACGAACTGTCATGAAGCGCAGGATGTCTTCGTTAATACGCATCTGACGTTCCATTTCAGCAACAGCTGCTGCTGGAGCATCAAGATTAAGAAGCGTGTAGTAAGCTTTACGATTCTTGTTGATGCGGTATGTCAGGGGACGAAGACCCCAGTTTTCGATCTTGCCGACTTTGCCGCCATTTTCTTCGAGAACACCCTTGAACTGTTCGACGAGAGCGTCGACCTGCTGCTGGGTGATATCCTGGCGGGCAAGAAGCACATGTTCATAAAGAGCCATTGGCTTGCCTTTCTTCAATTAATCATATCCGGTTTCAGCGGCTAAGCCTCTGCGACTTCTCCGTTCCGCTTGCGCGGGAAGAAAGGACGCTGTCTGAGACGATCGAGAGCGGAGACACGGGAGGCAGAAGCCTTTTGGCCTCGACGGTAAACCGATCCTCCGTTCAGCCCCCAGCTGATGCCGGACCATGAACGATGTGGCTAATACGTGTTTTTGGGCTTGTTTGCAAGGTCGATTTGCTCTTTAACTCGACAATAACTTGACTTTGGCAGCATCAATGGGGCACATGCGCCAACATTTTACTCAATATAACAAAGAGCATACTATTATTTGACTGTGCTCATCTGCATAGTAAAGCAGGTATATTTAAGAGGCGTTTATGGCAATAGCATTTACTTTCCCGGGACAAGGCAGCCAAACTGTAGGCATGGGCAAGGCATTGGCTGAGCAATATGCTGAAGCAAGAGCAGTTTTTGAAGAGGTTGACGATGCATTGGGTGAAAAACTCTCTGCAACAATCTTCGAAGGCCCTGAAGATACACTGACACTGACTGCCAATGCGCAGCCGGCATTAATGGCTGTTTCAATGGCCGTGATCAGAGTGATGGAATCACAAGGGTTGAAACTCCAAGAGAAAGTCTCTTATGTCGCCGGTCACTCGTTGGGTGAGTATTCAGCGCTTTGTGCCGCCGGCACTTTCTCACTGGCTGATACTGCACGATTATTGCGCATTCGCGGAAATGCAATGCAAGCTGCTGTTCCGGTTGGTAAGGGTGCAATGGCTGCGATTATTGGTCTTTCTGATGAAGATGTTGTCGCTATTTGTCTTGATGCTGCATCTGCTGGTGCCGTTCAGATTGCTAATGATAATGGCGGTGGCCAATTGGTTATATCCGGCTCTAAAGAAGCCGTGGAATTGGCTGCAAAGCTTGCTTCCGAACAAGGTGCGAAACGTGCCATTATGTTGCCTGTTTCCGCGCCCTTCCATTCAGCATTAATGGCGCCTGCAGCAGATGCTATGCGCGAAGCTCTCTCAACCGTAGCTAAACATGATCCGGTTGTGCCTTTGATTGCGAATGTGCGTGCGGAACCAGTGACGAATGCTGATGAAATCGTTAGCTTGTTGGTAGAACAGGTCACAGGGCAGGTACGTTGGCGTGAAACCATTGAGTGGTTTGCCAGCAATGACGTGAACACGTTTTATGAAATTGGCTCAGGTAAAGTTCTGTCAGGTCTCGCGCGGCGCATTACAAAAGATGTGACAAGCACCCCTGTTGGAACTGTAGAAGAAATTGATGCAGCACTTGCTGCTATAATCGGCTGATTACTGGCTGAAAGGATATATGATGTTTGATCTGACAGGCCGTAAGGCTTTAGTAACAGGTGCAACCGGTGGTCTGGGCGAGGCAATTGCCAGAGCTCTTCATGCGCAAGGCGCAATTGTTGGTCTGCATGGTACGCGTGAAGAAAAACTTCAATCTCTTGCCACTGAACTCGGTGAGCGCGTTTTTGTTTTTCCGGCCAATTTATCGGATCGTGAATCCGTAAAAGCTTTGGGTCAAAAAGCTGAAGAAGAAATGGGCGGCATCGATATCCTCGTGAACAATGCCGGCATTACCAAAGATGGCCTCTTTGTGCGTATGAGCGATGAAGACTGGGATAGTGTTTTAAATGTAAACCTGACCTCGGTTTTCAATCTTACGCGTGAGATCACACATCCGATGATGCGTCGTCGTCATGGTCGTATTATCAATATTTCATCTATTGTTGGTGTAACCGGCAACCCAGGACAGGCAAATTACTGCGCTTCCAAAGCGGGCTTGATTGGTTTTTCTAAGTCACTGGCTCAGGAAATTGCTAGCCGCAATGTTACAGTTAACTGCATCGCCCCAGGATTTATCGAATCAGCGATGACGGACAGGCTCAATGAAAAGCAAAAAGATGCAATCATGAGCGGCATCCCGATGAAACGTATGGGGGCGGGAGCAGAAATTGCTGCGGCTGTTGTCTATCTGGCTTCGGATGAAGCTGCATATGTGACGGGCCAAACCATCCATGTAAATGGTGGAATGGTGATGATTTAATCGGCTTTCACCGGTTAATTGAGCCTAAATAGTTTCAAAAATAGATAAAAAACTATTAAAAAAGCTATGGAAGCGCCTATTAAAATTCGAAAAGCTCTTTGCCTTGCTCACGAAGCATGGTAAGGCGCTCGATGAAATGCGGATTTCTTTTGGAATCCGTTATCTATTCCCGTATGGGATTTCCGTGAGCGTATGCTCTTTTGCTGATAACAGCAGTTGGCAAACGTCTTAAAACTTGATTACAATCATGCATGCCGCTAACCAAAGGCAGAGCAACAAAAACATAAGTCGAGGTCACGACATGAGCGATATCGCAGAACGCGTCAAGAAAATCGTAGTTGAACATTTAGGCGTGGATGCTGACAAAGTCACTGAAAGCGCAAGCTTCATCGACGATCTCGGCGCTGATAGCCTTGATACCGTTGAATTGGTAATGGCGTTCGAAGAAGAATTCGGCGTAGAAATTCCTGATGATGCAGCAGAAACAATTCTGACTGTTGGTGATGCTGTTAAATTCATCACTAAGGCTTCTGCCTAATCATTAAATTTATGACAGAGGGCTGGCTTTTCCGGCCCCCTGTTAAATTTATGCTGGCTTTTATGATGCCAGATCTAATCAAACCCTGATGGGTAAGCCGCAAAACAGATATTAGAATGCTGTTTACTTGCGGTATTTATTTAGTTTCATGACAATTACATCTGCTTTAATCCGCTTATCGGATCAGTATGAGTGCGATGTTAAAAAATATACGAGGTGAATATGAGGCGTGTCGTCATCACCGGTCTGGGTCTAGTGTCGCCACTGGCAAACGGTGTCGAAGAGACTTGGAAACGTTTGATTGCTGGCCAAAGCGGAGCGCGCCGCGTCACTGAGTTCGAGGTTGATGATCTCGCCTGTCAGATCGCCTGTCGAATTCCTGTTGGTGATGGAACCGACGGTACTTTCAATCCTGATCTTTATATGGAGCCGAAAGAGCAGCGTAAAGTCGATCCTTTTATCGTCTATGCTGTTGCAGCGGCGGATCAGGCGCTTGATGATGCGAATTGGCATCCTGAAACTGATGAAGATCAGATCCGCACAGGTGTGCTGATCGGTTCAGGTATTGGTGGCATTGAAGGTATTGTCGAGGCTGGTTATACGCTCCGCGACAAAGGTCCGCGTCGTGTTTCACCATTTTTCATTCCTGGCCGTTTGATCAATCTGGCGTCTGGTCATGTTTCAATTAAGCACAAATTGCGTGGTCCTAACCACTCTGTAGTAACTGCTTGTGCAACAGGCACCCATGCTATTGGCGATGCTGCACGTATGGTTGCTCTGGGCGATGCGGAAGTCATGGTGGCAGGTGGTACTGAATCACCCATCAGCCGTATTTCACTGGCTGGCTTTGCTGCTTGTAAAGCGCTCTCAACCAAGCGCAACGATGATCCGACAAAAGCTTCACGTCCTTATGACAATGACCGTGATGGTTTTGTTATGGGCGAAGGTGCGGGTGTCGTTGTTCTGGAAGAACTGGAACATGCATTAGCACGTGGTGCAAAAATTTATGCAGAAGTCATCGGCTACGGCATGTCGGGCGATGCTTATCACATCACTGCGCCGAGCGAAAACGGCGAAGGTGCCCAGCGTTGCATGGAAGCTGCCATGAAAAATGCTGGCATCACTGCTGACGACATTGATTACATCAATGCGCATGGCACATCTACAATGGCGGATACTCTTGAACTGGCTGCTGTAGAGCGTGTTGTTGGCGATGCTGCTTCAAAAATTTCTATGTCTTCAACAAAATCTTCAATCGGTCACCTTTTGGGAGCCGCGGGAGCTGCTGAAGCCATTTTCTCAACTTTGGCCATTCGGGATAATATTGCTCCGGCAACACTTAATCTTGATAACCCATCTGTTGAGACAGAAATTGATCTGGTGCCGAACAAGGCACGCGAACGCAAGATTGATGTCGCTTTGTCCAATTCTTTTGGATTCGGCGGAACAAATGCAACACTGATTTTACGACGTTATTCATAATAATAATGAGTGAAATATAATACTTACAATAGCGCCGGTGGATACAACCATCGGCGCTATTTGTTTATAACTCTTGATTTAATGCATTGAATGCTATTTTTCCGTGGAAAAGGCAGCATTTCGATACTGGATTAAGAATATAATCGGCCTAATGGGCTAGATAAGGTGGAACTGCCTTGATGCTGCCGCGACTTGTCGATTGTTTAGAGGCATTGTCCTGAGCTGAGTCATATTGCAGCTAAGGCACGAGAGACTGTAACGTATCTGTTTCATTGATATAAAATGATACAGCGCGATGAGATTGAACTGATTGATTTTGAGGTGATTCTGTGAGCACAAATGCGCAAGATCCAAATAGGCTGACGGGCCATTCGCAGGATATATCCGCATCTGATGATTTGTCTCATGCACAGCAAGACAAAGGCGCACAGTCTTCAACTATGCAATCGTCTCAATCGCAAAATACAGTACAAAGCCGTGGTGATAATGAACCGTTAGGAAAAGCTAATGGACAAGGTAAAAAGCGCTCGCATGGTGCCCGATCTCAAATTGTTGTATTTGCCAATTTTATACTTTCTGTGATCGTTCTTTGCGCGATTGCTGCATCCGTACTTTTTTATATTGGTAAGACACAATTTGAAACAGCGGGTAGCCAGTCAGAAGATGCTGTTTTTTTAGTCAAGCG
>CANQXU010000040.1 GCA_947627865.1 uncultured Paenochrobactrum sp. | reverse complement strand
GTGGTTACATTTTGGACATGGCCATCAAGGATTTACATTAGGACCAACAACAGCAAGAATTCTAGCAGATGCGATGGGCGGGACGACTTTGATCCATCCATCACTAGATCCACGACGTTATAAATGACGAGGCTTTTAGCGGCATTTAACATGTCGTTCCATGCTTGAAATTTATCAATTCTATCAATTGGTTGGTATGACTATTTCATATTTGTCTTTGCATAGTGCAAAGACAAATTGCACCGCGTTTTTGCAATTTAAATATCAATGATAGTTTATGCTTTTGATTGAAAGTCTATCCAAATTCTCATGATATTTATGATGAATGCAGCGGCTAGACAGCAAGAATAATCTATGCGTATAGTTATAACGATCTCCGGAAGAGAGACGTTAAATTAGGGGAACGTAATTATGATTAGCCGCCGTAAGTTTCTAACTTATAGCGCCCTTGCTGGTGCTTCATTTTCAATGCCGAGCCTGATCAGAAGTGCGGGAGCTGCAACAGATACAATTACTGTTGGTATTCCTGTTCCGATTTCAGGTGCGTTTGCTGCCAATGGTAAATATGCCTCTATGGGCGCTATTATTGCAGCCGAAGAGGCCGCCAAAAAATATGGCATTACCGTCAAGACCGTGGATATGGATACAGAAGGCAAGCCAGCCTCTGCTGTTCGCAAGATGCAGGATGCAATTGACCAGGACGGTGTCAAATTGTTCGCAGGCGGCATCTTGTCTTCTGAATCTTTGGCTATGGGCAAAGAAGCAACCAAAGGCAATGGCATCCTGTTTACAACTGCGGGTGCGGATGAGTTAACTGGCGTTGATTGCAATCTGGGTACCTATCGTTGGAGTGTTCCGACATTTGGTGCAATTGAGCAGACTGTTCGTCCTATCCTTGAGCAAATGCCTGAAGTGAAACGTTGGTATACCATCACTCCTCAATATGTTTTTGGTGATGGTTTGCTGAATGCTGCTAAAAATGTCTTTGAAGAAAAAGGTGCGGAACATGTCGGCAATAGCTATCATTCTTTAACTGAAAAAGAGTTTAGCGGCTATTTGACCAATGCTATTGCCGCCAAGCCGGATGCTTTATTGATCTTGAACTTTGGTGCCCAGTCATCCGATACGTTACGTCAAGCGATCAGCTTTGGCCTCAAAGAGCGTATGAAAATTGTGATTGCTTGGGCTTCCGGACTTGAACAGTTCGAAGCACTTGGGCCTGACCTTTGTGAAGATGTTTATTTCGGTGCCCAATATTGGCACGGTGTCGATGCGCCTGGCAATAATGAACTGGTTGAACTGACACAGGCTAAATATGGCGAAAATCCAAATTATTCCCTCGCTGGTTCATATCTCATGACGAAACTGTTGATTGATGCCGCAGTCAAGGCAGGCAGCACGGATGGTGATGCAATCGCCAAAGTCTTTGACGGCATGAAATATGAAGGTCTGACTGGTGAAGAAGAAATCCGTGGTGCGGATCATCAGATCATCAAAGATTATTATCTCCTGAAGGGTAAATCCAAAGCTGATATGCAGAACAAGGACGATTATGCTGAGGTTATTTCGGCTGGAAAATCATTCCTTGATCCTGAAGCTGCCGGTTGCAAAATGGCGTAATGCCACAAAATTCGGCGTAAAGACTGCGGGGCCTGCAATAGAAGTGCCCCGCCCAGCTTTCATATAGCCAGGAGAATTTCCGGTGACATATTTGTTCCAGGTGCTTAACGGCATCGGGTTGGGCATGTTATATTTCTTGCTCGCCGTGGGTCTTAGTGTGATTTTTGGCCTGTTGCAGTTCGTAAACTTTGCGCATGGTGCCTTTTATCTACTCGGCGCATATATTGCTTATGATCTTGTTGAACGTGGTTATAGCTTTTGGATTGCGATGCCGGTGGCAGCGATTATTGTCGCAGCGCTGGCCGCAATGACCGAGGCCTTGTTGTTAAGACGGATCTATAAACTTCCCCATACATTCCATATTCTTGTCACGGTTGGCTTGGCTTTGATGATTCAGGAAATGGTGATTATTATTTGGGGGCCATTGGGTGGCAGTGTAGCCGCACCATCTGCTTTTAGCGGTGTTTTCATTTGGGGTGATTTTATTTACCCGCAATATCGTATTTTTGTGATCGTTTTCACGGCTATTCTGGCAGCACTACTTTGGTGGCTGTTAGAAGGCACGCGCTTGGGCGCGATCGTGCGCGCTGGATCTGAATCGTCAGAAAATATGGCGCTTCTTGGCTATAATACATTACGCATTAATACGGCTGTGTTTGCTCTCGGGGCGGGCTTGGCAGGTCTTGCCGGGGCCCTTGTTACGCCTATTCGAGGGGTGGAGCCTTTTATGGGTATCGATGCACTCGGCATTGCATTTGTTGTCGTGGTGATTGGCGGAATGGGGAGTTATACCGGAGCGCTGGTTGCGGGCATACTTGTTGGTGTTCTGCAAAGCCTCATGGCAACAATCTGGCCAGAAGGCGCACGGCTTATCATTTATGTCGGAATGGCATTAATTATTGTTTCAATGCCGCGCGGCCTGTTTGGGAGAGCATAATTATGAAACTCTTGAACAATCCATATTTTCAGTTTTGTCTTGCTGCACTCACCGTTATTGCGCTTCCAATTTTTATGCGTTCAGGCATTTTGGCAAGCGAAATACTGATCTTCGCCTTAGCGGTGGCTGCATGTAATATCTTGCTTGGCTATACTGGCCTTTTATCCTTTGGCCAGGGCATTTTCTTTGGAACAGGTAGCTATATAGCAGGTATATTGCTGACAAAAACAGGCATCCCTGTTGTCATCATGTTGCCATTGACACTCGTATTTGGTGCCTTGCTGGCTGCTGCTGTCGGTTGGTTGTCAATACGCCGGCAAGGCGTTTACTTTGTCATGCTGACGCTTGCCTTCTCTCAGCTGTTTTTCTTCCTTGCCTATACATTCAGTGATTTAACAGGTGGTGATAACGGCTTGCTGGATGTGCCACGTCCAAGCATATTCGGTTCTGAACTTACCAAAGCGTGGTCATATTACAGTTTTGTTGCCATTCTTTTTCTGGTTATCTTTGGGGTGCTTCTGCGTGTGACGCAGTCAACCTTTGGTCGTACGCTTATTGCCATTCGCGAAAATGAAGAACGTGCTATCGCGATTGGTTTTCCGGTAAAGGCGTTTAAAGTCACTGCATTTGCAATTTCGGGAGCGGTCACTGCTTTGGCAGGCGCGCTGCATGCCATGCTTATCGGTGTCGCGCCTTTGACGAGTATTGAGCATCATACCAGTGAAACAATTCTGATCATGACAATTATTGGCGGTAGTACGAGCCTTTATGCTTCTGTGATCGGTGCTGCCAGCTATTTGCTATTGGCGGATACATTGTCAGTCATTTGGCCACGTTGGCTGCTATTGCTGGGGCTTGGGCTGATCCTCGTATCTTTATTCGCGCAAAAAGGGCTTTGGGGTCTGATTGAGAAACTCGTGTCCTATCTGTCAAGCAGACGACGTAAAGATGAAGCCACATCTGCGGATACAGTGGCTGAGGAGAATTGATATGTCTGACAAATCTCATAATTCTCATCAAGACGTAGCATTAGGCACAAAAGGTATCGGTGTTACCTATGGTAAATTCGTAGCGCTTGCCGATGTTGATTTAGCAATCAAGCAAAATAGTGTGCATTCTATTATAGGCCCCAATGGTGCAGGGAAAACGACTTTATTCCATGCGCTGACAGGACGTGTGCGTGCTTCTTCAGGAACGATCAGTTTGCATGGAGAGGATATTACTAATACGACGGCAGAAGAGCGTGTTCAGCTTGGTATTGCCCGTTCATTCCAAGTGACAAGCCTGTTTCCCACACTCGATGTTCATGAAAATTTACGACTTGCTGCTCAAGGTAAAACACCATGGGCTGCACTGGCGCCATGGCGAAGTGCTGAAAGCAATGTAACCGCTCATGAAACCGCTGAGGAAATCATGGAGCGCTTGAGTTTAAAGCATGTTCATTCCCGAGCTGCAGGAGAGCTGTCGCATGGACAGCAAAGGCGGCTTGAAGTTGGAATGGCGATGGCTTCCAAGCCTCGGGTAATATTGATGGACGAGCCGACATCGGGAATGGGCATTGATGATATCGAGGAAATGAAAAACCTTATCCGCGATCTTGGAAAAGATCATACGGTTTTGTTCATTGAGCATAATATGGGCATTGTGATGAATATCAGCGATACCGTAACTGTGATGCGCGCGGGACGAAAACTTGTTGAGGGGCCCCCATCTGTTGTCAGGGACGATCCGGAAGTGCAGCGCGCTTATCTTGGCAATATGATCACAGGAGATATAGCATGAGCGCTTTTCTCCAAGTTGAAAATATTCATAGTTATTATGGAAAGAGCCATATCATTCAAGGTGTTTCACTGGAGGTGAGAGAAGGCGAAATTGTAACCCTTCTGGGGCGCAATGGTGCGGGTAAAAGCTCAACCCTTAAATCAATCAGCGGGTTGCTAACACCAGCCAAAGGCAAGGTCATGCTTGCAGGAAAAAACCTGACAGGAGCACCCGCTTATAAGGTTTCTCAGGAAGGGCTTGCACTCGTACCTGAAGATCGCGGCATTTTTAGTTTATTGAGTGTGGAAGAAAACCTGCAAATATCGCAGCGTAAAAAATCCCCGTGGTCACTATCTGATATTTACACGATTTTTCCGCGGCTTGAAGAGCGTAAAAAAAATGGCGGCAGTCAGTTGTCAGGCGGTGAACAGCAGATGCTTGCAATTGCCAGAGCCTTGTTGAATGGGCCCAATCTATTGATGCTTGATGAACCGGTTGAAGGTTTGGCGCCTGTTATTGTTGAAGAAATTGTCAGCCAGATCCTTAAAATACGTGATGCTGGTGTGCCGATCTTGCTGGTAGAGCAAAATTTGGCGGTATGTAATGCGTTGGCAGACAGGCACTATATTCTTGAGCTTGGTAAGATTGTTTATCATGGAACAGCGGAAGAATTTATCGCCGATACTGAAGCGCGTGATCGCTATCTTGGCGTTAAAGCGAATTAACTTCATAGTGATTGTGGCAAGGGAAAGCTATAATAAATGTCTAATCTGATCATTGATGAAGCCCGTTTGTGGGATAGTCTGATGGAAACAGCTAAAATTGGCGGACTACCGAATGGTGGCATCGCCCGCTTAACGCTAACCCAGCATGATAAAAAAGTTAGAGACTGGCTTAAAAAACAGTGCCAAGAGCTTGGATTGGACGTTAAAATTGATGAAATGGGTAATATGTTTGCCATTCGTCAGGGACGCAATCCGGAACTGGCGCCAATCGCAATGGGCAGTCATTTGGATACCCAACCAACGGGTGGTAAATTCGATGGTATCTTAGGCGTATTGGGCGGACTTGAGGTGATGCGGACATTGCATCAAGCTGGCTATGTTAGTGAAGCGCCATTGATGCTTGTCAACTGGACCAATGAAGAGGGCTCGCGCTTTGCTCCGGCTATGCTTGGATCAGGGGTCTATTGCGGTGTTTATCCACGCGAATTCGCTGATAATCGTGAAGATGTCGAGGGTATTATTTTCAAAGATGCATTGGATGAGATTGGCTATCGTGGTGACACAGCAAAATCTGAAGTTGCATTTGATGCCATGTTTGAGCTTCATATTGAGCAAGGGCCAATCCTTGAAGCTGAAAAGAAGCTGATTGGTATCGTTCAAGGGGTTCAGGGCATGCGTTGGTATGAAGGCTGCCTTCGTGGCCGCTCAGCGCATACGGGTTCAACACCGATGAAAATGCGTCATAATGCATTGCTCGGCACTGCACGCCTCATCGAATTTGTTGATGCATTGGCCCATGAATATGGTCCGCTTGCAGTTGGGACAATCGGGTTTGTTGAGGTTAAACCAAATTCCAATAATGTGATACCGGGCGAGGTGCATTTTACCATTGATATACGCCATCCGGATGACAAAGTCTTGGACGCTATGGAAGCCAAAATCTTCGATAAATATAAATCCATCAGTGAAGATATTGGCCTGACATCCGAGCTTAACTGTATTTCTAAAACTGACGCAGTTAATTTCCATCCTGATTGCATCGAAGCCGTCCGTGATGCTGCTGATAAATATGGTTACGCATCCATGGATATAATATCAGGTGCCGGACATGATGCGGCACATACCGCACAAATTGTGCCAACCACCATGATATTCGTTCCAAGTGAAGGCGGCTTGAGCCACAACGAGGCGGAAGCGACTTCATCGTCTGAATGTGCAGCTGGAACACAGGTCTTGCTTGATGCTGTGCTTAATTATGACCGCCTCACCGCTGAGCGTCGCATTGCTGCTTAGGGAAATTGGAATATGCGTATATTAATTGCTCGGCTCAATCACGAGACCAATACATTTTCACCAGTTAAAACAGACCTTGCATCATTTAAACCGCACTGGGATGAGGATGCGAGACAATTCGCGAATGGCTCAAATACAGCTCTTGGAGCCTTTTTTGACTATTGCATTAGAAAGCAAGCGGAACTTGTTGTGCCGCTTGCAGCAACGGCCAATCCAAGCGGACCAGTTGAAGATGCAGCATTTGAAAAAATGGCAAAATCTATAGTCGACGCTCTAAAACAGCCATGTGACCTCATCTTACTCGACCTTCATGGGGCAATGGTAACTCAGCGTTACGATGACGGTGAGGGCGAATTGCTCGCAAGAGTGCGTGCTGCCGCGCCATCTACCCCTATCGGTGTAGCACTCGATCTGCATGGTAATATTACGCAAAAAATGTTGGATAATAGTGACTGCATAGTAGGTTTTAAAACTTATCCGCATATTGATATGTATGCCACTGGTGAGCATGTCACGCGTATTATTGATGAAATGCTGGATAATGGGCTGCAACCTGCACAAGCGTGGGTGCATCCACCAATGCTTGCCGCGACTTTAAAAATGAACACAAATGAAGCTGGTGCAATCACAGATATTGTTAATCTCGCGCGTGCTGCAGAAGAGCGCGAGGGTGTTTATGGCGTTACGGTGTTTGGCGGGTTTCCGATTGCAGACCTATCGGAGACAGGCGTTTCAGTTGTCAGCGTTGCTAAAACACAAGAACTCGCACAAGCGGTTTCTCAAGAAATTGCAGATGAAATATGGAAGCGAAGGAGTGAATTTCTTTATCTTGAAGAGCCGTTATCCACTTCCATTGAAAAAGCACGTTCTGCCCATGAGATATCAGATGGCAATTATGTATTAATGCTTGATCACGGTGATAACTGCATGTCGGGCGGTACCTGTGATAATATGGATGTTCTGAATGCAGCCTTAAAGGCTGGATTTAAAAATATTGTCGCAGGGCCGATTTGTGATCCGGATGTTGTCAGAAAGATGACTGAGGCCGGAGTTGGTCAAAGGATTACAATTACACTTGGCAATAAAGTGGCCGCTGACGACTTTGTGCAGCCCAAACAATCTTTGGTGCTTGAAGGGCTTGTGGATGGTTTGAGCGACGGTGACTATGTTGTTTCAGGCCCGATTTATACCGGTCAATTATGCCATATGGGGCGCGCTGCGGTCTTACGCACAGAACAGGCTCTTATTTTGATTACCGAGCAGCCACATGAACCATGGGATTTGGGGGTATTTAATTGCGCTGGCATTGATCCATTAAAGTCGGATTACTTGATTTTGAAATCGCGCATGTATTGCAGGCCTGTTTTCGAGCCAAGTGCCGCAGCCGTCATTGAATGTGCTAGTAGCGGCGTGACTAGCTCCAATTATGAACTCTTTTCATTCAAAAAACTGGGCAGGCCCATTTATCCTTTGGATGATCATGCGGTGTGGTAACTATGAGATGAATAATGGATGAGACTCCTGTCACTTTTAGTAAAACTGTAAAGTTCAAACGTATAAAACTCTCGGATCAAATAGCAGAGGATCTACGGCGTAAAATTGCGCTCGAAAAAATGGTGCCTGGCGATCGTCTACCGCATGAAAAAGCTTTGATGGAGCATTATGGATGCTCGAAAGGAACGATCAGAGAAGCTTTGAAGGCGCTGGAAGTTGAAGGATTGATTGCAATGCAGTCCGGCCCTAATGGAGGGCCGGAAATACAGCCTGCTTCATTAGAAATCGTCATGCAGCAATTGAGGCAATATCTGCATTTCCAAACGCTTACATTTAAGGATGTTTACGAACTCAGAAAATCGCTGGAAGTGATATTGGCGTTAAATGTAGTTGGCAAGCTGACGGATAATGATTTTAAGCGGCTAGAAAAAAACATTGAGGATTGCATCAATGCAAACAGTAATGGTGACAGGGCATTAGGGCGCAAGGCGGAAACTGAGTTTCACGATATATTATGTGATGCTTCTGATAATGCTTTACTCGTCTTTATCTGCCGTTTTCTCAATAGTTTATTACGCGATCTTGTCAGTTTTCGGTCTGCTATTCTAACCGAACATGAAAAATTTGGCGATCATAATGTTGACAGTCATATTGCATTATTAGCAGCTTTGAAAAAACAAGACAGAGATGCGGTCGCTCGTATCATGAAAGATCATATGTGCTGCGCAGAGGATTTTATGTGTCGGTTGGATGCGGCTATTAACAGTGATATGTTGAGCCGCAATACTTAAGATTGAACAAAGATCAAGGATTTACATTTTAGGTAGTAAATCCTTGATCACAGATCCGAGTTGAATTTCGCTGCGACCAGCTTTTTGCATGTCTGTTAAAATGCCGACAATGATTTGTGCGGCATCATCGACTGCTTCAGCCAAAGAGAAGCCATTTGCCAGATCAGCGGTCAGTAAGCCCGTGAATAAATCACCGGTGCCAGATGGAACCATAGGAACTCGTGGGGAGGGGTGACGTGTAATTTCTGTCCCTTCAGCTACGATATTTTCCAATGCATTATCGGGTGTATCATTTAAAATGCAGCTTGTTACGACAATGCGGGCGTCCCGATAGCTTTGCAATTGCCTGATTTGCTTGGCAAGTTGATCATAGTCTTCAATTTCTTTTCCGGTAATCAAGCCCAGTTCATAATGGTTGGGAGTGAGTATATCTGCAAGAGGAACTAGCTGGGTAAGTATGAAGTTTGCAAGGCTCTCAGGTACATAAAGTCCGGGATCAATATCGCCCATGACCGGATCACAGATATAAATAATCTCGGGATTAATCTGCTTGGCCTTGAGTACAAAGTTTTTAACCACTTCGGCATTCGCTTTTGAGCCAAGATAGCCTGAAACAATATAACGGCAGCTTTGCAGCAAGCCAATTTTTTCTATTCCTAGAAGCAAGTCTTCGATTAATTCAGCTTCTATGACTTTGCCATGCAAAGTATCAAAACCTGTATGATTGGATAAGAGGGTTGTCGGTATGGCAGCAACATCATGGCCGCGTAGCTGCATGGCCAAGACGCCAGCACTATTACCCACATGACCAAATGCGACCTGACTTTGAATGGAAATAATGGACGCGCTGACCGACATTATTGCTGCTCCTCGAATGCCTGCACTAAGCAATAAAACAGATAAATAACAGACTCATATCCGTTCGCTCTTACTTGTTTATTATGAAAGACAGTTAAGTCAAATTTTACAGAGTTAAAAAACACTTGGACAAATTTATTCTAATTGAATTATGAATGATGTTATGAATTTTCATTGGGGATCAATGCTTTATTAAGTCGCTGAAATATGTAAACTGCACCCGTAACCGGCTGGAGGGCCGGTCATGAAAGTCGGTGTTTGATTTTCAAAATTTTATTAGAGTGTCGGGGAGTAATATGACGGTTTCACGTAATGGTGCTGAGCAGTTGGTTGATACACTGCTTGAGCTTGATGTTGATGTTTGTTTCGCCAATCCCGGCACTTCTGAAATGAATTTTGTGGCAGCACTTGATCAACGGCCAGAGATGCGCTGCGTTCTTGCCTTGTTTGAAGGTGTCGCGACAGGTGCTGCTGATGGCTATGCACGTATGGCTGATAAGCCTGCGGCCACTTTGCTGCATCTGGGGCCGGGCTTAGCCAATGGTCTGGCAAATTTGCACAATGCAAAAAGAGCACGCACCCCTATGATCAATGTGATCGGAGATCACTCAGACGATCATTTGATTTATGATGCCCCGCTGACAAGTGATATCAAAAGTCTGGCCACTCCAATGTCGCATTGGTTTAAACGTGCTTCATCGGCACAGACAATGGCTGCCGATACCGCAGAGGCATGGCAGGCATCTATGTCTTTACCAGGGATATCGTCATTGGTTCTGCCAGTTGATGTCGCCTGGACACCTGCAGATTATACACCAATTACAAAACCACAGCTAACAGCGGGCAAAACAGTCAGTGCTGATCTTATTGATCAGGCATGCAAAATGCTCCAAAAAGACGTGCCGACACTTATTTTGCTTGGCGGACGTATGGCACGACAAAAGCCGTTGGAGCTCATCGAAAAAATCGCCCATAAAACAGGTGCGGACATACTGGTTGAGACTTTTATTGCTCGTATGGAGCGTGGACGTGGTCGGCCGCATGTCGATAAATTGCCGTATCCTATTTCGATGTCACTCGATGTTTTGAAAAAATATAAGCAGGTTCTGTTGGTTGAGACGATGGAGCCAGTTGCCTTCTTTGCTTATCCGAATAAGCCGGGCAAACTCTTGCCGGAGGGGTGTGAAACTCTCACGTTGTGTGGATTGGAAGATGACGGACTTGATGCCTTAACGAGATTGGCTGATCAGCTTGGTGCTGATCAAACACCGGATCGGGATGAAACTCCACCTAAAGAGCCAGAAGATTTAAACCAGCCTGTGACGGACGCAGGTGTGTGTGCTTTAGTTGCGGCCCTTATGCCGGAAAATACAATTATTTGCAGTGAATCAGTCACATCGGCAGGTAGCTTTATGGCTGCAAGCCGTAATTCTGCCGCGCATGATTATATTCAGTTGACAGGCGGTGCGATCGGCTCAGGTATTCCGCTTGCTTTGGGTGCGGCGATTGCTTGCCCTGATCGGCAGGTGATCAATTTGCAAGCTGATGGCAGTGCTATGTATACACTGCAAGGATTATGGTCACAGGCAAATGAGAAGACACGTGTCACGACCATTATTTTTGCCAATGCGGAGTATAAAATTTTACAAGGTGAGCTGCAAAATCTAGGCATTAACTTCTATGGTGATAATGCACGTCGTATGCTGACCTTCAATGATCCAGCACCTGACTGGGTTGGGCTGGCTGAAAGTTTGGGAGTTCCAGCAAAACGTGCCAATACACTAGCAGAATTTAAGGAACTGCTGCTCAATTCATTCAAAATGGATGGGCCGTTTTTAATCGAAGTTTGTATTTAAATTGTTTTGGTAATCAATAAAAATGAGAGCGGTTTCAGTTGAAGTGATAAACTGAAATCGCTCTCATAGTTTAATGTATTTTCTTATTAAAAATACATAGCTTATTGAAATATTTATCTTATCTGTATGCGTTTTTAATTAATTTCCTACAAAGTCGAACTTATCAACATCAACCAATCCCCGATCCGTGATTTTTAAATGTGGTATCACAGGCAGCGCAATAAAGGCCAATTGCAGAAAAGGTTCCGACAATTCAGTGCCAAGCTCACGAGCCGCAGCACGAAGTGCAATAAGCTTTTCACGCACATCCTCAAAAGGTTTGTCACTCATCAATCCAGCTATAGGAAGTGGAAGATCAGCGAGAATTTTGCCGTCATTAACAACGACAAAGCCACCTTCGATCTCGCCTAGATGATTGGCTGCAATAGCCATATCTTCATCATTAGCGCCTACAACACAAATATTGTGGCTGTCATGGCTGATCGTAGACGCGATCGCTCCTGATTTCAGGCCGAAACCATGAATAAAGCCAGTGGCAATATTCCCATTTTTGCCATGTCGTTCAATCACCGCAATTTTTAAAACATCACGGGCAAGGTCTGGCTCAACACCATTTGGGCCGGTTACAAGATCATACTCCAGACTTTCAGTGATTATCTTGCCTGGTATGATACCTATGGCGCGCGTGCGGCCGCTATTCGAACGAGAACGCAAATCAGCAGATGTGATTTTCTCTGCTTTAACGCTATTGCGTCCAACTTGTTTTATGGGGTTTCGCACTGCAAAACGCTCTGCGGTTGCTTCAATGCCTCCTGCAAAGACGATTTGGGCATGGCAGTTTTCAAGTGAATCCAATACAACAATATCGGCTCGCCAGCCTGGTGCAATAAGACCCCGATCTTTAAGTCCAAAAGCGCGGGCTGCGGAAATTGAAGCCGCTCTGTAAATTGCCAATGGCTCAACACCGGCAGCAATGGCCGTGCGGATGATGTGATCAAGATGGCCTTCCTCAAATATATCAAGAGGATTCCGGTCATCGGTACAAATAGCTATTTGCGATGAATTGCGTTCGGTTATCAATGGCATCAATGCTTTGAGATCGCGTGAAACCGAACCTTCACGGATAAGAATATGCATGCCTTTTCGTAGCTTTTCCATAGCCTCTTCATAAGAGGTTGCTTCATGCTCTGTACTTATACCTGCTGCAAGATATGCATTTAAATCAGTGCCTGACAAAAGAGGTGCATGACCGTCAATATGTCGTCCCTGAAAAGCTGTCAGCTTGGCTATTGCTTCAGGATCTTTATGCACAACACCTGGGAAGTTCATGAATTCGGCAAGACCGATAACCTTGGGATGATCCGCAAGTGGCAGAAGGTCACCAACCAGAAGTTCCGCACCAGAGGTTTCTAAATGGGTCGCAGGAACACAACTTGAAAGCTGAACCCTAATATCCATCAATGTTTCCTGAACACTATCAAGAAAAAACTGGATACCATCCAAGCCAATGACATTGGCAATCTCATGTGGATCGCAGATGGCTGTAGTAACCCCATAAGGAAGCACGCAGCGATCGAATTCATGAGGGGTAATCAAGGAGGATTCAATATGCAAATGTGTATCAATAAAACCTGGAACGACTATTTTCCCAGAAATGTCAATTTCGCGCTTTCCGCGATAATCAGCATAAGTTCCAACGATGCGATCGCCACAGATAGCAATATCGCTTTTTACGATCTCGCCAGTTACAAGGTCAAAAAAAGAACCATTTTTAAGAACAATATCAGCTGGTTCACGGCCTGCAGCCTGATCAATCATCGTTTCCAGCATAAAATCCTCCGTTATATAAAAATCTCTGCAGTATATTATAATTTGCGTAATGGCGTCATTTTGCGAATATCGCTTCCAGTGACAAGGCGGCTGCCAGCAGTCTTTTGTCATCACCGTGACGGCCGCAAAGCATGAACCCTGCCGGCATGTCATTGGTTTTTATCGGCAATGAAATAGCACAGAGATCAAATTGATTGGCAATCTGTGTATTACGTAATAATAGGCTCTCAACACGGTTATATTCGTGCTCGTTATCATTGACGGATGCAATGGAGACAGCATGAATAGGTGTTGTCGGCATGATCAGGAAGTCGAATTCCTTTAGCCGCTCATCCATTTGTTTGGCGAGCTTAGTACGGATCTTCAGAATATTTTGGTAATCAGTGTCGGAAACAGTGCGGCGCTTGGTTAAAGTCGTCTTAACACGATGATCTACATTCGCGTTTGCATCATTAAGCCAATCAGAATGCAGGTGACTGGCTTCAATTCCAGCAATTGATCCGAGTTTGGTGGCGTTACTCAACTCTTCGATCAGATCGTCGATTTCAATAGTTTGGATATTGGCACCCTGCTGCTCGCAAAGATGACTGGAATGCATAAAGGCTTCAAGAATACTGCTCTGTGTTGCCGACATCAAATAGCCATTTGGCATGGCAAGTTTCAGGCCGTTGAGAGAGAGCTTTGCAGGCAGGGTTGTGTCCTCATCAGCCAACACAGCATCGGTCACAAAACATTCCGACACCGAGTGCGCGATCGGTCCAATCGAGTCAAGTGTGGGTGCAAGTGGAAAAACACCATTCATCGCGATGCGGCTACTGGTTGGCTTGAAGCCGACAAGACCATTGAGAGCTGCCGGGATCCGAATGCTACCGCCGGTATCGGAGCCAATTGCAATTTGGCTTGTGCCTTCACCAACAGATACGGCTGCTCCCGAGGATGAGCCGCCAGGGATTTTGCTTGCATCGAGTGCGTTGCCCGGAACACCAAAATGCGGGTTGAGACCAATCGCTGTGAAGGCGAACTCGGTCATATTGGTTTTTCCAATAATAACAGCCCCTGCTTTGCGCAAACGCTGAACTGCAAGAGCGTCTTGTTGTGCAGCAGGTGACGATTTATGGATGACAGAACCTGCAAGTGTAGGCTCGCCTTCAACATCAAATAAATCTTTTATGGATATAATGACGCCATCCAATGGGCCTAATGACTGTCCCTTTTCCCGACGTTTATCTGCCGCCTTTGCTTCTTTTCTAGCGCTGTCAGCATAAATAGTGGTAAAAACTTTTTCGTCATTATGACGCTCTTCAAGGCGTTTAAGTATAGCCTCTAGTTGATTAGCAACACTGTGCGTCATGTAACTCCCCATTCAATTAGTAATATTATATTTTTAGTTCTTTGCATTCTCAGCCATCACAACCAAAACAATTTGATGCTTGAATGTTTTAGTGAATATCCAAATGTTCTTTAAGCGGGATATCATCGTGAGCACTGATTGTTTGGCGCTCGATCATTCGATGAACCAGTGGTGGTGTTTCACCTCTATGCAATGCCATAAGCCGCTCAGAGACTTCCGCATCTGCATGAGTGCGCCGCTGATTATGGCGGACATATTCGACCCATGTTGGCACATGATAGGATTCTGTCCATAAATTAGGGTGTTCAAGGTCCCGCAACAAAGCCCATCTTTGTGCGCCATCGCGGATACGGATGCGACGCCTATCTGTCATGGCACTTAAAAACTGAGGTACGTCTTTTTTGTCGATGATGTAATCAACCATTATCATGATAGGACCACTGCGCGGTCTGATATCAAGACGTAAAACCGGCTCATGGAAACGGTTGAGCGGATCAAGATTGAGAGAGCCAAATTCAGGTAACTTCATGATAAACCCGACCAGTGCGCCGATAATAAGAACGAGACCTGCTGTTATAAGCGCTGTTTCAACACTGTAATTTTGAGCGAGACTTCCCCATATCCAGCTGCCTGCTGCCATGCCGCCAAAAGTTGCGGTCTGGTAAAGTGCAAGCGCGCGACCAACAACCCAGCGCGGTGTGGATAGCTGTACTGTCACATTGAAAAGTGAAAGCGCTAAAACCCATGACAGCCCAGCTGGCAGTAATAAGATACAAGTAAGCCAAAGGTTGCCACTGATTGCGATTGTTGAAACACTGATGGCAAAGAGCACGAATGCGCCGCGCACAATAATTTCGTTGCTGTAGATCTCACGCAATCTTGCACTAACAAGTGCGCCGCCTATCGCACCAACGCCAAATGCACCCAGCATCATGCCATAGGAAAACGCTGTACCGCCAACAAGGTCACGTGCAACAAGCGGGAGAAGTGCGAGAACCGACACAGCAGAAAGACCGAATAAAAATCCGCGGAACATGACTTTCAAAAGATTGGGTGACATCGAGACATAACGAAGACCCGCACCAATTGACGGCCAAAAAGATTCACGAGGAAGATCGTTCTTCAGATAATTCGGCTTCCAGCGCCATAGTGTAATGATTAAAGCTATGTAACTTAGGGCATTGAGTAAAAATGCCATAGCAGCGCCAGCCACGGCGACGATGAAACCACCAAATGCCGGTCCTACACTTCGCATAAGATTAAAGCCCATGCTGTTAAGTGCGACAGCGGACGGTAAGTCTTCCCGCGGGACAATATCACCCATAGATGCTTGCCATGATGGATTATGCAAGGCGCCGCCACAACCTATTAAAAAGGTGAAGGTAAGCAAGAGCCAAGGTGTCAGCCAGTCAAGATATGCAAAGGCTGCGAGCCCAAAAGATACCAAGACCATTATGGCTTGCGCTGTGAGCATAATACGGCGGCGGTCGTAATTGTCAGCCAAAGCACC
>CANQXU010000039.1 GCA_947627865.1 uncultured Paenochrobactrum sp. | reverse complement strand
CTATCAGAAATGCCGCGCACTGGTATTGCCAGCATTTCTGATAGCTTCTCTAAGGCTCTCATATAGGTCGGTTTAATTGCCGCCTGCTGTGCCGCGATAATAAGTGCTTGTGGGTGCTCATTTGTCAGCAGGTTTGCCATTTGCTGCAGCACCTTGTCATTGGCGCTATTCTTGATCCACCGGCCACCACGCGTAACCCCTGCGGTCAAAACCCCAACTGTTAAAGCGCTGCCCCAATCTCCGGTATAAGCTCCATAGGCACCAGCTCCCGCACCGATGCCAAGCTCAGCTAATTGGCGGGCAGTTGTAGAGTTACCCATCGCACCACGTAACCGGTCAGCCAAATCCTCAACACGAACATAGGCCTCGACCTGCTTCATCTTCTGAGCACCAAGCACCATTTCCATGCTTTCTCGTGCAGACTGAGATTTGAATAATCTATGCTATCAATCTGATTTGCAACGATCCGGTCGATTTCATTTTCTATAATGCCTTATTACTTGCACAATTGAACGTTATAAGTTGTTCATAGACATTGCTAAGAGCGCGTTTCTCACAGCGCTCGCACATGTCACCGTCATTTAGAACCTTTGACCACGGATGTACTGGCACTGGGATTAAATGACAAAGGGAAGGTCGGTGCAGAGTTGCCCCGGCCTTTTTTGTTGTGGTAGTTGCACATAGTTGCCGAGTGGCGAAAAATTGCAAACAAACCATATTGCGGACTTTATGAACCATATTAGTCTGCACAAGAATCCAGCGCACGGTTTTCTTATTCTATTTCATTTGAAATAACTTGCAGCGTTACGGTCCAGCGGTTTTGTGGTGAAGAACGATTGGTCTTTTCACAACTTACATCGATGCGAAATGTTCCATCAGCATCGTCTCGCCATTTCGCACTAAGCGGTAACATGCACTCTGGCACTATGATTTTATCATTCATAGATGGAAATGAGAAATTTGTTTTATTCTCAATATTGCTTTTATTTATAAAATTCGTGGCAACTTGAGTGATTGCTCCTAGATTCTGCGTGGCGGAGTGTGCTTGTCGCTGGCTTTCAGCGAAGATTGCATGGCACATCCGCAAATTGCTCAAACCAAAGCGTTGACGGCAATAGTTAGCGATTTCCTGAATACGCGAAAGCGGGGATACTTCATAAATCTCGACATCACATTCTCCACAAACAAACGGGTTTATGAAGAACATTTGAAAAGATGGTTCTTGTTTGACGAAAAATTTATAGTCAGTATTATGCTCGCGATGCTGTGTTTCAAGGCCGCTAAACATTAGTATAACACTAAAAAGCGGTAATAACGTTATGCAGACTAAGAGACAGTATTTTTTCATGTGTATTTATCATGTGCATTTATTAAGTCCGGATTTTAAATCTGAATGAGGACAATTACAATTTTTAAAGTGATGCGCGGCCGAACTTTTCCAGCTCGGCTGGTGCCAGCACGATCACATTGCGGTAACTATTGGTGATCCAGCCTTCTGCGGCAAATTTTTGCAAAGTCGCGTTGACCTGCTTGCGCGAGGCATTGGCCATGGCGCCAATTTCTGTTTGGGTCAGTGGTAACGGCTGGCTACCATGATGCGCCGAGCGGTAGAGCACGGAGGCTATTCTTTTATCGGCCTCGGGCTTTTGTAAATCATGCACCACCTGCACCAGCATGGCTGAATTCAGCAATAAAATATGGCTGATATAGCGGATGACATTGGGTTCGCGTGCGGTCATCTGATCCAATATATGCAGAGGCACATGGAACAGCCAGGTATCCAGAATACAGCGCAGCTCAAGTTGACGCGGCTGGCGGGTGAGATAACAGCCTTCGCCTGTCCAGCCACCGGGGCGTCCCATATGTACAAGTTTTGGTGCGGCTACTGCCGGCGCGGTTGTGATGCCGGCAGCACCCGAAATCATACCGTAAATGCCTCCAAGATCATCCCCCAAGCGATAAATAAAACTCCCTGCCGGATAATGTTGCACAATGCCACGCTCCAAGATTTCATCCTGAAACTCTTTTGGTTGTAATGACAGCCAACCCGAAGAGGTCAGAATTTGCCGCGTCTGTATTTTACAGTATTTCACTGTTTTTTCCCCAATTGTCCCTTTTGGCACAAAGTTTAGGTCAATGCTGATTTATGTCTAGTAGCCAAAATCAAAGCTTTGCCAATTACTTATTATTTCAGCAAAGTAATATAAAAAAATCGGGAACTTTGTAGTTGGGTCTTATGAAGAATAAATTTAAAAACCTATGGCTTTCATTGGTGAGAAGTCATCAAATTCTTTTATTAGTTTTTGCTTTTGTTCATTCTTCCTATGCTGTGGCGCAGGCTGTTGATGCGTCTGAGGCAACCAAAATACTGCAACAGCAGGTTTTGCAGCAATTGCCGTTTGATGATGTGCATGATTTTGAAAATGCTGCACGCGGGCTGTTATTAAAGCCGGAAACGCTGACGATTAAAGATCAGAGCGGCAATATTGTCTGGGATCTGGAGAGCTATCGCAGTTTTATAGATCAGGATAAACCGGCGCCCGATACGGTTAATCCGAGCCTTTGGCGCAATGCGCAATTGAACCTGCATTATGGCTTGTTTGAAGTGGCTGACGGCATCTATCAGGTGCGTGGCTATGATCTGGCCAATATTACTTTCATCAGGGGCGATAAAGGCTGGCTGGTGTTCGATATCGGCAGCACACCGGAAACAGCCAAGGCCGCATATGCATTAGTAACGGAAAAATTCGGGCAACGTCCGGTTACGGCCATTATGTATAGCCACTCGCATGTTGACCATTATGGCGGCGTTAAGGGCCTGATCAGTGAAGAGGCTGTGGCAGCCGGTGATGTGGTGGTGATTGCGCCGGAAGGCTTTGTTGAACATGCCGTTTCCGAAGGCGTGATTGCCGGAAATGCCATGACGCGGCGCTCTATTTATATGTATGGCGTTTTATTGCCGCGCCATGCGCAAGGCAGTGTTGGTGCGGGGCTCGGGATGACCACCGCAATCGGTCCGCCAAGTCTGATCCTGCCGACAATAGAAATTTCAAAAACCGGCGACAAGCGCATTATTGATGGCGTGGAAATGATTTTCCAAATGACACCGGGCTCGGAAGCGCCAGCCGAAATGACTATTTATCTGCCGCAATATCGCGCGATGTGGATGGCGGAAAATACCACCCGTACCATGCATAATATTTTGACATTGCGCGGTGCATTGGTGCGCGATCCCTTGCTTTGGTCGAAATATATCAATGAAACAATTCAGCTCTATGGCGATGAAATTGATGTTGTTTTTCAAAGCCATCACTGGCCGCAATGGGGGCAGGAGGCTGCTGTCGAAGATTTGAAAAAGCAGCGTGATCTTTATCGTTTTATCCATGATCGTTCCGTCAATCTGATGAATAAAGGCTATGTGGGGGAAGAGATCGCCGAACTGATTGCGCTGCCACCGGAGCTTGAATCCTATTGGGGCGGGCGCGGTTATTACGGCACTTTGCGCCATAATGCACGTGCGGTTTATCAACGTTATATGGGCTGGTATGACGGCAATCCGTCGAGCCTCAATGTGTTGCCGCCGGTCGAAACTGCAAAAAAATATGTCTCTTATATGGGTGGTGAAGATCAGGCATTGCAACGGCTTCGTGAAGATGTCGCCAATGGCGAATATCGCTGGGCGGCGATGGCATTGAAGCATTTGGTTTTTGCCAATCCGGATAATAGCGAAGCGCGTGCGCTGTTGGCGCAAACCTATCAGCAAATGGCTTATCAAGCCGAATCCGGTCCATGGCGTTCCATTTATTTGCAAGGCGCGCAGGAGCTGCTGCATGGTGTGCCGCAATTGACGGCTGTGGGCAGCGGCAGTCCTGATACGATCAATGCAATGTCGCCGGAAATGCTGTTTGATTATCTGGCGGTGCGGCTGAATATGGATAGAGTAAAAGGGCAGAGTGTCAGCCTCAATATGCATTTCAGCGATCTTGAACAAAGCTATTATCTGGAACTTGCCAATTCTGTTTTAAACGCGAGTGCGGATGCATCCAAAGCTGCACAAGTTGATGTCACACTTACAAAAGCGGATTTGCTGGGCCTGCTGAAAGAACCATCTGCGGAGCAGTTTAAAAGCCTGAAAGTGAGCGGCGATCAAGCAGTCTTGAAACAGTTTTTTGGCAGTTTCGAGAATGTTGATCTGTGGTTTGAAATTGTGACGCCGGTCAAGGCGAAAAACTAAGCCTTCCATGCCGTAAAGCATCGGTAATTATAGAGCAGTGACCTTATGATAAAGTGCTTAAATCTTGTGCCTGTCCGATCTTCAATTCTGGCTTTTGTGGCGGTTATGATCGCTTCTGTGGGGCGCTCCGACTGGTCTGCGCGGGCGGAAATGCCACGCGATTTATTGGTGGCGACAGAAGTTGTGCACTATACCGATTATGCCCCGCAGCTCACTTTAACCGGCACATTGAATGCACAGGTGCAGGCTGATTTATCGTTTAAAATCGGGGGGCAGATCACCGAGCGGCTGGCAGATGTGGGGGATCATCTGCGCGCCGGTGATTTGTTGGCACGGATCGATGACAGCGAACAGCAAGCAAATTTACGCGCTGCAAAAGCGGCACAGGATGCGGCACAAGCAGAACTGACACAAGCTACCGCGCATTATAAGCGCCAGCAGCAATTGCTGGCGCAAGGTTTTACCACCCGCAGCCAATTTGAGCAGGCGGAGCAGGCATGGATTACCGCCAAAAATGACCTGACCAGTGCCGAAAGCCAGTATGAGAATGCGGTGAATGAGCTGGCAGACACTGAATTGCGCAGTCCGGTTGATGGTATTATTACTGCGCGCCATGTCGAGGTCGGTCAGGTCGTTCAAGCCGCACAAAGCGGTTTTTCACTGGCGCAAGACGGTGCCCGCGATGCGATTTTTGATGTGCAGGAAGTGTTGGTCAAGCAAATCGGCCTTGATGCTGATGTTACAATCACACTGCTCGCGGATGAGACAATCAAAGCACAGGCCAAGGTGCGTGAAATCGCGCCGGTGGTGGATGCGCAAACTGGCACTGTCAAGGTAAAAGTGGCACTGGCAGATGATGCGCCGGAGCTGCCGCTTGGCAGTATCATTAGCGGCACCCTGCAATTGCCGCCGCAAAAGGCTGCAAGCCTGACATGGAGTGCGCTCACTTCCATGCAAGGCAGCCCTGCCGTTTGGCGGGTTAACCCAGACGATAATCTGGTGTCGCTGGTGCCTGTCGAAGTACTTTCATATGCCGTTAAGCGGGTGATGATTGCTTCAGGCGTTGCCGAGGGTGATGTCGTGGTTGCAAAAGGTGGGCAGATGCTGCGCTCAAAGCAGCGCGTAGAAACAACAGTTTTGCAAAAGAGCGGGGCGGAAACGCAATGAGAACTGCAAGTTTGATCTCTGTTGCAGCCCTTTTATGGTTGACTGGTTGCAATGAAGTGCCCGTTGAAGAGGCAGAGGTTTTGCCCCGTCCGGTGCTTTATATGGTTGCCGAGCCGCAGGCTTTTATCGATCAGGGTTTTACCGGCACGGTCGAGCCGCGCTTTAGCACTGATCTGGCTTTTCGTGTGCTTGGCAATTTGACCGCAAGAGCAGTGAATGTCGGCGATCTGGTTCGTCATGGCGAAGTTGTCGCCAGCATTGATCCCTCAGCTTTGGATTTGAATGTGCAATCTGCCCGTGCCGCATTGGCGAGTGCCGAGGCGCAACTGGCAAGTGCTGCTGCCAGTGAAGAGCGCAATGCGGCATTGTTGAAAAGCGGAAATATTGCACAGGCCAATTATGACGCTGTGCGTCAAATGCGTGACAGTGCCGCTGCCGGATTGGAAAAGGCACAAGCCGATTACCGTAAAGCATTGGATCAGCGCGATTTTGCGCAATTGCAATCTGATTTTGATGGTGTGGTATCGGCGGTTTATGCGGAGGTGGGGCAGGTGGTGTCGGCCGGCCAGCCTGTCCTGCAAGTGGCGCGCTCCGATATTCGTGATGTGGTGGTTGATGTGCCGGACACGATGCGTGATTTACTGAAACTTGACACAAAATTCGATGTGTTTTTGCAAGCCGATCCGCAGATGCGTGCGGTGGCACAAGTGCGCGAAGTGGCACCGGTTTCGGATGCGTTTACCCGTTCACGGCGGTTGCGGCTGGCACTAGATAGCACCAAAGCTGATTTTCGCTTAGGCGCAACCGTGCGGGTGATTGCGCAAAGCGGGCATGGTGTTGCCACGGTTCTCAATCCGGCATCGATTTTGCAACGCGACGACAAGAAATTTGTCTGGATTGTCGATCCGGCAAGCGAGACGGTGCATTTGCGCGAAGTGCGGATCTCGGGCACGACCAATGCGGGATTGCTGGTCAATGATCTGGATGAGGGAACCATCATTGTGACTGCGGGCATCCATCAGCTCAGTGAAGGACAAAAAGTGCGCTTGGGCGCGAAAGGAGACCGGAATTGAAGAGCTTCAATCTCTCCGACTGGGCTTTGAGCCATCGTTCGCTGGTCTGGTATTTCATGGGCGTTTTTCTGGTCGCCGGTATTGTTTCTTATATGCAGCTTGGCCGTGAGGAAGACCCGAATTTTACCATCAAAACCATGGTGGTGCAGGCCAATTGGCCAGGCGCCTCGGTTGAAGAAACACTTCATCAGCTGACCGACAGAATTGAGAAAAAACTCGAAGAGCTGGAAGGTTTGGATTACACCAAAAGTGTGACAACTGCTGGTCAGTCGGTAGTGTTTGTCAATCTGGAAGCAACGGTTTCTGCGCGCGATGTGGAGCTGCGCTGGCTGCAGGTGCGCAATATGCTGGAGGATATCCGGCCAACATTTCCGGAAGGGGTCTATGGCCCTTATTATAATGATCGTTTCGGCGATGTTTTTGGCAGTATTTATGCTTTCACGGGCGATGGTCTCTCCATGCGGCAATTGCGCGATTATGTGGAAGATGTGCGCTCGCTCATTCTGAACTTGCCGGAAGCGGGAAAAGTGGAGCTGATCGGCGAACAGGATGAAATCATCTATCTGGAATTTTCCACCCGTCAGGTCGCGGCGCTCGGGCTGGATACGCAGGCGATTATTCAAAGCCTGCAAGAGCAGAATGCCATCACCCCATCCGGCGTGGTACAAGCGGGACCTGAGCGTATTAGCGTGCGCGTCAGCGGTCAGTTTTCATCGGAAGACGATTTGCGCAGTGTTAATCTGCGGGTGAATGACCAGTTTTTCCGCCTCTCAGATGTGGCCACCATCACACGCGGCTATCAAGATCCGCCGCAGTCGTTATTTCGCTCCAATGGCGAAAATGCAATCGGGCTTGCCATCGGCATGAAGCCAAACGGGAATCTGCTGGAATTTGGCGAGAAGCTGGAAGCGCTGATGGGCAAAGTCTTGCAGGATTTGCCGATTGGGATTGAAGTGACCAAAGTGGCCGATCAGCCCGAAGTTGTCGACAAGGCCGTGTCGGGTTTTACCCGCGCTTTGTTTGAGGCGGTGATTATTGTTCTGGCGGTTAGCTTTATCAGTTTAGGCGTTCGCGCGGGGCTGGTGGTCTCATTATCCATTCCGCTCGTGTTGGCGATCACTTTTTTGGTGATGTCCTATATGGATATTTCATTGCAGCGGGTGTCGCTGGGGGCACTGATTATCGCGCTCGGGCTGCTGGTGGATGACGCGATGATTGCGGTGGAAATGATGGTCGCGCGTTTGGAGCAAGGCGACCCTTTAACCAAAGCCGCGACTTATGTTTACTCCCATACCGCTTTCCCGATGCTGACCGGAACCCTGGTAACCATTGCCGGATTTATTCCGATTGGATTAAATTCCAGTCAGGCAGGTGAATATACTTATACGCTTTTTGTGGTGATCGGGGTTTCGCTGATTGTTTCATGGGTGGTGGCCGTATTGTTTGCGCCACTTTTGGGCGTGACTTTCTTGCCGAAAACTTTGAAAAAACATAGCGCCGAGGCAGGACGCGTAGCGCGGGTTTTTGCCAAAAGTCTTTATTTGGCTATGCATTATCGCTGGACGACGATCATCACAACGATTGCGCTTTTTGCCATTTCACTTTTTGGCATGACGCTGATCGAGCAGCAGTTTTTTCCAGAATCCGACCGACCTGAATTGGTGATTGACTGGCGCTTGCCGGAAAATAGCTCGATCGCTGAAACCCAAGCGCAAATGGAGCGTTTTGAAGCAGAAAATCTGCAAAATCACGGCGATATTGATCATTGGAGCACATATATCGGGCAAGGGGCGGTGCGTTTTGTTTTGACATTTGATGTGCAGCCCGACAGCCCGAATTACGGGCAGATGATTATAGTTGCCAATGATCTGGAAGCACGTGACCGGTTGAAAGCCGAGTTTGAAGAGATATTGCGCCGCGATTACGTCGGCACCGACACTTATGTCAAATATCTGGAATTGGGGCCACCGGTGGGCAGGCCGGTGCAATACCGGATATCCGGTCCTGATGTGCAGGATTTGCGCCATTATGCCCATGAGTTGGCTGGCGTGATGAGTACAGATAAACGCCTTGGCACTTTGACCTATGACTGGAACGAACCATCACGGGTGGTCCGTGTCGAGGTGATGCAGGATAAAGCGCGTAAACTTGGCATTTCGTCAAAGCTGATTGCCACAACGCTGAACGGTGTCGTCGGCGGGCTGACGATTACACAGGTGCGTGACAATACCCATCTGATCGATGTGGTGGTGCGTTCGCAAAGTGATGAGCGTTCCTCACTTGAAACCTTGCAAAATCTACAGATTGCGACCGGTAACGGCAGTTCCATTCCGCTGGCTGCGATTGCCAATTTTACTTATGAACTGGAGCAGCCGCTGATCAGGCGTCGCGAGCGTCTGCCGACCATTACCGTGGCGGCTGGAATTGTTGACAAGACCATGCCGGATACGATTGTGCAGGCGCTGGCGCCGCAAATGCAAAGTTTTGAAGCGGGATTGCCGGCTGGCTATAAAATTGAAACGGCAGGTACGGTTGAAGAAAGTGAAAAAAGCCAAAGCCATATTTATGCGGTTATTCCGCTGATGTTGCTGGTGATGGCGACTATTTTAATGGTGCAGTTGCAAAGTTTTCAGCTGATGTTTCTGGTGGTGGCGGTGGCACCTCCGGGCATTATCGGTGTCACTGCAGCATTGCTGTTGAGCCAGCAGCCGCTTGGTTTTGTGGCGATTTTGGGTGTGCTGGCACTGATCGGGATTTTGATCCGCAACTCGGTCATTTTGGTGGTGCAGGTTGAAGAAAATATTCGCGATGGTCTCCATCCATGGCAAGCGGTCATGGAGGCAACCGAGCACCGGATGCGCCCGATTGTTCTAACCGCAGCAGCGGCAAGCCTCGCACTGATACCGATTTCCAGAGACGTCTTTTGGGGGCCGATGGCTTATGCGATGATGGGTGGAATTATTGCCGGAACGCTGATTACGCTATTGTTTTTCCCGGCACTTTATGTGGTCTGGTTCCGCATTAAAGAACCGGAAACTTCATGAAACTGCTGATTGATCATGCGCTGTATGAGTGGAGAGACTTCCACTCATCGCTTTCACTGCTTCAATTTTATCTCTAAAATTTGAACCATGCTGAGTAATAAGATAGATAGCATGATTGCACTAGCAATAATGTGGGAGTAAGCTGATCACGGATTTCACAGCCAAGGATCAGCAACATGCCAAGACCCAAGGTTACAGTGCCTTCGACACTCACACGGCGAAGCTTGTTATTAGGCGCGTCGGCAGTCTCCGTTCTCTCACTCGTTCCATTGCCCGCATGGGCATTAACATCCGATTTTGATATCGACGCGTTTCTTGCCTTGTCTGAAAAACAAGTGGGACAAACAGACCTGTCCAAAGACATCGCAACCGCGATGCTGAAAGCCTATTCAGGGCTTGGCAAAGAGAAGGCTCTGGCAGATCTGGCCGCAGGCCATGAAAATCAAGAGCTTTCCAACTCTATTGTTACGGCCTGGTATACAGGTGAATCCCCCAATCCCGACGATCTGCAGGTTCTGGACTATAGGGATGCGCTTATCTGGGATGCGATAGATTATACCAAACCCATGGGCTATTGCGGCGGCGAGGTGGGATATTGGGCCGATCCGCCCGAAGTCTAGACGGTCTGTTATGCATCCTAAACCCGCAATTCAGAAACAAGGATTTCCCCCATGTCACAAGATATTTCGGTCGACATTCTGATCATCGGGAGCGGTATTGCCGGAGCACTTGCCGGTGCAAAACTGGCGCAGAAAGGCTTGAAAGTTGCCTTTCTGGAAAGCGGCAAGCGTATAGACCGCTCGGATGCCGTGGATACATTCTGGAACGCGGCGATCAAAGTGCCGGAATCCGCCTATCCGAACGATCCGACAGCACCACATCCGTTAACCCACAGGATCGGCGATTATTATCAACAGATGGGGCCGGAAAATTTCAAATCGACCTATATTAAAGTGGTGGGCGGCACGACTTGGCATTGGTTGGGCACCACATTGCGTAATGTTCCAGCCGATTTTAAGCTTAATTCCCTCTATGGTCATGCGGTCGACTGGCCTTTTGATTATGAAGCGCTTGAACCATTTTATCTGGCGGCAGAGCAGGAAATCGGTGTTGCTGGCGACAGTAGTGATGATCTCGGTTCGCCAAGATCAGGCGATTTCCCAATGCCGATGATCCCGCAGACTTATCTCGATAAATATTTCACCAAAGCGCTGGAAGGTTCCCGATATCAGGTTCGCTCCACCCCGCAAGGGCGCAACTCGGTGGCAACGGATGATCGTCCGGAATGTTGTGGCAATGGTTCATGCATTCCGGTTTGCCCAATTCAGGCGAAATATGATGCCACGATCCATCTTGATCAGGCGGAAGCGGCTGGCGCAGTGGTCTATGATCAAACCACCGCGACGCGATTGAATCTTGGCAAAGACGGGCAGATTGCCTCTGTTGATTTCCGCCGCGCTGATGGCAGCACCGGCACGGCCAAAGGCAAGGTGGTGGTGGTCGCGGCACACGCAATCGAAACGCCGCGTCTATTGCTGAACTCGGCGCAAGAGGGAGCGGCAAACGGCATTGCTAATAGTTCTGATCAGGTTGGTCGTAATCTGATGGATCATCCGAGCAAACTGAGCTGGGCAGATACCACTGAACCGGTCTGGCCATATCGCGGACCGCTCTCAACTTCAGGGATTGAAAATCTTCGTGATGGCGATTTTCGTAAAGACTATGCAGCTTTCCGGATAGAGATTGGCAATGATGGTCACAATTGGCCGACAGGTGCGCCATTATCAACCGCTTCTGAACTCATCGGCCAAGGTCTGCGCGGTGACGAACTGAATGCTGCAATCAAAAAGGCAACATCGCGACATATCCGCCTTGCCTCACTGGTTGAGCAATCACCGGAAGCCAGCAATCGCGTGACGCTTGATCCGGACAAACGCGATGCCAACGGCATGCCGCTGCCCCGTATTCACTATAATTATTCCGATTATACGCGTGCGGGACTAGACGCTGCAGAAAAGGCACATGGTGAAATATTTACCGCCTTAGGGGCGATCAATATCAATCATTCCAAGGAGATCAATGGCTCAGGCCATGTGATTGGCACTGTGCGCATGGGCTCGGACGCTGCAAGCGCAGTGGTGGATGCTGATCTGCGCAGTTTTAATCATCCCAATTTGTTTCTGTTAGGCTCGGGAACATTCCCGACCTCGGCCACTGCCAACCCGACGCTGACAATTGCCGCACTCTCATTACGGGCGGTTGATGCCATTGCCGCAACGGTGAAATAGGTTCTATTCTTTGCTGCTTTATAGGGAATTCATGACGTTATTTCAATGCTGCAATAATACAAGGATAGTTGTAGAGTCAAATGTGGATGATTTTCTTGCTGTCTCGACCCTATCCGCTCTCGCGCATGCTGATCGTTTAACGGCCTTTCGCTTGCTGGTTAAAGCGGGGTCCGAGGGTCTGCCATCAGGTGAGATTGCCAATGTGCTGGCTATCCCACCTACCAGAATGAGCTTCCACCTAGCGACCTTAGAGCGTGCTAATTTGCTTCTATCTCGTCGTGACGGAAGATATATTAAATATATCGCTAATTATGATGCTATGCGGCAGCTTTTAACCTATCTCACAGAGGATTGCTGTGCGGGTAGTGCAGAAATATGCGCCCCATTTATAAGTCAAATCTGCTTAGAAAAGTCCCAGCTATGATTATTACAGTTTACCCGATGCCAGCCTGTGATAAGTTGCAAAATACTTTCGAGATGATCCGTCAATCAGGCTAGATTCCTTGGGCAATTAAATATCTGAAGACCCAATCATCGCTTGAAAGACTGGTGTAAAGGCTTGAAATTAAAGCTATTACTCTGCGACAGATATTAGGGGCGTTCAGAGTTCGTAAAAGCGCTATCCCAACCATCCAATCATAAAACAATTTATATATTAAGAGTTGCTAATGTTGTCGCTTGCCATATTTATTGTCACTTTAACATTTGTCATCTGGCAACCGCGCGGATTTGGCATTGGTTGGTCGGCGCTCATAGGGGCGGGAGTAGCTCTTGCTACTGGGGTGGTGGGGTGGAGTGACGTTGCTATTGTCTGGGATATTGTCTGGGACGCAACATTCACCTTTGTTGCATTAATCATCGTCTCTCTCATTTTGGATGAGGCAGGATTTTTCGCATGGGCAGCACTTCATGTCGCCCGTTGGGGTGGCGGCAATGGCCGCAAGCTTTTTCCTCTGATTATTCTTCTAGGTGCAGCAATTTCAGCAGTATTTGCCAATGATGGCGCAGCCCTTCTTCTGACGCCGATTGTACTGGCAATTTTACTGGGACTTAAATTTTCAGCAACCAGTGCCTTGGCCTTTACGATAGCCTGCGGTTTCATAGCAGATACCGCCAGTCTCCCATTTATTGTTTCAAATTTAGTGAATATTGTTACTGCAAATTATTTTAGCATTTCCTTTGGGCGCTATGCCTCTGTCATGTTTCCTGTGAACTTGATTTCGATAGCTGCAACTCTTTTAGTCCTCATGCTGTGGTTCAAAAGAGACATTGCAACGACTTATTCTTTGGACATATTGGATGAGCCCCAAAATACAATTCGTGACATTGCTGTTTTCCGAACTGCTTTCCCGCTTCTTATCTTATTGCTCGCTGCTTATTTTATTACAGGTCCGTTAGGTGTCCCTATTTCACTGGTTACAGGTTCCGCAGCCATGGTTTTAATGGCAGTTGCAGGACGTTGGACAACAGGCGGTCGTGGCGCAAAAATTGGATTGCGAAAAGTTTTGAGTGATGCGCCATGGCAAATAGTACTATTTTCTCTTGGTATGTATCTGGTTGTTTTTGGCTTGGGAAATGCATGGCTAACGGATGCAGCGATCACTGTGCTTGTTTGGCTATCAGCTCAAGGAACATTTGTAGCAACGGTTGGAACGGGCTTTGTAATGGCGCTTCTGGCTTCTATCATGAATAATTTGCCAGCCACACTTGTTGGCGCATTGGCGGTGGGGAATGCTGATGTTCCTTCCCTCACGAAGGAGCTTATGATTTATGCTAATGTCATCGGTAATGATTTGGGCCCTAAAATCACTCCCATAGGCTCACTAGCTACCTTGTTATGGCTCCATGTGTTGGCTGGAAAGGGCCAGCGGATTACATGGGGACAATATATGAAAGTAGGGCTGGTTCTAACGCCACCTGTACTATTCGTGACCCTTGTTGCGCTATGGATTTGGCTGCCTTTCGCACCGTGAAAATCATAATACAGATTGGCAATGCTTAAACCTTAGACTTAGTTACTCTTATCAAAGCGGCTAATTCAGGATCAATTGTAAAGCGTTTGGCTATTCCTATAGAGATGAGCACTCTATCGTTTAAGCCCTTTGCTACCAGAAAGCAGTAAAGTGACCAGTTCAGCCTGACGGTTGGTGCCGGTTTTTTGAAATATATTGCGCATGTGAAAAGCAATTGTTGTACGTGCTATGGCAAAATCTTTGGCAATTTGGGCCAACTGCTTGCCTTCGGTTAGAGCGATCGCCACGCGTGCTTCTGTCGGTGTTAAACTATAGCGGCGCGACAGCAATGCCGCATCAATTGTGTTCATGGCTAAATGTTGTGATTGAATACGCGATATTTGCCGCAATCTTGCATGGATGGTGATGAGCAAAAGGTCATAATCAATCGGCTTGATGAGATAATCATCTGCGCCTTGCCGCTTGCCTTCAATCACCTCGCGGGAATCCGCTAAAGCCGACAAGAAAACAAAGGGGATATTCGCATAATCCTGCTCTTTTTCTTGCACTGCTTTTAAAACCTCATAGCCGCTCATTTCCGGCATCGAAATATCGCAAAGAATAAGATCCGGACGGCTTGTCGCCAATAATTGCAGTGCTTGTTTGCCACCAGATGCTTCCAAAACATCGTAGCCCGCCTCGGACAATTCATCACAAAGATCACGCCGTAATTCTTCTTCATCTTCAATGCAGAGAATAAGTGGCCGTTTTTTATCAGGTGACAAGTTTTGCGTCATAGGGCGCTCTCAATCTGTCGGGGCAGTTTGTCCGCAAACTCATTTTTAGCCAAGGGCAGGCTCAGGATAAAATCAATCTGATTTTGCCCGATTGCTTGCACCTCCACATCGCCGTCCTGCATAAGAGCCAGTGATTTTGCCATATAAAGACCAATACCAATCCCTGTTTTGCCTTGGGCATTTTTGCCGCGATAGTAGCGCTCGAACAAATCAAATTTAAGCTCATGCGTGCCGATATCCGCGTGATTATTGACGGAGCATTTGGCCATAGCACCGCTTGTTTCAAGGGTGATGGTAATCGGCGTATCGGGTGACGAATATTTCAAAGCATTGGATAGAAGATTGGCAAAAATATGCTCGGCATGCACCGGATCACAATAGGCCATAACAGGTTGATCAGGCAGGATAATGATGAGGTTTTTGTTAGTCAGCGTATCATCATTATTGGCGCAATTTTCCGTAATCAACAGACCTAAATCACAGCCTTGTTTATGAATTTCAATTTGTCCCGCATCAAGACGTGCTGCATCCAGCGTACTCTCGATGAGTTTTGTGAGGCGTGAAATCGCATGACGGGCTTTTTGCCCGCGCTCCTGCACTTCTTCTACCGTTAAATGATGACCGCGACGCATCAGGCGCTGCAAGGCAGAATCCACAATGGCTAATGGTGTGCGAAACTGATGGGAAATCATCGCCCCAAAATTACGGTAAAGATCGGCCGTTATGCGCTCACGCGCCAATGCTTCATCCAGTTCCTGTGTCCGCTCCTGGACGAGATGCTCCAGATGATCGCGATGTTCGGCAATCTCTCTTTGAGCAGCACGTTGTTGTGTGACATCGGAAACCAGCACAATCGCGCCGATTATCCTTTCACCATTGCGCAGGGGAAAACAGCGCAGATCAATATAAAGTGGCTCATCGTGTGAAGGTAGAAATAATGGCTGATCATGCAGTGATGTCGCATGCCCCGACAAAGCCCGATCAAGCGCTGCTTTTATCCGTGTGATTTCAAAGAGTCCCGAGACTGTACCGATGGATATACCAATGGCGCTATTTGCGTTGAGCATAAAAAGCCGCTCTGCTGCTTCATTCCACACGGTGCAATAATATTGCATATCAACCGCAATAATGGCCTCGCCACTGGACGCGATCAACAGTTCGGAAAACGCTTTTTCCTTATTGAGCAAGCGTCTGCGCTCTCTGGCTTCGCGGGCGACCAGCATAAAATGAATGACCAGAACCAGACCGGCAAGTGATATGCCGATCAGGGAAATGAGGATCTGTGAAAGATGGGTTCGGGATGTATCAAGCTTGTTGCCGAGGTCATCCCACTCTTCAATCATCGCCTTATTGGCTGCTTGCGTCAGCAGATGATTATATGGTTCCAATAACCGGTTAAGCTGCTGCGCTTGCGTTAAATTTCCTTGTTCCAAATCGGCGACTAATACTGATATCGGGCGTAAATTTGCAAGAAATACATCTAACTCTGGCTTAAACCCCATGACTTCAATCTGGCGCAATTGTGGGCCATCACCAAGCAAGGATAAGCGGCTTAGAAAAATATCATAGCGTGCGTTTAGATCATTTTGCCCCATTTCCCCCAAGGCACGCTGGGTGGCGGCCTCACTCAATCGTAAATTCGCCAGATGAGCACGCGAGAGTACCCAAAGCATATTGGGGTTTGCTTCAAGCCGCATATCCTCTTCAATTCTCGCCAGTCTGATCAGAGAAAAAGCCAGCAGTAAGGTAAAGCTTGCAATCGCTATAATCGGCAGAGCAATCCCGATAAATGTGCGTGC
>CANQXU010000038.1 GCA_947627865.1 uncultured Paenochrobactrum sp. | reverse complement strand
AAGTCGGGACCAATTACAAAGGTGATAATAATGAGCAAACGAAACCTGCTGCCAGTCGCTAATTTTAATGCAAAAGAAAAAGGTGGTGTTTCGCCGTTAGCTTTTGATCGTTGGAATCCTGCAATTAAAGCATCAGATGAAAATGACAATACGATTGGTATTTATGATCCGATTGGTTATGACTACTGGGATGATTCTGGTGTAACCGCTAAGCGGATCAGTGCTGCATTGCGCTCACTTGATGGCGCTGATGTTGTGGTCAATATCAATTCACCAGGTGGTGATGTATTTGAAGGTCTGGCTATCTATAACCTGCTTCGTGAATACAAAGGTCATGTGACTGTACGTGTTTTAGGGGTAGCAGCTTCAGCAGCATCGTTTATTGCCATGGCAGCTGATGAGATTCAGATTGCCCGTGCTGGATTCTTTATGATTCACAATGCTTGGACAGGGCTTTGGGGGAATCGCAACGACTTGCGTGAAACTGCAGATTTCCTTGAGCAGATCGATGATACGATTGCTGATATTTATCATGTGCGATCCGGCCTTGGTATGGATGAGCTTAAAGCTGATATGGATAAAGAGCGCTGGATCAATGGGCGCGATGCGATTGATAGCGGCTTTGCTGATGCTTTCCTGCCATCTGACGTGGTTGTTGAAGATACAAAGAACTTCACTAAAGAAAAAGTCGCTGCTCATAAGGCAGATATCTTGCTTGCCAAAGCGGGAATGTCTCGAAGCTCACGACGGGAACTTATTCAAGATTTAAAGGGTACGCCTGGCGCTACCAACCAAGCTACGCCAAGCGCTAGCAATGATGTACTCGAAAGTGTTCTTCAAAGTATGCGTAACGCTACTGAGAAATTTAGCACTTAAAACCTGATAGCAATTTTATGACCGCCTATATGGCGGTTTTCTTATTTTTGAGAGATGAAAAATCATGACTGATCAAACTAAAGACCAAACAGCTCAGGCCCTTAAAGACGTAAACACTGGCTTAAAGAATCTGACTGAAAAAGTTCAACCAATGGCTGAAAATGCTTTGAATGAAGCAAAAAAAGCCGGTGAATTGTCTACTGAAACTAAAGCAGCAGTGGATCAAGCACTTACAGACCTAAATAATCTGCGCCAAGCCCAGAATGACCTACAGATGAAGTTGGGTGAAGCTGAGCAATTATTTGCACGTGGTGGTAATCAAGGTGGCCAAGATGTAAATGCACGTGCTGGTGACTTGGCTGTTAAAGATGATCGCATTATTGCGATGGCCGGTAACGCCGTACAAGGTAAACGAATCAGCGTGCCGGTACCACGAGCTGCATTGACTTCATTTGCAGTAAATCCGGTAGATGGTTCAACTCAAATCATCACTGCACCAAATCAGCGTTTATCTATTCGTGACTTACTGGCTCCGGGTCAAACAGCCAGTAATGCGATTGCTTATCTACGTGAAACCGGCTTTACCAATAACGCTGCGCCAGTGGCTGAAAACACCACCAAGCCATACTCAGAATTAACATTCGAAGAAGTGCTGGAAGGTGTGAAAACAATTGCTCACATGCTGAAAGCGTCTAAGCAGATCCTTGATGATTTGCCGCAATTGCAAAGCTTCATTAATGGGCGTTTATTGAATGGCTTAAAGCGTGTTGAAGATGCTCAGTTGCTCTTTGGTTCGGGTACGGGCAGCAATCTAAATGGTATCTATACTCAGGCAACTGCTTATTCAGCTCCAATTACAATTGCATCACCGACTCGCGTAGACACTATGCGTCTAGCCATGCTGCAAGCTGCTTTGGCAGATGTATTTGCAACAGGTCATGTGCTGCATATGAATGACTGGACCGCAATTGAATTGCTGAAAGATACCACTGGCGCATATTTATTTACCAATCCGTTTGCGCCAAACACACCAAGCTTATGGGGCTTGCCGGTGGCAGAAACAAATCACGCTGCAATGGCTGGAAACTTCCTTACCGGTAGTTTCGCTGAAGCCGCTCAAATCTTTGACCGTGAAGATGCAAACGTGGTGATTTCAACCGAAAACGATGATGACTTCGAGAAGAACATGATCTCTATTCGTTGTGAAGAGCGTCTGGCATTGGCTGTGTATCGCCCAGAAGCATTTGTAAAAGGTGCATTTCCAGCTTAATTAAAATCCTGAAGGGGCCAGTCGGCCCTTTCACCTTGGAGTTTAGAACATGAAAATTAAATTCTTAGATGCTGCAATGCTTGGAAACAAGGTTTACGTCAAGGGTGATGAGGCTGAGATTCCAGATATTACGGCTGGTGAACTCATCAAGAAAAAATTGGCGATTGATCCTGAACAAGCGGCAGCTGATAAAGCTAAAGCTGATGCGGAAAAGAAAGCCAAAGCCGCAGCCGATAAAGAAGCTAAGGCCAAAGCGGACGCAGAAGCTAAGGTAAAAGCCGAGGCTGAGGCGAAAGCTGAAGAGGAAAAGTTAAAGGCAGAAGAAGAGGCGAAAGCCAAGGCTGCTGCAGAAGAAAAAGCTAAACAAACTAAAACAAAGTAAGGTCATATCATGCCAGTTATTAACATTGAAAAAGCTATGGTTCATTTGCGAGTAGATGAAGATACTGGCGGTGATGTCCTAGCTAAGTTGAATTCGGCAGAAGATAAAGCGGCTCAATATTTGAACCGCTTTTTTTATGCCACTTCAGCTGCATGGACAGAGGCGATTTCTCTCACTTTGGACCAGCTAAATTATGAGCTTGTAAAATACAAAGAGAGTTGCGATGCAGCTAATCTGGTTACAGATCCAGTCTCAAGAAATATGCTGTTATCTGCGGCTGAAAACCTTAAAAAAGAAGCTCAGCGCAATACCAAAATGGCCATGCAGGGCATTGTTATCAATCCATCTATTGAAGCTGCTGTTTTACTGATCTTAGGTAGTCTTTATGAAAATCGGGAAGATGAAACCAGTACCACGGTAAATGAATTGCCAAAAGGTGCTTTGTGGTTGCTCGATCCATACCGTTTAGATCTGGGGGTATAGATGAGAGCAGGCCCTTTAAGACATCGCATCCGTATTGAAGCCTTTACCGAAACCCAAGACAAAACCACAGGTCGTATTACTCAAGCCTGGACAGAGTTTTGTACAGTCTGGGGAAAGCATGAGGCCTTATCTACACGCGACCAGCTGCAAGCTCAGGCAATTGATTCGAGCATGACTGCACGTTGTCGCATTCGTTACAGTTCAAAAGCAAGTCAGATTGATTCAACCATGCGTCTATATTTTCGGGATAAGTACTGGAAGGTTGATGGTGATCCGGTATCAGACAATGAAAGCGGTCTTGAGTGGTTGACGCTCAATCTTGCAGAAGGTGAATCAGAATGGCATCAGTCGATTTAAATATTGAAGGCTTGGATGAGTTCAATAAGAAAATAGCTGAGCTGAAAGACATCAAGAAGGTTAGATCAAAGGGTATGGCGGCTGCCCGTAAAGCAATGAAAATTGTTGAGCTCTCGGCAAAGATAGGTGCCGCTTATATTGATGACCCTGCAACTCGGGAAGATATCCAGAAAAACATTACCATTCGATCTGGAAAAACGAGGTCTCTTTCAACTATTCGCATGCGTGTTGGTATTCGAGGAGGCGCTGCAGTAAATGCCAAATCGGATCGGGCTAAGTTGGCTGCTTTACCAGGTGGTGAAACGGTCTACTGGCGTTATATTGAATTTGGTACAAGTAAAATTCCTGCAACGCCGTTTATGCGTCCAGCTTTATCTGAAAACATTCAGAAAGTTACTGATGAATTTGCAAAATCATTTATGAAATCAATTGAGGCAGCGATTGCAAAGGGTAAAATTTCATGACAGCACCTATTTTCCCATTGCTTAATGCAAGTGATGAAGTTAAGTCCTATCTGGAATCTGGCGGGATTTTACGTGCATTTGAATTTGGACTTGCGCCAGATACGCCAAAAACGCCGTACCTAGTCTGGCAGGATATCTCTGGTATTCCGCAAAATCATTTAGATTGCCCGGCAAATATCGATCATGTGACGATCCAGGTTGATATCTATACGACGAATGCGGATGACCTGCGAAATATCCGTGAAGCGGTTCGTAAAGCATTTGAGCTTGATAATTCATGCACTGTAACCGGTTTGCGTGGCAATGAGCGTGATCCAGACAGCAAGATGTACCGAACTGGTTTCGATTCAAACTGGTTTGTAGATCGATAAAAAGAATTTTCCACATAGCACCCAACCGGGTGCTTTTTTTATGCCTAAAATTGAGGAGTAGCTACTCATGGCAGTTAAGACAAACAAAACGCATGTATATGCGGTCGTAAATAAAGAAGTTGTTCGCTTCAGTTGCTATTCAGGTTTTGGCTTTGGCCAAGACTCATTCGGCAAGATTGATGCAACATGCATGGACTCTGACACCAAGAATTATGAACGCGGCATGCGTGACCCGGGTGAAGGCTCTATTGCTATTCAGCTTGATGATGGAAATGCTAGCCATATCCAGCTTATTCAATTGGCTGAATCTGGTGAAAAGGTAGAATGGTATATTGGTTCAAGCCATGCAGAAACGCCGCCTGAATATGACACTGCAACCGATACCATTGATCTGCCGGGTGATCGTGTCTGGTGGACTTTTGAGGGTTATTTAAACCCAACTTCGCCTGATGATCTTGCTCAAGATTCTCTGATTACCTATTCATTCACTCTGGTGCGTACATCAGGTGTAACTACAATCTTCCGTGATCCAGCAGTGGTGACTCCATAATGGCTAAATTAACATTTAAATCTGCAAAAAAAGCTACTGGTGTCGGTAAGCTTGTAGAGAAAACCATTAAATTCCGTGATGAAATTGGTGAGGAGTTTGAAGGTGAAATTCTTGTCAAAATCCTGTCTCATGATGAAAAAAATAACGCAATTAATCATTGGAAATTGAAAGATCGAAAAACAGCAACACTGGACCAACTCACTAAGGCAATTCTATTTGAAGCAATCTATTCTGAGGAAGATGAGCGCTTTTTCCCGACTATCCAAAGCACAGGTGAAGTACCGACAGAAATCATTGATGCGATGTACCAAGCAGCAGACGAGGTGTTAGATTTTTCGGGAAAGAAGTGGATTTCGAAGCAGAAGAATTCTGGTGTGAACTCGTCATCAACGGAATCGGTGGAAGAACCATCGAGAAAGCCAAGCGACGAATAAGCTCTAAAGAATTCGCAATATGGCGAGCCTTCCGTGAAAGACGAGGCTCGCTTTTTGTTGGTCGGCGGATTGAGCAGGGCTTCGGTAACCTGATGGCAACTTATTTTGGATCGAAGGGTGCTAAAAACGTGAAAGCGATATCTTTTATGCCTCACGAAGATCAGCCAAAAGAACTTTCGCTTGAAGAATATATGATGCAAAGTTTTGGAGGGGAGTCGACTTAGGTTGGTTTCTCTATCTTATAATCACCAAGGAGAGATTAATGTTTTTTGATATAAAACTTAAACTATTGTTTAATACGTTAACTTTAAGTTTAAGTAGAAATTTCATGGAACTTCAAGAAGCAATTGAAAATGCTAAAAATACATTATCAACTCTTTTCGCAAGTGATAACCCAAAAGCAATTCGGCTTGAGGAGGTTATTCTAGACGATTATACAAATTGGATTATCACGCTCAGTTATTTGCGTCAGGCTGACCCAGCCAATGATTCGGTTTCAGCTGCTGGCTTAATGGCAATCGCTGCTGCATTGAATACTCAGTCGCGAGTTTATAAAACTGTAATTATTAATAAAAGCACTGGAAATATTGAGTCTATCAAGATTCATAAAAATGGATAAGTTATTTAAAAAAATGCAAGAGAAGGGGGTTTTATTAGATACCAACCTCCTTGTCCTTCTGGTAGTGGGGATGGCTGATCAGAAATCTATTAACACTCATAAGAAGTTAGGGGTGTATTCTTTAGATGATTTTAGATTATTGGTCGCAACATTGGGTACTTGTCGGAAGTTTGTGGTTACACCTCACGTCCTAGCAGAAACAAGTAACCTAGTTGTACATGGTATGTATGGAGATCTTGAAAAAAAGGCATTTCTCGCAATACAGGGTTTATTGCAGGTTAGTAATTTTAGTGAAACCCATGATTATCTAAGCACAATTGTGTCCAATGATGGATTTCTGAAATACGGGGTAAGCGATATTGGTTTACTTGAGGCGTTAAAAGGGGAGCTTGTTTTGCTTACAGATGATTTCCAACTAAGTGGCTATGCTGAAGGTAAAGGGTATGATGTTCTAAACTATCAGAATTTACAGTATTTAATTGCTGAGTTTATTGCAAAAAATAAATAAATTTAATATCTAACAATACTAACCAGGCATTCTCCGGGAGGTTTCTTTTTGAGTGAAGAATTAGTATCTTGTGATTACTTATAAGAGGGTATTCACATGAAAAAAATACTATTTGCGGGAATGTTAGGGGTTTTGTCAACGATTACATATGCAAGCCCAGGCTTAACAGTGGTTAAAGTTAATTGTGATGATGTTAAATTAAGCCTTAATACGGTTATGGATAATAAGATGAACTTTGGTGCCTACTGGAATGAGGCGGGCGTGTTTCCGGATCCTCCAAAATATACTGAAATCGGAGACTCTATAAGAAGTAAAATTAAAAAGTTCAAAATTCAATGTCCTGAATTTTCAGCATCTTATGATGGAAATGTGGCTGAAATTAAAAGTAATAGTTACGCAGATGTTTTAGCAAGATTTAGCAAATATGATTTAGATCCACATCTATATAGTATTAGCGGCTACAAATACCCAAACATTAAGAAAGGTTTTTTTAATAGTAGCTATACGTTCAGTCTAAATGATTTTTCTTTAAAATCAGGGATATGGGAAATTGAACAAGGTGATGACCTTAATAATGACATCTTAAAGTACTCATCTATAAAAAAAGACTCGATTATTGGCTATAAGATTGATGGGGGGGAATTAAAGCCTCTACTTTACGATCGAAAGGTAGCAATCTATAAAAAGGATTTTGAATCCGCTAATACAATAGACGTATTCCATAAAATTTCTAGCAGTAATGTGGGCGTAACAATCCAAAGAATTTTTATTGATAAAGAGAAAGGCTTATTAAGGATTTACGGAAAATCACCATTCCCATCCCACTAAAAGCAATTAAAGATAAAAGCACCTTAAGGTGCTTTTTTAATATCTACCCCCAAAGGTTATTGAGTCTACTGTCATTCTCCTGAATTAAATTCAATTACCTGACCGCCGAAAGGCGGTTTTTTATTGCCTGAGGTTTTGTATGAGCACCAAACTTGGAACATTAACTTTAGACTTAATTGCTAAGATTGGTAACTTTACAGGACCAATTAAAGACGCTGAAAAACAGACTAAGACCAGTTTTGATAATATGCGGAAGCATGTGAATACCTATGGGATGGCAATTGCTGGGGCTGCTGCCGGAGCTGTTACTGCATTGGCAACAATGGCTGTAGATACGGCAAATCAGGCAGCTGAGCTTGAGCGATTTGCACTGCGTGCAAACACTACAACGCAAGAATTTCAAAAAATGGCGGTAGGAGCATCTGCTTTTGGTATTGAGGGCGATAAGCTCTCTGACATGATGAAGGATTTCAACGAGAAGTTAGGTGAACTAACTGCAATTGGTGCAGGTGGGGGCGTAGATTTCTTTGAGCAGATTGCGATGAAAACCGAAGGGTCTTCGGAGGCTGCTAAAAAACTCATATTGGATATGCAGAAGTTATCAGGCCCGGAAGCCTTGCAGCTCTATGTTGATAAACTTGAAGAGGCCGGCGTTACTCAACAACAAATGTCTTTCTATCTCGAATCAATGGCTTCAGATTTGACAGACCTCTATCCATTACTAGCAAACGGTGGGGAAGGTATGAAGCTTTATGGTGATATGGCAGAGCGAGCCGGCATCATTATGACGGATAAGACAAAAGAGGCCGCCCTGTTATTAAAAGATCAAATGTTCATGCTTGATCTGCAATTCCAGGGAGTAAAAAACCAATTAATGACAGCGGTCATCCCTGCATTTGTGGATATTGCTGAGGCTTTCTTTGGGGGGGCTGAGCAAGGCTTACAGTTTACTGATGTGGCTGAAGGTGTTGCTAAAACCTTAAAGGGCATGGCTTCGGTAGCGATTGGTGCAGTAACTGCAATCCAGCTAGTCGGGAAGGCATTAGGAGGTATGGCAGCCATCGGTGGTGCTGTTTGGAATGAATTAGATTGGTATGAAATGAATCCTCTAGGTTTGGCTAAAGCCGCTTACGAGGCGCGCGGAGAAATTGCCGCTCTTACATCCGAAATTAAAACGGATATGCATGAAACTGTTATGGGAGCTGCGAATCGTTTAGATAGAATGTGGGAAGGGGGAAGTTCGGAGCAGGCAAAACAACTTCGAGGCATTAGAGAGTTAAAGCAGGGTATTGGCGATACTAATGATGGATTGTCTGAGCTTGCGGATAAGCAAAATGAAGCTGCCAAGAAAACCAAAGAAAACAACAAAGCACAGCAGGAACTAAATAGACTTCTGGAAGAACGTAACCGTATTTTGTATGAATACTCATCCACACCCGACCAAATGAAGATGGATCTTGATGGGGAAACTAAACGACTAAAAGCTACTGGATTATCGGATTACATTCCAATCGCCAAAGCCAGATATGAGGAAGAAAGAAAACTTGCAGAAATGCAATTTGGCTGGGAGGTTTCAGAGCATCGCTACACTGAAATGCGAAAGCTAGAGCTTTCATATGGCATCAAGCGTCAAGAAATTCTTGCTGATACTAAATTCACAGAAATGCAGCAGGCGGCAAAGTTGCAGGCACTGGGCGAAATGTTTAAGCAAGAAGTAACCATGCTTCATATCTCCGAGCAAAAACAGCTACTCGAAGCCAAACGTCATTGGATGGCTGCCGGTGAATACGCTCAAGATTACTATGCTTTGGTGCGTGAAGAGATTCTAGGTACTGCCAGTTATTCTCCGCAGATGAAAGAGGCACTGCTTCAGCAGGCCGCTTCAAGTCAGAATATTGAAGAATCCTACGAGCGCGACAGCGCTATTGCAGATTACCGTGATGTGATGGGGTATGAAGAAAATCCATTAGAACGGCAGTTTGAAGTTCTACAAAAAATGCGTGAACTTGATTTGCTGAATGAGGAAGCGTATCAGAATGCAAAACTTGAACTGCAAGCCAAGTCTACAGCGGGATACATGGAAGGAATGCTTGGTGGGTTTGCATCACTGGTAGATGAAAACTCTAAAACCTATGCAGTGCTTTTTGGTGCTCAAAAGGCTTTTGCAGTTGCTCAGGCAATGCTGAACATTCCAGCGGCATATTCCAAAGCTTATGATGCTGTTGTTGGAACGCCTTTTGTTGGTCCATACATTGCGCCGGCGGTTGGTGCGGCCGCAGCAGCCTTACAGGTGGCTCAGGCCGCAAGCATGAAATCAGTTAATCTGACCGGTATGGCCCACGATGGTATTGACAATATCCCGCAAGAAGGCACTTGGTTGCTTGATGGAGGGGAGCGTGTTCTTAATCCTGAGCAGAATAAGGATTTAACTCGATACTTGAGTGAGGCACGTGAAAGCAATCCATCACCAAACGTCAATCTAAACCCGAACTTCGTTATTGTTGATGAGCGTGAAAAGCTCGGGGACTATATGTTTGGCCCAGACGGCAAGAAAGCTTTTGTGAAGTTCTTTAAACAGAACAAACGGGAATTAGGATTCGCATAAGCTCACTTCGGTGGGCTTTTTCTTTATTAATTTGAGGACAAAATGAAAATACAAACGTCATATGGCGAGGTGCACGTATTAACAAATTGCCCTCTACTGGATTCAACTGAAAGCCTGGAATGGATGACCGAAGTTCATGAATCATTTGATGGTAGTGAAGAGCGTTATCCATTATGTGAAGCACCACGCCAGATCCTGAACTTTAATTACACCCAGCTGCGTAAAGCCATGGGTGATCTGTTCCACATGCTCTATGCTAATTTGCGCGGGCAGTGGGGTATTCCGCTGCGTCAGGTGAAGCGAAGCATTCCAGATATCGTGGATGATGATTACATCATTCTCGATGCAGTAGACACAATAGCCGACCTTAGAGTCGGTTTTGCTTTTATTGAGAGCAGTGAAGGTGGTCAGGTGGTCGAAATCATTGATCGTGGCCGCCACATCATTATCCAGGAAGAAATCCGGGACCCGGAAACGGATGAAGTGATTCAGGAGCTGATCACCGAATACCAGGATGGCTTTCGGCTGTCCACTAATGTGACCGTGACCAATGCTGTGATCATGCCACTGCGAATCTGCATCATTGATGGTGATGCTTCAATCAATGCCGGCGGGTTCTGGTCCAATGCTTCAGTTGTTTTCCGAGTACTGGCAGAAGATTTACCAGAGCATGAAGGGGATGTTCCAGATCAATACAAAGGTAATGATCTGTATTGGAAACCATTGATTCTGGATGGTAGTTCACTGGAAATGACATTGACCCAGCATCAAAACATTGTGGATGGTGCTATTGGTGGCTTTCAGCAGTATACCCATCACGCAAAACCCAAGTATCTCAAGCCGTTTACTTCAGTTTTGAAAGACTGGTCAGAGTTTAATGCTTATCGCCGGTTCTTGTTCCGCCGATCTGGCCGGTCCCGGGCTTTCTGGATGCCGCTGTATGAAAAGCATCTGAATATTTTAAACACGGGCAACATCACCACCAGTTTAAGCACCAATACAAAATACATCGTTGAGGCCGACCGCAAACATCTCGCAGTCAAGCGCAAGGATGGCATCTGGTCAGCACATGAAATTACCGGCCGGACTGGTGGCTCACTCACGATTTCACCGGCAATCAATGTGCATCGAAACGATATTAAAACCATCTGTTATTTAGGGCTGCATCGCCTGGATGCAGATCGGATTGAATTTCAGTTTTTAGGCGCTGGTAAATCAAGAATTACTGTCCCAATCGTGGAGATTGATAACTAATGGCACGCTCAGAACTTTATCAATTTAAGCATGGGGACAAGCAGTGGTTTTTCACCAGCGCACGTAAAGCGATTACTCACAATGCAATCACCTATTACCCGGTTCGAGGTTTAAGCCGTGGAAATATTGAAGATGCCGATATTGATAAGTGTGAAGTCGAGCTGACTTTTCCGCATCCATATCCACTATTCAATGATGCAGATGACAGCTTTACCCAGGTGTTCTTAAACAAGATTTATCTGGAATCAGTGTATTTCACCCTGATTGAGCTGGATGGATCTGAATCACTGGTGTTGTTTAAAGGCCGGGTGACGCAGCCAAAATTCGATGACCGTGATAATACGATGACGCTGGTCTGCTCGACTGCAGAAAGCTTTATGCGTCGCAAGATTCTGACGCGTAAATATCAGCGCACCTGCCCAAACACGATTTACGACAAGTATTGCGGCCTTGATTTTAATGAATGGTCATTTGATGTGACTGTGACTGCGATCAATGGCCTCAGTGTGGCTTTTACGGTGAATCCAACTCAAGCCAAAGATGAGGAAGGCAATCTGGTTTTTGATGTAAATAACAATCCGGTGATGGAAACCAAATCTTATTTGCCTGGCTGGCTGAATCGCGGTGTACTGAAAAAAGATGGTGTGTTCACCTTTATTGTCGGTAATAGCGCGAATGGCAGCATTCGACTGTATCGCCAGCACATCGGCCTAAAATTGGGTGATGTGGTGCGAGTGGCACCCGGTTGCGATCAGTCACTGAAAATGTGTCATGAAAAATTTAACAATCATAAACGCTTTGGTGGTCATCCGAATATGCCGACCGAAAACCCGTTAGAGACTCAGTTGATTAAGTAGGATAAAGATGAATATTGATATTTTATTAGCTGGTTTTGATGCAACTCAGTTGCAGCACATGGGTGCTGTAATTCCGCTGATTGCGTGGGCTATTGGTGCAGCCATTATCTCTGTAGCCGTTGGTGTTTATACATTTCTGCAAATGCGCAAGATGCAGAAGAAAAACCGACCCAAGCCTAATCAGCTGGATGGTACGATTGCGGACGAAGGTACTTCTTTTTGTGATATTGCGGGTAGTCCGCATGTTCATGCCAATATTACGGATATCTGGGATAAAACAACTACGCCAATTAAGCAGAAAGGCGGTAAAAAATGAAGATTTATATGTCTGATATTCGGAAAGCAAAAATGTGCTCGGGCGGAACCCGGGCATTTTTTTTACGTCAAGGTTGGGATTGGCAGGATTTCTTGAAAAATGGTCGAGATGCTCAGGATTTCATAAACACAAAAGATGCAATGGCATTGCAAGTAGTCGAGGTGGCGAGAAATGGGAAAAAGTAGCTCTCAGGTTGTTGGGTATCGTTACTACGCTAAATTTGCAGCTTTTATTGGCAACCGAATCGAGAAATTAATCGCGATTAACTTTGATAATAGAAAATGGCTTACGCGAAGACCAGGGGAGTCTGAACCTAATTTAGCAGTATTTGCACCAAATCTGTATGGTGAGAATGAGGGTGGGGTTGATGGTCTTATTGATGTTTTTATTGGCACTCCAAACCAGCAACCAAGTGAAGTCTATCAAAAATACTTCCCATTGGTTTCGGGGTACCCATGTCAGTCATATTTAATTTTTCGAGGCGGTGGTGATGATTCTCCTGTTTCGGGTGGTGGATTTTATGGAGGGGTGGCAAACGCGATAGGTATGCCAAATTCATCATCATTCTACCTTGGCAACTCAGGCTACATGAAAGAGATGCTGCTATGGGTGAAGCGTACGCGCGTTAGAAATGATGGGCGTGCGCAGTGGTATGAAGTGCGAGGCGATGGTGCAGTTGTTTGTGAGATTGGCGCATATATTGCAAAGGAATCTTTAGCACTTTCTGACTCAGATGAAACAGGTTCTTTGGATTTTAAAGTTTCACAAAATAGAGATGGCGCTAAATCTGAGTATTATTTCAATTATTCAGGCCGTGGGGCTGTGTCTGATTTATTGTGTGACGTTGGTACAACAAGCTTCGGCGGCGGTAGAGAGAGTGAACCCGGTAAACATTCGTACACCGATTTTAAAACATCAAATCCAAATCTGGTAGGAGCCAGATTACTCATAACAATTGAGTTTCAGAACTATAGCGAGTCATTTGGGCTTGATACCTCTGTCAAAGGTGCTTACATCCTAAATTCCAAGAGGACTAATTATGGTAGAACTGGCTTTGGTAATGATAAAGAGGTGATTATCCAAGAATATGACGTTGTTGTCAGAGAGCCTGAAAATCCTCTTGATATATTTGAGGTGGGTGCACAAACTAGCGTTACTGGGAATCGACTGCGTGTGGATGGAGAGAATTACATATTTGGTTCGGCGGTGCAAATACTGATCACTCGCGCTGAAGGAAAAGGTTTTTCTATCCCCGATGCACAAGCACCTGATATTAATCCAATTCATAAAATTCGCGAAATTCTCACCGATGATACCGCTATGGGGAAACCTGAATCGGATATTAATGACGAAAATTTCATAAAAGCGGCAGATCGGATTTTTGATGAGGGGCTTGGAATTTCATGGGCAATTGACGAGAAGTCATGCATTGAAGCAGTTGAGGAACTTTGCTATCACATTGAAGCGGGCATTCGTGTAAACCGTCAGACGGGTCTTTATGAAATGATTTTATTTCGTGACAACTGGTTTGTTGAAGATGAAATTCACACTATGGCTGAAAACAAGATAAAAGATTTATCGCTTGAAATCATGAATAGTGACGACATTGTTAATCAACTCAATGTCACATATTACGACCGTGAGCGCATCAAAAATTCAACTTTCTCTATTTATGAAAACGGATCAATTCTAACTATGGGTCATGCCAATGCTGAGTCGGTTGAGTTTCCTTATTTCATGAATATGCGAAATGCAGAGATCGTGGCGAATTGGAAGTTAAAACAATTCTCCACCCCTGCATGGTCGGGCAGCTTTACAACCGGATGGCGTGAAGCCCGCAAATGGAATCGCTATGACTTGATTCGATTACCCTGGTCTAAAAAGTGGAACGGTACAATTCTGGTTCGTATCATGAAAATCAATTTGGGTGATGGTGTGAACAACACTGTGACGATTGATTTTGAGGAAGTAATTCCATATTCGGGAGAAATGAACACTTCGATTGTTGTTGATAATCCTGTTGACTCTGGTCCAAAGCCACCACAACCGAGCGTTAATGCAGTATTTGAAGCCCCGTATTATCTAACTGTGCTTCGTGCTGGCCAAACAAATGCAGATTTGGAATTATCTAACAACCCTGATGTTGGCTATGTCGCAGCAATTGCAGCAAAGTCGCAAAATAACTCACTTAATGCTTTGCTGTTTACAGATGGCGGGACTACTGAATTTGAGCAAGTTTCTCGTCTTGATTACTGCGATATTCTGCAGCTTGATCAGCCGATTATTGAAACAAGTTCATCATTTATAATCACCGGCTCACTAACCCAAACAGCAAACTCAAATAATTTGATTTTATTAAATGATGAGTGGATGGGTTTTATTGGCTTTGATAATGAGACAAAAGTTTTAACCGTGGAGCGCGGTGTACTTGATACTGTTCCAAAAAAACACAGCAGCGGATCTTTATTTGTATTTGATTTGCCTGATGTTGCTTTTGATTCAACTCAATACGCACAAGGTGAAGTTATTGAGGCGCAAGTTTTAACAACAACACCGAGCGGAATTCAAGACCTTTTAGCAACAGGAACACCGGTTGAAATTCATGCTCGTGCAATTCGACCTTATCCGCCAGCGAACGTTAAAATTAATGGGGAGTATTATCCACAAGATATTGAAACCGACTTGATTTTGACATGGGTAGATCGTAATCGTTTACAACAAACCGGCGGCATACCGTTAAGCTGGTTTGATAATGGTGTGGCAATTGAACAAGGCACTCAAACACATTTGATTTTGACGCAGTTAGATGAAAATCAAATTGAGTTAGCAACAAACAGTGCAAATGTGAGTGGTGCAAATACATTTACTTTTCCAATTTCATCAATGCAAGCAGAGGCTCGTACTGTCGAGATTGTTTTAAAAACAATTCGTGATGGTTATGAATGTTATCAACCATTTGTACACACTGTTGAACTATCAATGTTCTTCTCTGAGCCGTACAACTTTACAGCGGAATTTAGAAATGACTAATAGGATAGAACTTGCATGGGATTTGGATGGATTCGTCCAGGAGCAGAGATACTACTGCTCCTTAACTACAATTGACATTAATAGTCCTCCGAACCCAAAAGTGATATTAGGTGCGGAAGTCAGAAGCTATACAGATCTAGATGTTACTTTGGAGCAGGTGCTCCATGTGCGTGTCAGCTCTATAAAGAATGGCACTGAGAAGTTTAGCGATGAAATTGTGGTTAACATTGGAGAGACGCTATTTGTTGATTTAAGTGTTGAGGCTGGTGTTTTGATCAATCGCGGGGAAACAATGTGGGCAAACTACCGCGGAGTTCAGTTCATTGATGATTATATGTTATTCAATGCTGCTACCAGTTCAGACAATACCTCATACTTGCAAAGCCACGATCTATTTAACTGGAGCAGCGATTGGGAGATTGAAGCTGAAATTATGCGCGCTACCACAACAAGCGCAACCGGAACTATATTCTCGAATAACAATACCACGGGATCCAAACAATCTGGATCATGCTGGATCTATACAGGCTCAACAAGTGGATCAACCTCCACCGTTAGAAATAAATTTCATATTGGAGGTGAAGTTTCAGGTTACGGCACAACTGACATTCCGGTTGGCTCTTATCATAAAGTCAAAATGAAAAAGCAAGGTTTGGTTATAAGTAGTTTTATTAATGATGTTTTGACTAACAGCTTTAATATCACAGCTGCACAACAAGCGGCGCTTAATGTTGATCACGGACCAATGAATATTGGCAACAATATTATCAATCAACAATCAGGGCAGTTTGTTGGGCGGATAAAGAGCTTGAAAGTTAGAAAACTATAAGCACCTTCGGGTGCTTTTTTATTACCAAAATTTAGGGGGCACAATGTCGAATGATCCACCAGAGCCGAAAGGCTCTTTTTTAATGCTAATTTTATAGGGGGATGTATGACTAAAGGGGATGTATATGGACTTTCTTAGTCAGGTATTAGAAAGCATAAAGAACCATTCACACATCCTTTTTACAGGTGTGCTGGGTGCAACTTTTGGCTTTCTGTTAAGCAAGGAGCCAACTCGGGATCGTTGGATAGGATTCTTTGCTGGCTTCATTTTATGTGTGGTCTTTGCTAAACCGGCAAGTTTATTTCTTGCTAGCGGAAATTACCCAGAACTATTTGGTTTCATTCTGGGCGCTGCTGGTAAAAGTACAGCTGAAGCATTGCTGAGTTTGGCTCGATCAAGAGTTCTTGGTTTGGTCAAAAAGGAGAATGAAGATGCTGCTAATCATAAGTAAGACGGCATTGGTATTGTTTCTGGTTTCATTTGCAATCATGGCATTTCATCCAAAAATCCAGCTCCCAAAACACATCGATTTTCTATTGGTGTTGTCGATCCTTTTTGGAGCCGCACTTTTTGTTAAAGATGAGTATTCGCCAAGTCCGGCCGGAACCCTTTTTTACACTACAGTAAGTATTTTATTCGC
>CANQXU010000037.1 GCA_947627865.1 uncultured Paenochrobactrum sp. | reverse complement strand
GTGCCGGTCATGGCAACGCAGCTGGCAGATCTGATTTCTCGTTTTCCTGGTTATATCTCTCGATTGCAATCCTTGTTCGCCAATGAAAACTCACTTTGGCTTAAACAATATATCGGGATTGATAGTTCAGTTATCCGCGACAATTTAAGCACACTCCTTCAGCAAGGGGCAGGCTTTTTGAGTACACTATTGCAGTCTCTGTGGAACTCAGGCAAATCCCTCATCGATATTGCTGGGCTTTTTGTTGTGACACCCGTTGTTGCATTTTACATGTTGCTCGATTGGCATCGTATGGTTGACAGTATTGATAACTGCATCCCTAGAGAACATTTGAGCACTGTTCGCAGTATTTTCAGCCAGATGAATGATGCGGTTGCAGGATTCATCCGTGGTCAGGGCACATTATGTCTGATTCTTGGTACATATTATGCAATTGGTCTCACTCTGACGGGGCTGAATTTTGGGTTAATCATCGGATTCTCTGCGGGATTGATCAGCTTCATCCCATATGTTGGTTCATTTGTTGGGCTTGCAGTGGCGATTGGCGTTGCATTGGTTCAGTTTTCACCAGACTGGATCATGGTTGCGCTGGTCGCGGCGGTTTTCCTGATTGGTCAATTCATCGAAGGTAATATTTTACAGCCCAAACTAGTTGGTTCATCTGTAGGTTTGCATCCTGTGTGGTTGATGTTTGCTTTGTTTGCATTTGGTTCACTATTTGGCTTTACAGGGATGCTTGTCGCCGTCCCTGCCGCTGCTGCTGTAGGGGTACTTGTGCGATTTGCTCTCAACAGCTATTTGCAGTCACCTGTCTATGATCCTAAGCTTGCTGAATGTAAGGTAGCGGAGAAAAAGGCAATGGATGAATTGCATACAAAATGATTAGGAATTCCGGCAAACCGCTATGAGTGAGGCCAAACTACAGCAACTGCCGCTCGAACTGGAACATAACACCGTTTACGAGCGCGATGATCTGATCGTTACAAAATCTAATCGGGCTGCGATTGACTTGGTCGACCGTTGGCCGGATTGGGTTGTGCCGATTGCTGTCGTTGCGGGGCCTGCTGGTAGCGGAAAAACGCATCTTGCTCAGGTGTGGCGCGCAAAAACTGGCGCTTTGGCTGTTTCTCCCGATAAGATTGATGAATTTGTTCAAGACCGCTCAGAAATTCAACCTGTTCTGATCGAGGATATTGGTGATGCACCATTCGATGAAGTGGGGCTGTTCCATCTGATCAATGTTATCCGTCAGCATGCTTCGCAAGGGCCGGGCCCTTCTCTGCTGATGACTTCACGGCATTATCCGGTCAATTGGCCTGTGAAACTACCCGATCTGGCCTCAAGGTTAAAGGCTGCAACTGTGGTGGAAATAGCCGAGCCTGATGATACATTGTTGAATGGCGTGATTTATAAATTGTTTTCTGATCGGCAAATTTCTGTCGAGCCGCATGTTGTGAGCTATTTAGTGAGCCGAATTGAGCGTTCACTGGTTTCAGCCATTGAAGTCGTTGATCGTTTGGACCGTATCGCACTGGTGCAAAAAAGCCGTATAAGCCGCAGCACAGCCGCGCAACTTCTTAATGAAATGGAAGCTGCGCGAAAGTAAAAATATTCCGTGAATAAAACGGATTAAGTAAGTCTACTGGGCAGCTTTCGCAGAAACAGATGCAGGTGGAACAGGCGTACTCACCGCATTGCCAGTCATTGTTTTTGTTGGCTGGATGGATCCTGTAATAATATCAGAAATGCCTCTGCTGGTATTCTTGTTTACGGGAGCTTTCGCCACAATGAGCTGGTCTTCATGAACCCAGCCGATCACATCCGTCCCGGGAACTACAACGCGGTGCCATTTGCCAGTCTGGCCATAGCTGCGCATTTCATGCCCTTTTTTCACCGATCCTTGCACTGCTGATTTTTCCCAAGCATTTTTATGAATGCGAAGAGCAACACGGGCAAAAACGGGACGTGGGGCGCTATCGGATAAATTTTTACCCGCCGGAGGCAGTTTGGTAATAGCGGATTGCGGAGTTGCAGGAGTAGTTTTCTCTGTTTTTTGAGGTTTGCTGGCAGGAATAATGCGCTCAATAATGCTTGTTGTCCGCGGCAAAGGGGCAAGAGAAGCTATTTGCTGTTCATTATTGTTGCTTTGTAAAGTTGCTTTTGCCGTAACCGGAGCAGGCGGACGTTTGACTGCAGGGGTTGGAGCCGGCGCAGCCGATATCTTATTATCTCTGTTTGTTTCTTTTGTTTTGCTTGCTTGAGATATGTTTTCACTTCTGCTGGTTCTGCTAGCACTTGAGGATGTGCTGCTTGATTGCTGTTTGCCTGACAACAGATTGCTTATTGCAGTTTGTGGGCTTTCTTTTTGGCTGACAGCCCATATACTGACACCACCCAGACCTAAAATAGCGGCCAGTGCAAAAATCGACGAGTATGATGAGCCGGAAGATCGGGAACTCGCTGCTTTTCGTCTTGTTCTGGTTGTTGTAGTTGTTTTCTTTTTTGGACGAGCCATGACAAATGCCCTTTATCAATTATGATTCTGCATCTGCAGTTCTGATTTTGCAATCTAAAGGGCTATTGTTGGGAATTGGTTACTAACTGCTGTAAAACAGGAGGGAATTCGCAATTTACTCAACTGATTTGCTGGGGCTTAATGGCCACTGGCTGAAAATAAATTGATAATAACAACGCCTGCCAGAATAAAGCTGATACCAATTATCGCTGCCCAATCTAGTTTTTGATTAAAGGCTATAACGCCAATCAGTGAAATCAGCACAATGCCAACGCCTGACCAGACAGCGTAAGCAATACCAAGTGGTATGTTGCGTAATGTCAGGGATAGAAAGTAAAAGGCACCGGCATAGGTCATAGCGGTGATGAGTGAGGGTACAAATTTGGTGAAACCCTCAGACATTTTAAGTGAAGCTGTACCTACGACTTCAAGAATGATTGCAACGGCAAGATAAAAATACATTATGACCTTCTTTGTTGCCGATGCTCATTGGTAGCAAACTCAGCCAGTTAAATTTCCAAGCCGTTTTATGCGTGGGATGCAAAGCTTTAACAACGGCTTACAACAGCTCTCTTACCACCGCGGGATAAATAAGTAATGTGCAATGTATTGCCCACTGGTGTGATGGTAATATTCTCGCGATTTACATTTTCACAAATCAGCCCCGCAGAGAATGTTCCAGAATAATTTGCTAGTCTGGCGATGGTACAGACCCCATCATTAGAGGTAAATTGTGATTGCGAGATGCTGAACTGGCCATCTGTTTGATTGCACCAGTTTCCAGTGATCGGGCCAGCATCGGCAAGTGGCTCCACTTTTACAGCCGGAGCAGCTGGCCGCGGTGTTGTCTCCGAGCAGGCGGACAACGTTGCCATAACCGCAATGGTTGAAGTAAGTAATAGAGCCTTTTTCATTATAATCCTCTTTAATTACACGACCTGAGAGCTTCATTTATCAGGAATGAGGCAAATATTGGATGCCGATCTTTATAACGCGTCAGCATTGGAATATCAGGCGGTTATAAAATTGCCAGAAAAATGTTTTTGGGCGGAAATTTAAGACTTATGCTGAAGTTTCTAACAAGGATCGGTGAATTTAGTTGCAATTTCGCCACAATATGTTGCATGAATGCAACGATGTAAGTAGTGTTTATTTACAATTCAGATAAATGCTTACGTGTTTTGACTAAGTCGAATCCGGTTGTCGGCGGTGCAATGAATTCTGGTCTTGCTGAGAAAAAAGATAATAATGAACCTCGCCGCTTAATGGCTTGGCCAGCTATTATTACGATTATCGTGGCGTTGGTGACTGCGATCATTTCCTTCGTGATATTGATCGGTCTGACACCGATTAATCCGGGTCGAACGGTTACACTTGTCCTCACAACAATTAATATTGCGCTCATTCTGGCACTTATTGGCCTTATTTGGCGCGAAATTCATCCGATCTTGCAGGCAAGGCGGCATGGGCGAGCTGCATCGCGTTTGCATGTACGGATTGTTGCGCTTTTTTCCATTATTGCGACAGTTCCAGCCGTTGTCATCGCAGTTGTTGCAGCTGTGACACTCAATCTGGGCTTGGATCGGTGGTTCGATACCAATACGCGCGAGATCGTGAACTCATCGACGAGCCTCGCCAGTTCTTACATTACGGAGACAGCGCGCAATCTTCAGGGCACATCCTATTCAATGCTGCAAGATCTGGATTCGCGCCGAACACTTTACAGTCTAGATCGCAGTGGTTTCACGCGGCTGATGTCTTTGCAAGCCAGCGGGCGGGGATTGCTGGGCGCATTCTTGCTACGCGCAGACGGAACAGTCATTGTTAAAACCGATCTTGGTAATGAAAGCCAGTTGCCGCCTGCACCTAAGGAGGCATTGGAAACTGCCAGCGATGGGAAACCTGTTGTTATTCCTCCAGGGAATAGCCATTTTGTCGGCGCCATCATCCAGATGCAGGAAATTCCGGATGCGTATTTATATACGATCCGACCTGTCGAGGCAGAAATTATTGATGCAATGCGTTTAATGGAAGTTAATGCTGAGCGCTATAGGGATATGGATGCTAACAGGCTTCCGACACAAATTGCTTTTGCGCTCCTTTATTTCGGGCTGACTTTGATCGTCTTGCTTGCAGCGATCTGGACGGGGATAGCGGTTGCTGATCGCCTTGTCAGGCCTATCCGCTTGCTGATCGGGGCTGCGGATGATGTCGCTGCGGGTAATTTGGATGTGAATGTTCCTGTGCGCTCTTCGGATGGTGATGTAGGTGCACTTTCCGGCACCTTTAACAATATGGTCGCTGAGTTGAAAAGCCAGCGCAATGAATTGCTTTCCGCCAAAGATCAAATTGATGAGCGCAGACGCTTTTCTGAAGCAGTTTTATCCGGTGTAACCGCTGCTGTTATTGGCGTTGATCATGATGGTATTGTCGCGATTATCAATAAATCCGCTGAAACTATGTTTGGGATTAAAACTGAAAAAGCGATTAATCAAAGCCTCTTCGTCCTTGCGCCGGAAGTTGGCCATGTTTTTGAAATAGCCCGTAGCAGCAGGCGTGTGATGCATCGTGAGCAAGTAACAATGATGCGCTCTGGTGTGGCAAGAACATTAAATGTGCAGATCACCGTGGAAGATGACAAGTCGGATGATCATTCCTATGTTGTCACAATCGATGATATTACTGATTTGGTGCAGGCGCAGCGCTCAACCGCATGGGCTGATGTTGCACGCCGCATCGCGCATGAGATCAAAAACCCTTTGACGCCAATTCAATTATCGGCAGAACGTATTCGCCGACGCTACGGTAAGGTTATTTTGACTGATCGGGAAGTGTTTGATCAGTGTATTGATACAATTATTCGTCAGGTTGGTGGCATCGGGCGGATGGTCGATGAGTTTTCGGCCTTTGCACGTATGCCTAAGCCTGAAATGCACGAGCTTGATTTGCGTGATACCTTGCGGGAGGCATCCTTCCTGATTGAGGTCAGCCGTAATGACATTCGTTTCGAACATGATTTCGGATCACAAAAACTGCTTGGATCATTTGATGATCGTCTGATTGGACAGGCATTCGGCAATATTATTAAAAATGCCAGCGAGGCGATTGATGCACTCCCGCGTGAGTTGTTGAATGAAGGGCATATTCTGATCCGTGCCTATCAGCAAGACGGGCATATTGTCGTAGATATTATTGATAATGGTAAAGGATTGCCCGGTGATGATCGCCAGCGCCTGCTTGAGCCTTATATGACGACAAGAGACAAAGGCACTGGGCTTGGTTTGGCGATTGTCCGCAAAATTGTTGAAGAACATGGCGGGCATATGGAACTGCATGATGCTCCACGTAGTTTTTATGACGGCCGCGGTGCAATGATTAAAATGGTTTTTCCTATGACAGCATCACACTTAGATAAAAGTGAGTTTGCGCAGGAAAAAGAAATTTCAGAATAGGTGGGCTTGATGATGGCAGACGATATTCTTGTTGTTGATGATGAGATTGATATTCGTGAACTTGTCGCGGGAATATTGAGTGATGAGGGCTACGAAACACGTACCGCTTTCGATGCTGACAGCGCTTTGGCAGCAATCAATGATCGTGTTCCCCGTTTGGTATTTTTAGATATTTGGCTGCAAGGTAGCCGTCTTGATGGCTTGGCTCTTCTTGACGAGATTAAAACGCAGCATCCTGATTTGCCTGTTGTGATGATTTCCGGACACGGCAATATTGAAACTGCTGTATCCGCACTTCGCCGCGGCGCTTATGATTTTATTGAAAAGCCTTTTAAATCGGATCGCTTAATTCTTGTAGCGGAAAGAGCGCTTGAAACATCAAAGCTGAAGCGCGAGGTTTCTGACTTGCGCAAACGCTCAGGCGAAACATTAGAACTCATGGGTAATTCATTGGCAATGGGGCATCACCGCCAGACCATTGAGCGTGTAGCGCCAACCAATAGCCGTATCATGATTACAGGTGCCTCCGGCTCCGGTAAAGAGCTGACCGCTCGTGCAATTCATGCGGCATCTTTACGAGCCAATGGGCCTTTCGTGGCGCTTAATGCTGCCGGTATTACACCGGAGCGGATGGAAATTGAATTGTTCGGCACCGAGATGGATGGTGGCGAGCGTAAGGTTGGTGCACTCGAAGAAGCGCATGGCGGTATTCTCTATTTGGATGAAATCGCCGATATGCCTCGCGAAACGCAAAATAAAATTTTGCGGGTCTTGGTTGATCAGCAATTTGAACGTGTCGGGGGCACAAAGCGCGTAAAAGTCGATGTTCGGATAATCTCGTCTACAGCTCAAAATATTGAAGCAATGATAGCGGAAGGACGCTTTAGGGAAGATCTGTTTCATCGTCTGAATGTGGTGCCTGTGCAGGTTCCGCCACTTTCGGCACGTCGCGAAGATATTCCGGCGCTGGTCGATTTTTTCATGAAGCAAATTGGCGAGCAAATTGGAATCAAACCGCGTATTCTTGCGGAAGATGCTATGGCTGTTTTGCAGTCGCATAGCTGGCCCGGTAATGTCCGCCAGCTAAGAAACAATATAGAGCGTTTGATGATTTTGACGCGCAGTGATGATGCGGATGAGCCAATCACTGCTGATTTGCTGCCTGCCGAAATTGGCGATTCGCTACCGCGAACACCGTCGGAATCTGACCAGCATATTATGGCATTGCCATTGCGTGAAGCGCGTGAAATGTTTGAAAAAGAATATTTAATTGCGCAAATCAATCGCTTTGGGGGCAATATTTCAAGAACCGCCGAGTTTGTAGGAATGGAGCGGTCAGCATTGCATCGTAAGCTTAAGTCATTGGGCGTCTAAACAATCAGCTAAACATTCATTGTCTTTGAATATGTGGAATTTGAACGATGCGCATTATCATTTGCGGAGCAGGTCAGGTTGGATATGGTATAGCCGAGCGGCTTTCCGCGGAGAATAATGATGTTTCCGTCATCGATACCTCGGCTGCCCATATTCAAACAGTGCGTGAAACTCTCGATGTTCGCGGATTTGTTGGTCATGGTTCGCATCCTGATGTTTTAGCGGCTGCGGGCGCTGATGAAGCGGATATGATTATTGCTGTCACCTTTTCAGACGAAGTGAATATGGTGGCCTGTCAGGTCGCGCATTCTGTATTTAATGTTCCGACTAAAATTGCGCGGATCAGAGTGCAATCCTATCTGCAAAAAGAATATTCAGATTTGTTTTTGCGGGAGAACCTGCCAATTGACGTGATCATCTCGCCTGAACTTGAGGTGGGAGAAGCCGTTCTGCGACGCATTGCGCTTCCTGGTGCAACCGATATTATGCGTTTTGCGGGAGACAATATTATTGGCCTTGCAATCGAGTGTCTGGAAGATTGCCCGATTGTTAACACCCCGCTCAATCAGCTGAATGAATTGTTTCCTGAACTTTCATCGACTGTTGTCGGCGTGGTGAGAAATCAAAGCCTTTTTATACCCCATTCTGTTGATCAATTGGCAGCAGGTGATCTGGCCTATGTTATTTCTCCCCGAGAACAGGTTAAACGCACGCTTTCGCTTTTCGGGCATGAAAGCAAAGATGCCAACAGGATTATTATTGCTGGCGGTGGCAATGTCGGGCTTTATGTTGCCAAAGCCATGGAGATGCGTACGGTCAGAACAAATGTTAAGCTGATCGAAGGCGACCATGAAAGAGCATTATTGATATCTGATCAATTAAAGCGCACGATCACTTTGCATGGTAGTGCGTTGGATCAGGAAATTTTACTTGAAGCAGATGTTCAAGATGCCGATCTTTTTGTTTCCCTGACCAATCAGGATTACGTCAATATACTTTCCAGCGTTATGGCGAAGCAGCTCGGTTGTAAGTCGAATATGGCGCTTGTGAATAATAATGCGTTCCAGAATCTGACGCATATGGTTGGCATTGATGCCTATATCAATCCCAAAAATGTTACCATTTCCAAAGTGTTGCAGCATGTCAGGCGAGGGCGCGTTCGAGCTGTTTACAGTGTTGATAATGGCAATGCTGAAATTGTCGAGGGTGAGGCATTGGAAACGTCCTATCTGGTTGGCGCACCTTTGCGCGAGCTGGCGCTGCCGGCTGGTATTCGAATTGGCGCAATCTACCGTGACAACAAAGTTATCCAGCCAAGTGGGGATTTGCGTATCCGCCCAAAAGATCGGGTTATTGTTTTTGCAACAGCAGACGCAGTTAAAGATGTCGAGCAAATGTTCCGTGTGACATTGGAGTTCTTTTAAATCTCGGTTTGTTACAAAATATCTGCTTTAAAATGACATAAGTTGAAAAGCTGTAACGATTATATATACTCGTATTTTATAAACATCGAAGCAGTTTTGCTTTTTTCATTGCGCAACTGCTGGCATCCTGTTAACTCAGATAAGAATTGGTGTATTAACTCTGTTCCGGCAATGTTTGTGGTTTGAGCCATGATTATTTATCTGTGTGAATGAGTGAATATAACCGTGATCTACTAGCTGATCGAAAAAAGGAAAAAAAATGGCTGAACGATCGCAAAATCTTCAAGATCTCTTTTTGAATTCAGTGCGCAAGCAGAAGATTTCTTTAACTATTTTTCTTATCAACGGAGTTAAGTTGACAGGTATTGTCACCTCATTTGATAATTTCTGCGTATTGCTGCGTCGTGACGGGCACTCACAGCTCGTATATAAACATGCTATCTCAACAATTATGCCAAGCCAGCCAGTACAGATGTTTGAAGGCGAAGAAGAATAATATCTGTTACAGAAAGCTTATATAATTCTATGAAAGCCGGAATGAACAGCTCTATCGCAATGTTCATTCCGGCTTTTGTGATTCTGGCTTGAATAATCGCTTATGTGATTAAGTGAAATTCTGCTTGGTTTCTAAGGTTACCATAGCCTGTTGCCTGTGTTATTAATTTGAGCGCTCCGATTTGACGCTGGCATGTCATGTGTAGTTTCTCTCATAGTTGTGCTTGTCGCCATGAAAATAATAACTATCTTAAAGTTAACTTTATAATTTAGCCGAAGAGACACACTTGAAAAAAAAACAAAGATCGACCAGCGTTGATTTTATCAATGAAGATTTTGCACTAACATCGGAAAAGCCTGCACGCGCTGCAGTTATTGTGCCTATACTGCCTGAGCGATTTATGTTTGATCAGAGTGATGAGCGGCCAGCGTCTCATCTGCAACGCTCTGATGAGGCTCGGCTTGAAGAGGCAACTGGCCTGGCGCGCGCCATTGATCTTGAAATAGTTATTGCGGAATTGGTTAATGTGCCATCTCCTCGACCAGCAACTTTGCTTGGTTCTGGCCGTGTCGAGACAATCGCTGAACAAATTGAAGCGAATGAAATCGAACTTGTTATCGTCGATGCCACACTAACGCCTGTTCAGCAGCGCAATCTTGAGCGTGAGTGGCAGGTCAAGGTGATCGACCGGACTGGCTTGATCCTTGAGATTTTTGGTCGCAGAGCGCAGACTAAAGAAGGCGTGTTGCAGGTTGAACTAGCGCATCTTAATTATCAAAAAGGACGCTTGGTTCGCAGCTGGACGCATCTTGAACGCCAGCGTGGCGGCAGTGGTTTTCTTGGTGGCCCGGGTGAAACACAAATTGAATCTGACCGACGCCAATTACAAGAAAAAATTCTTCGTATTAAGCGGGAGCTGGAAACCGTTGTCAGAACGCGTAAACTGCACCGCCAGAAGCGGCGTAAAGTTCCGCATCCCATCATAGCACTGGTCGGTTACACCAATGCTGGTAAATCCACCCTATTTAACCGGATGACCGGCGCGGATGTGTTGGCGGAAGATATGTTGTTTGCAACACTTGATCCCACATTAAGACGGATCCGGCTGCCGCATGGCCAGCTCGTTATCCTTTCTGATACTGTTGGTTTTATTTCCAATCTTCCTCATCATCTTGTCGCAGCATTTCGTGCCACATTGGAAGAGGTTCTTGAAGCTGATTTGATTTTGCATGTACGTGATATTTCTGATCCCGATAATGCAGCACAGGCTGAGGATGTTGAAAATATTCTCGCAGGGCTTGGAATTGAGGAAAAAGACGAAAAACGTATTCTCGAAATATGGAATAAAGTAGATCTGTTGGATGAATCAGCACGTGAAGCCGTGACAATACTGGCTGAAGGCGTTCATGCTGATATTCGCCCTTTGCCGATCTCTGCGGTTAGTGGTGAAGGTGTTGATACGCTCTTGGCAGAAATTGAAAAGCGGATCGCTGGCCCGCTTGTTTTGGTCGATATGACCTTTGCGCCTGAGCAAATGCATCTTTTGGATCAACTTTATAAACAGGCAAGTGATATTCGCCGTACTAATCTTGAGGATGGAAAAGTTCGTATAATTGCTAAGATGACAGAAAGTTCATCAGTTCTTTTATATGAAAAATTAAATGCTTACAGATAATTTATAATAATATGAATTAAGACTTTATTGATCGAGCATGTTCTAAATGTTTAAACAACTTGCAAGTTATTGAGAAACAGGCTTGCATCAGGCTATGAATGAAATAAGAACGAATCCACTGGATGCTAATATCCAATATATGAGATTCAGAGGCGCTAAATGAGTAATCCTTTTGACACAATGATGAACCTTGTCCCTATGGTGGTTGAGCAGACCAACCGCGGTGAAAGGGCTTATGATATTTTCTCGCGCCTGCTGAAGGAGCGTATCATCTTTGTAAACGGACCTGTAGAAGATGGCATGGCAATGCTGGTCTGCGCGCAGCTCTTGTTCCTTGAAGCGGAAAATCCTAAAAAAGAAATCTCAATGTATATCAACTCACCGGGCGGTGTTGTGACCTCCGGTATGGCGATCTACGATACAATGCAGTATATCCATTCACCAGTATCGACCCTTTGTATGGGGCAGGCTGCTTCTATGGGGTCGCTGCTCTTGACCGCAGGTGCCAAAGGGCATCGCTATGCATTGCCGAATGCCCGAATTATGGTGCATCAGCCTTCAGGCGGTTTTCAGGGGCAGGCATCTGATATTGAGCGCCATGCGATGGATATCATTAAGATGAAACGCCGTCTGAACGAAATCTATGTCAAGCATACTGGCAATGAATATGAGAAGATTGAAGCGACCCTTGATCGTGACCATTTCATGACTGCTCAGGAAGCTCTTGAATTTGGCCTGATCGACCGTGTGATTGAATCACATGATGAAATGGCTGAAGATACTAAAGCGTAAGTTTAGCTTCGGCTTCATTGAATATCTTTGATTGTCGGCATATAGATTATAATTATATGCCGACTTCAGGCAAAGAAGACGATATTACAATCCGTCATAAAAGTGGCGGATTCTTAACAGTATTAGGCTTGGCGCCGATTTGTTAAGCTATTATTGGTGTTCGTAGGCTTAGGGTTTGCCTTAATGGAGAATCTTAAACAAATAAATATTTCAGCTGTGAAGATATTTGTTTGTTATGGATGCCAAAATTTAATAGATGTTACATCCTTGGCACCTTCTAAGGTCGGGAAGTGGCCTAAAAAAGAATACGGTGGTGGTTTATATGACCGCACCCGCGAATGAAAGGAAACTGCGATGAGCAAAGTCAGTAACGGCGGTGGCGATTCCAAGAATACGCTTTATTGCTCGTTTTGCGGCAAAAGCCAGCATGAAGTTCGCAAGCTGATTGCAGGCCCGACCGTCTTCATCTGCGATGAGTGTGTCGAACTTTGTATGGATATTATCCGTGAGGAAAATAAATCCTCTATGGTGAAGTCCAATGAAGGTGTACCAACGCCTCAGGAAATTATGAATGTGCTGGATGATTATGTTATCGGCCAGAAAGATGCAAAGCGCGTGCTTTCTGTAGCGGTTCATAACCATTATAAGCGCCTTGCTCATCAATCAAAAAATAATGATATCGAGCTGGCAAAATCTAATATCCTTTTGGTTGGCCCGACTGGTTGTGGTAAAACTTATTTGGCGCAGACATTGGCGCGCATCATTGATGTGCCGTTCACTATGGCTGATGCGACCACTTTGACCGAGGCCGGCTATGTCGGTGAAGATGTTGAAAATATCATTCTGAAATTATTGCAGGCCGCTGACTATAATGTTGAGCGCGCGCAGCGTGGCATCGTCTATATTGACGAAGTGGATAAAATCAGCCGCAAGGCGGATAATCCTTCCATTACCCGCGATGTGTCAGGCGAAGGTGTTCAGCAAGCATTGCTGAAAATCATGGAAGGCACTGTTGCTTCTGTGCCGCCTCAAGGTGGGCGCAAGCATCCGCAACAGGAGTTCCTTCAGGTTGACACAACCAATATTCTCTTCATCTGCGGTGGCGCTTTTGCGGGATTGGATAAAATCATTTCCTCTCGTGGAGAAAAAACCTCAATTGGTTTTGGCGCCACAGTAAAATCTGCAGATGAGCGTCGTATTGGTGAAGTGTTTAAGGATCTTGAACCGGATGATCTGGTGAAATTCGGCTTGATCCCTGAATTTGTTGGCCGTCTGCCGGTTATAGCGACACTGGAAGATCTGGATGTGGATGCATTGGTTCAGATTTTGACTGAGCCTAAAAATGCACTCATCAAGCAGTATCAGCGTCTGTTCGATATGGAAGAAGTCGAGTTGGTTTTCCATGACGATGCACTACGTGCAATTGCTGCCAAAGCCGTTGAACGTAAAACTGGTGCGCGTGGCCTTCGTTCAATTATGGAAAAAATTCTGCTGGATACAATGTTTGAGTTGCCAACATTAGAAGGCGTTCAAGAAGTTGTGATCTCCGGTGATGTCGTAGAAGGTAAAGCGCGTCCGCTTTACATCTATGCAGAACGGCAGGGTGAAAAAGGCAATGCCACAGCCTGAGCGCGGCTAAAATGATTTCTTGGAAAGGGCTGCTTATGCGGCCCTTTTTTAGTGTCTGATGTTAGTTACAGTGCTGAAACTGCATAATTTGGCTGTGTCAGCAAAGCCTTCTAATTAACAATATGATTATAACTTGATCATTTAGAATGTGGTTTATGAAAAAATCAGGTTATTTGCTGTCATAACGCTGCTTAAAAGCTTTACCTGACGCATAATATCGGACAGATAAATAATTAACAGTTTGCATGCCATAGTTTGATTGGCTCAATTATTAAAACCAATTTGATCTGACGCTTGAATTGGCGCCCGATAGTATCCAATTAAGGATACAGAATGCGTATTCGTGTTTGCCTGTCTTTGTTGGGGAACACGAATTTGGCTTTCGGGCACCATGCTCGAGAAAGGACTTTATAATGACGGGTACAGAACAGAAGACGGTAGCGGGTGGACAGGACGGGCTTTATGCCGTTTTGCCGTTGCGCGATATTGTAGTCTTCCCCCATATGATTGTTCCGCTATTTGTGGGGCGTGAAAAATCCATTCGTGCGCTTGAAGAAGTGATGGGAATGGACAAGCAGATCTTATTGGCCTCGCAAATGAATGCTGCCGATGATGATCCTGCATCAGATGCCATTAATAAAATCGGTACGCTTGCAAATGTATTGCAGTTGCTGAAATTACCGGACGGAACTGTGAAGGTTCTGGTCGAGGGTACAGCACGTGCACAAATTACAAGCTTTACAGATCGTGAAGATTATCATGAAGCTCATGCCGAGATATTGGTCGAGCCTGAAGATGATCAGATCGAAGTTGAAGCGCTAGCGCGTTCAGTTGTCGCTGATTTTGAAAACTATGTGAAGCTGAATAAGAAAATTTCGCCGGAAGTTATCGGCGCAGCCAGTCAGATTGAAGATTACTCTAAGCTTGCTGACACTGTTGCTTCGCATCTGGCAATTAAAATAACTGAAAAACAAGAGATGCTTGGCGTCCTGTCTGTTCGCGAACGTCTGGAAAAAGCTCTTTCATTCATGGAAGCTGAAATTTCAGTTCTTCAGGTGGAAAAGCGCATTCGCAGCCGTGTTAAGCGTCAGATGGAAAAAACTCAGCGCGAATATTATTTGAATGAGCAAATGAAGGCCATTCAGAAAGAGTTGGGCGAGGGTGAAGATGGTCGTGATGAAGCGGCCGAAATTGAAGAGCGCATCAATAAGACCAAGCTGTCCAAGGAAGCCAAAGACAAGGCACTTGCCGAGCTGAAAAAGCTTCGTGCAATGAGCCCGATGTCGGCTGAAGCAACCGTTGTGCGCAATTATCTGGATTGGCTTTTGTCAATTCCTTGGGGACGCAAATCCAAGGTCAAACACGATCTGAATTTTTCTGAAGAAGTTCTGGATCAGGATCATTTTGGTCTAGAGAAGGTCAAAGAACGGATTATCGAATATCTGGCTGTGCAGTCACGTTCAGCCAAGATTAAAGGTCCGATCATTTGCCTCGTTGGACCTCCAGGTGTTGGTAAAACTTCATTGGCGCGTTCTATCGCCAAGGCAACCGGACGTGAATATGTTCGTATGTCTTTAGGTGGTGTACGTGATGAAGCGGAAATCCGTGGTCACCGTCGTACCTATATTGGCTCGATGCCTGGTAAGGTTATCCAGTCAATGAAGAAAGCTAAGAAATCCAACCCATTGTTCCTTCTCGATGAGATTGACAAGATGGGGCAGGACTTCCGTGGCGATCCTTCATCAGCGATGCTTGAGGTTCTTGATCCGGAACAGAACGCAACCTTCATGGATCATTATCTCGAAGTTGAGTATGATTTGTCGAATGTTATGTTCGTGACAACGGCTAACTCGCTGAATATTCCAGGCCCGTTGCTTGATCGTATGGAAATTATTCGCATTGCCGGATATACAGAAGATGAAAAGCTGGAAATAGCCAAACGTCATCTGTTGCCTAAGGCAATTCGTGATCATGCTTTGCAGCCGAAAGAGTTTTCAGTCAGTGAAGAGGCATTGCGCTCGGTTATCCGTCATTACACACGTGAAGCTGGTGTGCGTAGTCTTGAACGTGAAATGATGACCTTGGCACGAAAGGCTGTCACAGAAATACTGAAAGACAAGAAAGAGTCAGTTGCTGTCACTGAAGATAATCTTTCGGATTATCTTGGTGTTCAAAAATATCGCTTTGGTCAAGCCGAAGGTGAAGATCAGATCGGTGTGGTAACCGGACTTGCATGGACTGAAGTCGGTGGCGAATTGCTGACCATTGAAGGTGTCATGATGCCTGGTAAGGGCAAAATGACCGTCACAGGCAACCTGCGTGATGTCATGAAAGAATCCATCTCTGCGGCAGCATCCTATGTGCGCAGCCGTGCAGTGGATTTTGGTGTCGAGCCTCCAATGTTCGATAAACGTGACATACATGTTCATGTGCCTGAAGGTGCGACACCAAAGGATGGTCCGTCAGCTGGTATTGCCATGATGACAGCTATTGTCTCAATCATGACCGGTATTCCTGTTCGCAAGGACATAGCTATGACTGGTGAAATCACCTTGCGCGGTCGTGTTCTGCCGATTGGTGGTTTAAAAGAGAAGCTTCTTGCTGCTCTGAGAGGCGGTATTAAGACTGTTTTGATCCCGCAGGAAAATGCCAAAGATTTGGCTGATATACCTGCTAATGTTAAGAACAATCTTGAGATCATACCGGTTACGCAGGCAAGTGAAGTTCTAAAGCATGCTCTGATACGCCAGCCTGTCCCAATTGAGTGGATTGAGCCGGTGGAAACGAACCTTGTTAAAAACAAGGTAGAAGATGACAGTGCTGTTAATATTGCTCACTAATATTGGATGAGCAGGTTGTGACTTTGGAAATGCCGGGCGAAAACCCGGCATTTCTGTGTTTAATCCATTATTTTCGGGCTTTTAGAGCAAATATCTGCTTGGTTTGTTTGAAGATTTGAATACACTCTGCGCAAGATCGGTTGAGTCATATGGCCGGAATTATATTTAAGAAAGGAACTGCTAATGAATAAGAATGAGTTAGTTGCTGCGGTTGCAGAAAAAGGCAGCATGACCAAAGCTGATGCAGCTGTTGCTGTTGATTCCGTATTGGCAGCTGTGACCAGTGCGTTGCAGGCCGGCGACGAAGTTCGTCTGCCAGGCTTTGGTGTGTTCTCTGTTTCACACCGCGCTGCTTCAACAGGCCGCAATCCTTCAACTGGTGCAGAAGTCGCTATCGCAGCTCGTAATGTGCCTAAGTTCTCTGCAGGCAAAGGCCTGAAAGAAGCTGTTAACAGCTAATCATTAGCATTATGCTTAGCCGATTACCCAGCGTCCGGTGATGGTCATTTATGATCGCAGTGAGGCACTGGGTGATCGTTAAGGCAGATATATTTTACCAATTCAGCTTCGCAAAGGCCCGCTTCATGCGGGTTTTGTTTTATTTATTGAACTGCCTTTATAAAATTATTTCCACTAATGCTCTATAGCGCCTTGCTAAGGCGTTGAACAAATGGCATTCAAAATAGAATAAAGTCTTTTCTATACCTGATATATAGTTGATGGAAACCTATGTCCGACACTCCACAAAATGAAACTCTGCCACAGATCGTTTTTGTTACGGATCGTGGGTTTCTAAAGCCTACATTAGTCGCAATGTGGGGTGTTCTTCGCCATTTGTCAGTGCCGGGTATCGTGCATTTTTGGGGTAATGGTCTTGATGAGCAGGACTGG
>CANQXU010000036.1 GCA_947627865.1 uncultured Paenochrobactrum sp. | reverse complement strand
TACGCCGAATGAGTTCGCAATAAAAATGGCTCTAGAAAAACGGGCCGCTTAAGGCCAATAGTATAACCTAAGACTCTACCAAAATCTGGAGGAGCATTGGGGCCCAGGTCATACTCCACCTGATTAGCCTGCTCTACGAGAAAAACAACGCTCATCATCACCACAAATTTGTCATTCGGGGAATGGGTGTAGGTATTTGGAGAGGCCAAAATGACAAGCGCCTTGCTAGATCGCGTCACTCACCGCTGTGTCATTCTGGAAGCCGGTAATGATTCCTACTGCTCCAAACACAAAAAACCCGGTCTATCCAGACAACAAAAGTGGAAAACATTGAACGCTGTTTGACACCTCAGTCGCTAAAGCTTAGATTATTTTCATCAAAGATCGTGACAACACGATTGCGACCGTCCTGCTTAGCTGATAGTAGTCCCTTATCAGCGCGACTAAAAGCGGACCAGATGTCTTCGTCTGCACGGACAACCGAGATCCCAATACTACATGTAATTTTGTATCCATCAATAATATTTGGAAAATTATAGCTCGCGACATGCTCTCTTAGAGTGTCTGCAGTTTGCCAAACCGTTTTAGCATGCCCACCCAAAATAATTATGAATTCTTCTCCGCCGACACGAGCAATTGTTTTTGGTTCACTCATTGATTTCAGTATATTGGAAAAAAGAATGAGGGTGGCATCCCCTGTTGGGTGCCCAAATCTATCATTAATTTCCTTAAAATTATCAATGTCGATAACGAGAATACTCAAGCGTTCATGTCGAGATTGAGAACTCATGTAGCGGTTCAAACCACGCCGGTTATGAAGTCCTGTTAGTGGGTCTGTGTCGCGGTCTTTACTGAGTTCACTGATGATGTCTGATGTGACGAGAGCAATAATTGCCAGGCCTATGAAAACACCAAGAAGTGAATTCATGATGCTAATAACATTCCAATAAGTTGAAGCCACCAACAGTGAAGGGTCACCAATATCCTCCAAAGAGCTAACAGTCAAAAATATTCGTAAGAAAAAATGCAACGGTAGCAGGCTAAATATTATGAAAAATATTCGTTCAACTTTATTTCCATGCCACAAAAAGAGGAATTGTAGACAGCCAGCGAGCAGAATTATACCTATACCAAAATTAACGGTATTTGCCAATACGAAATAGGTACTGTCACCACAAGTTAGATACGCGAGAGTAATCAAAAATATTGAAATTATTGTTCCTGCAAGCCTCCTTGAATAATGACGATGGGATCGCACCAAAACGCCTTCAGCCATACAAAATGCACCCGCAAAATAGAGTACTGATGAGAGTAAAACATTAGCAAACTTGTTAGCTGGGGCCTCTAGAATTTGCAGTAGGAGACCAATTGCGAAGCATGAGAAACTGAATGAAAAACGTAGCAGATATTTTTTATGTTTTTTGATGAGCCAAATGCAGTAAAATGTCGTACTAAACAGTAATAACAATAATGGTGGCACTAATTGCATATTGAACCTCGCTCAGATGATGAGCTAATAACACTTATTTTGTTAGACTGTCCATTATCAAGAAGAGTATTGTTTGAGGTTAGACTTGATAGGTCGCTGATTGACCATAAAATGTCGTAACAGTTAAAACTACCCAACTTAAATTCTTTATCTCAGTCCTTTTCGCTTACCTCTCTTTTTAATATTCTTGAAATCAAATAATTAATAGTATTAAATCCATAATACAGTGCAGACTCTGAAATCTTCGAATTGGAAGTATTACGGTACTTTCCCCGTTTTTAGACTATGTGATTCACACGATTCCAACCGATATTCGTGCGCCGTATTTAATCTCGTGGAAACGCCTGAGACAGCGTGAGAATGTTGCAGTGCTAGGCTTGCTGTAGTAGCCGGCCCAAGCGCCAAGTCTTGTGCTATGGTAATCCCCCCTAAAATTAACTATCCGATTCACACAATTCCAGCTGATATTCGCGCACCGTATTTGATTTCGTGATAACGCCTGAGGCCACGCGAGAGTGTTGCAGTGCCAGGCTTGCTGTAGTAGCCAGTCCAAGCTCCAAGTCTAGCGATGACCCAAGTGGCAAAAGCCAACGTGTCCGGTGGATGAGGATTTTTCTGGCGTGCTGTTGGCGTTTCGCCTTCATAGTCCTTGCAGAGGGCGAGAAGCAAAGGCTTATCGTCGGGATCAAAGGCATCGCCAAGTGCCTGACCTGAAGGATTATCACGGGCGCGCAGCATCTGAGTGACCGTGACAGCTGCAATGGCTGCAAGAGCAGCCAAGTTCATGAAGGCCTTCGGGTCGCTCATCTTGGCATTTTCAATCTTGAAGCCCGCTGACTTCAGCGTGCGGAAATATTCTTCGATGATCCAGCGTTTGCGGTAAAAATCCAGCATCAGATGCGCCATGCTAAAGTCTTCAACCGGATGGCTGGTGAGCAAGCGCCAATGAATGGCCTATGCGCCTTTTGAGACATCAACCAGATGGAGCTCGACCATCTCAGGAAGGCGTTTGAGATCAAGGCTTGGCATGCCGCGCTCCGGTCGCTTAATAGATACAGGGCCAAAGCGAAGAGCTAAACACGCCGCACGGCTGGGCTTACCAGGACTGGCAGGGATTGTGACGTTTATGCGTCCGGCTTCCGGCAAGCTGGAAGCATAACTAAACAGCTTCTTGCCATTGACAAGATTACGATTGGCACTGGCCCGGATCAGCACCTGTACGTTCCCGGGTTTTCGTGCAAAATCCTCATAGAGATCGCTTTCCCTGTCTGAAACAACTGTGATGCGCAAAGCCTTGGCTAAAACCTCGCTGGCCCGCCTTGTGCCATTGAGCCATTTCTGGGATTCTTTTTGCTCTCGGGGTCTCAGTGAATGATGTAAATCATTTTGTTTGCTACGGTTCCAAACCGCAATGTCGGCAAGGCCCAGTAATTCACCGCTCAACGCATCAATGGCCAGAACAGGATGTAGCAGAACTCCGCCCAGAAAGCCGCCTCGACCGACTGAGCCAAAGCCCGCTTTACGCATTTTTGGCCCGCCAAGCACAATCTCACTCGTGTCTTGGATGGCCAAAATATCGCGGCCAGTGACACGCTCTGCAGTTCTATTTCCTGCCGCTTCGCTCAAAGCTGTAACTGTAACAGCGGGATTTCGTAAAAAACGCCCGAAACCGACCTCACCGCGACGATAGCCTTTGGCTAGCTCATGAATACAGGAGCCTGGCCGAGCCACTAACGTCTCATGGCACCAAGCCCCCTTTTTTCTAGTCGCAGATCGCCAAATCTGCCGACTGAAAAACGTTTCAATTCAATACCCTTGACGCTCATCTCAACCTCCTGAGTAAATCTGCACTCAGTGAATCAGTTTTTTACAAAAAATGCTAGGTGCTCAGAGAGGTGTGCATAAGATAGTCTAAAAATGGGTGTAGTACCGATTACGATTAGCCTAACAGAAGCGAGATACATAAGGGGTATTCAATTTAACGCAACACGCTCTGGTAGACGAGGAGGCGCAGAGGGATCATTTTGTATGCTGGAAATGCTGCAACACCTGATTGTAAACGGCTCTTTTAAATTGGGCTCGCATTTCTTTCAAACTTTAATGTATCCCTTTTTTTCGTAAAGCGTCAACAAGCTCGCGACGAACATAGTGAGGGCCATCAAAAAGATAAATGTCATTACCCTTCATTACTGTAATTTGCGGAAGAAGTTCCTCTGGTGTTGCAGCACGAAACTCTCCGTCAGCAATTGGCCTGAAAGCTTCGACGATGACCTTTACGCGGTCTTGTCCAAATTTTTCAACAAGAGCATCGACATATTGCCTTGCCACCGGGGCTGAGCGAACCTCCACACCAACACCATCCTGAAAAAATATCCCGACATCTTCTGGCAGCCAATTAGCCAGCCAGTCGGCCGTTGCTTGGCCTCCGATATTATATCCTTCGTAAACACTGATCCATAACGGACGCGGTAATTCTGATAGCGCCTGTTTCATTAATTCAGGTGCTTGTTGCCATGAAGGGTCAACCTCCACAGGGAAGTAGTAGCCATCAACGTCCATTGGCAGAGGACGTTGTATTAATTTTGCAGAATCTTTTGCAAGTTCTACAACTTGTTTTCTTGCTTCAGGTTCGTTGAAACGCCCTGCAAGACCAAGGATAATATGTTTAGCCCAAGGCTGCTCCGAAATATGCTGCCAGTCAGGGATGAAATCTGTTGGTGATGAGCAGTTAATATAGCAGTGATCGTTGACCTTGCTCCACTGAACTAAAAGGCTATCTGCACCAATCTGATCCCAATCACCGTTAATCCCCACAGTTGCATCGTTGAGTTGCCAGACGATGCCTTTGACCGATAAATTGTCACCTTTCAACTTTAGGAATGCCCCTTCTTTAGCCAGGCCCCACACAAGCAAGACAACGAGTGCAATGGCACCACAAGCAATAAAGCCAATATAGCACCATGATAGTTTTTTAAAAAATGCAACTTTACACATATGCTGTTTGCTTACGTTTTAAATGGTGTTGGGTAATTATCCATGTGTAAGGCTTGTAATTGCAAGACACGCTGTAAAGTCTCCTCCGTAATGATATTACGTGAAACCAAATAAGCTCCGATACGTCCGTCATGGGATGGAGAGTAATCATTTAATGCCTGCTGTAGTATGCTTTCGGATAATGCACCATCTTCTATTAGCAGCTCACCAATAAGAGGAACATTTGAAGTGAGCTTAGCAGAGTTACTGTTGTCACTGGTTCCGCTGTTTAAAATACGTAAGCCAGCGTTAATTTCGCTATCTCGTACTAGGAACTGATCAGGGATATAGCCAAGGATTGACGCGATCTGTTCCTTTGCTTCGGGCATAAGTGGCAGCGATACGGCAAGGCGTATTTTGTTTTCGTCTTCGGTTGGCAGAGCCAAAGCCCGCCAGCGGATGCTTAGCTCTAGCGGCAGAAAATCTTTCGCAGCTAGAATCTCTGCTTCACTTACAGAAGTCAAATCCAGCCCTGCCTGAAACGCTAGCGCCTCAGCAAGGACTTCTTCTTGAAGCCAGCCTTCTTGTATTAGTATGCGGCCGAGAGGGGTGTTTTTTTCTTTTTGCTTGCTTAGTGCATTTTGAAGCTTATTTCCATCAATAGCTTGCCAGAGAACAAGCAAATCACCCAGTTTATTGTTATCTGCAACAAGCCCATCTCCTGATGGAAAGTCATGCATAGTCTTATCCCATACCAGTGGCTTACCGGTTATGAGATGCGACGTATACTGCTTTAATGCGCGTGACATAGCCATGAAGTTGACCATGTTTCCGATAATCATACGTGGAATTGCTAGTAAACCATGCAACCAGCCGAACATTGTACCAGTGAAATAGACCCTTTGTACAATACGTAAGAGCAATGCTATTGCGTTCAGAAGCAGCAGAATACCAATCCAGCCGTTGAAAGCGAGCAGCGGTGGATATGATGTGGTTAATAAGCCCATTGTAAAAGCGATATGAAAGAAAAGATACTGAATTACTAAAAGATAGGCCAAAATCGTGATAAATGCCGTAACAATGCCTTTCCTGTCGCGCAAAAGGAAATAACGATCAATGAGTGAGCCGTGCCAACCGAAATAGGCCCATCCTTGAAAGCAAATCCCCAATGACCATCTCGACTTTTGACGGTAAGACGTTCGAAAAGTGTTCGGAAAATATTCACGCACCCCAAGAGGTTGCTGGAGGATATGCTCTTTCTCTTTGCCAAAACCTAGCCAGCTTTTGCGCTTGACCCGATATTCCACAGGGAAACGGGCTATAATTGAATGCATGCCATGGGCTGCGAGCCGCACACCAATGTCATAATCTTCAGTCAAGGTCTGAGTGTTAAAAGGCTGATTATCAGTCTCTGAAGAAAGGGTGAGCAGAGCACGGCGTGAAAAGCAGGTTCCTACACCGGCAGACGGCACTGTTTTTGCAAGGCTTTCCCGAACGACAAGATCTTTGCCATGCCACTCAGCAAACTCATCCATATAAACACCGGCGACGAGCTCATACCAATGACGGTCAAGTGAACCGACCGGTATCTGGATTAAGTCTTTTCGTGGTAGTAAGTAATTGAAAAACTGCAGCTCAAGTGGATGCAAAACATCTTCACTATCATGCAAAATAACACCAGCGAATTCGATACCATGTTTTTTCTCATGGGAAAAAATCGCTTGTACGATCCAATTTAAGCAATCAGCTTTACAAGTTGGACCATCATGCGGAACTTCGACGCGCACCAGTTGTTTATACCGGCGACGCATGCGTTCAACCTCTTTTATGGTTGCTGCATCATTCTGATAAGTACCGACAAAGATGGTATATGATCGGTAATCCAGCACCTGAACCATATTTTCAAGCATAGGTGCTATAACATCATATTCCATCCAAGCCGGAACCATGATGGCGATATGCTGCTCTGGCCTATTGCGCAACTGTTCTGGTTTAAGCGGCTGGTAGCGCCGCTTAATTGTTAAAGATCTGTATATCTCGCGTGTCCAATACCAAGCATCGATGAACAAGTCATCAATGCTTGATATCAGGATTATGACAGCAAGAATAACAGCTGTATATTCCAGCCAGTAATAATAATCTGCCAAGAAATAGGGCCAGTAAAGGGACATATCTGAACTTATTTGTTCTTAGAACGCTTGCGCGCAATTTGTGCTAGAGCCATTAAAATGAAGAATCCAATAAGTATCCCAGACATCAACAGCCATGAAAAATTATGCATCCAGTATGCTGGGCTTGTCAGGTTTTTCCAGCTGAAATAACCGCCATTACCAGTCTGTAATCCGTCTGCATTAAGATAAAGCGGAGTTCCTGCACTATTTACTGATGCAAGTATTCCATTTTCTCCTATAACCGCAACATCCCCGCCTGAAAGCATAAATGTTTCTTTTATTTCTGGATGACCACCGACACTACTATAAGAAAGCCCCGGATAATTTGCATTAGTCATGGCTTGCAAGACTGCTATATTGCTAAATCCTGAAGCATCGTAAAATACCTTACCTTTTTTATCTGAAATGGTAACGTGATCACCGATCACTTTAACTGTATCATTTGCTCCCTTAATATCGATATCAAATGATAGGAACGGTTTTTCAGGTGTAACAGGCTCGGATCTTTTGCTGAGTTTAAACTCAGCATCGGACGGTGAAAGACCCGCTGCGTTGGCTATACTGATGACTGACACCAGTGTTTTCGTTGAGTTTTCACGCCAGTCTTCATTTACTAAAAGCAAAGCATCGCCAGCGAGCTGTGGCACTAAAGTGGCAAAATCGTCTACAGGGCCAGCTTTCTTAAGGCGCATATTGCTGTCAGGTAGCACGGAAACAGGATAACCTTGTGGTGTTTCACGGCACTGATCACTCGCAGGTTGACGTTGGAATTGTACCCGTATCGTATTACGCGGCAATATTGCATAATGGGGGACGTCAACCGAAATCAGTTCAGGCTGACCATCGGCCTTAAGCTGTTTCGCTCCTAGCAAATAATCATTGATGAAAACCGATGCTACAGGTGGGGTGTTTGTAGCACCGGGTGCGGCTGAAACATTAATATCAAGGCTTGCCGGAATATATCCTTTGATCAAACTGTCTCCAAGATCAAAGGTCGTAACCCAATCACCACGCGCAATAACATCAAGATTGTTTGCGGCTTGGTTCAGCGATCCCAGAGAAATGCTACCTGTGTTATTGTCAGGTTTGCCGATTTCATTAAGAATAAGGCCATTTGCTAGCGGCGTACGGCGCCACATGCTATCGAATAGGCCTGCTGCGTCTGCAGCAGCATCGGGCGCCACAGCGATAAGCGGGCGTCCGGAAAAATTACGTACATTAATAGTTTTTTCTGGTAACGGGGCCAATAGGTTTTGGTCGTTTGAATAAAGTTTAGCGAAGACTGCTTCAGTCGCAGGATCTGCGTCTTTAAGTTGAGAACTTACCGAGTCTAAAGCTGACTGCACGCCCTTCATAAGTTTTTCGTCCGCGATCGCAATGCTGGCTTGCAATATTGGGGCGTTTAGCAGCAGTAAAGCGCCGATTTCAGCTTCATTTTGAAGCGTTATTTTACCGCCTTTTGCTAAAGCAGAAAATGCAGGAATACCTGCTAATGCACTTGGTATAATCAAGCCATCAGTATCAATGATGCTATCGATTTGAGGCAGCGCAGTGACCTGCACCTCTTTTCCGGCACGTTCGAGCGCAACACCAAGTCGCCATGCTGCATCATAACTTGCACTATCCAGAGAGTCCGATCCGACTAAAAGGATAACCTTTCGTGGAAAGGCTGACCATACACTGGCAATGTCTGTTACGAGTGTTGGGTCATAGGAATATGACAGGTATGAATCAGGTGATATTTTTAATACGTTACCGATCGCGCGGTCGTCTTCACAGAGATCTTTCCCAATAATCGATGACCAGTTCAGCCCCATTCGCACGAAACCAGAAGTGCGTGGAGCTTCATCAACGCCAATAGTAATATCAGTTGCGCCTTCGGGCTCTGTTAGTGCACGTGCAGCCACCACATCACCATCAATTGCCAGAGTATAGGTTGTACGGCCACCGTCAGCTCTAATATAATCGCCTTTTAGATGTAAAGTCGCCTGATTAAGCTTTGTGTCTGCTGGAACGGGCAAGTATATATCACGGCTCGCAGCACTTGATGCAAAAGATACAGGCTGAGTGATCCCGAGATCTTTCAGGCTGATTTTTTCGTTTATGTTCTTGTTTGTCGTAAGAGCACGAACCGCTTCTTCAATCTCACCAGCCCAGGCCATGCCGAGAGGTTGTGTTAGAAGTGCTGCGAAGACAACAGTGCCAGATAGGGTTTGGCGGTAGTGAGATAACAATTTTAGCATGGTCAACCTATGAGCACGACAGAAACAAAGACAGAGGGTCATGAAATAAAAGGAGCTATTGGCTTTTCAAATAATGATGCAACTATGCGTTGAGAAGCGAGCCCATCCCCGTAAGGATTAATTGCACGAGCAAAAGATGTATACAACTTTTCGTTGTCCAGCAATCCATTGACTTCCGTGATTATGCGTTGAGCATCGGTACCAACAAGTCGTACCACACCAGCTTCAAGTGCTTCTGGTCGCTCAGTTACTTCGCGCATTACGAGTACCGGCTTACCCAGAGATGGCGCTTCTTCCTGAACTCCGCCTGAATCAGTGAGAATTATATGAGCCTGTTCCATGAGATACACGAATGAAAGATATTCTTGTGGCTCAATAAGATGAATATTTTCTCTTCCACTGAGAAACTCATGGACAGGGCCACTAACATTTGGGTTCAAGTGAACCGGATATACTATTTGCAAATCTTTGCGTTGTGATAGTTGTGCCAAAGCTTTGCAGATATTGCGGAAGCCATCGCCGAAGCTTTCGCGACGATGGCCTGTGACTAGCAAAAGGCGGCGGGTCGGATCGATGAAAGGGAAAGTGGCGGCCAGTCTTTTTTGCAAATCCGGTTCATTTTTTATACGCTTGACTGTCTCCATGAGAGCGTCAATCACAGTATTGCCAGTTACGATAATTTCTCCCTGCAGGCGCTCGGCTCTCAGGTTGCTCGCACTGGTTTCTGTTGGAGCAAATAGCTTAGTTGCTCCAACATCAATGACTCTGCGGTTCATTTCTTCTGGCCATGGTTTTTTTAAATCATAGGTACGCAGGCCAGCTTCAACATGACCGACACGAATATTGCGATGCATAGCTGCAAGGCCAGCAGCCATAGCTGTGGTTGTATCTCCATGCACCAATACGTAATCTGGATTTAACTCAGAGAGCGCTTGATCCAGTTGCGATATGATCCGGCTTGCAAGCTGGTTAAGAGATTGATTCGGTTGCATGACCTGAAGGTCAAAATCAGGTTTAATATTAAACAGCTCAAGCACCTGATCAAGCATGGTGCGATGTTGCCCTGTAACACAGGTGATAGACTCTACCCCCTCTGTTGCTTCAAGCGCCTTGATGACCGGAGCCATCTTGATTGCCTCAGGGCGAGTACCAAAAACAGAAACTATACGCATGACTACCAATATATCTCATTAATTTAGTTGCTTATTGGTTTGTCTCACCTTGATTTATGGGGGAGCACAAACATAAAATAAGGGGATTATCAGCGATATTAAATTTTTCTATCCATAATAACGATATTGGTGTTTGTATGGACGTAAATATTGTTTATTGCTGATGTTAAGTGTATTTCTTTCATTTCCGAGTATTGATCAGATAGGTCTGTAGATGTTGCTTCCATTCTGTATCAGAAATGATAGATGATGCAATCCATTGGCCTTGAGTTGAGGGGCCTTGATGCAGTTGTCCTTCATTAAACTGCCAGACAATCACTTGAGGTGGGTTTTGTTTGAAGGCATCTGAACCAAGATATTGAAGCATCGTTGCCCAAGGACCCACATCACCCGGGTTCCATGTCAAGGTGACGTTTCTATCAAGCTGATATGAAAGAGCTTGGGAAAAACCCAGATATGGTTCGGTAAAACTATTGCCAACCACATGAACAGGCGCGGCTGCATCATCGAGCAGACTAAGGGTTTCAGCGGGCGGATCTTTGCGGACGGTGAATACTTCACGGCCAATAGCATCCCGTTGCGCAGGGGTCATGAAATTCACAGCTAAATCACCAAAGCGTCGCTCTTTAGTCCACTCACCAAGTTTGGCACCATCTCCTGCTTTTCCTTTTAGTGACCATTTATCTTTGATGACTTCAGCGACCGTTTTGGCCGCAGCTTCAGAACCCCAACCTGTCCAGTGAAAATCACTGCGGAAAAAGGCCTGTTCTTCCTGAGGGAGATTTTTGAGGCTCGTAAATATATCGACGCTGGTGACTTCTTTTTCGGCTAACCTTTTTTGCATTGTATCGTTCAGGCCGATAATATCTGCAGGTAAGTTAAGCCCTTCAGGTAGTTTATCTTGATGAATAATAGCCTTAGAAGGAACGATCATACTGATTAGCGCAATGTCGTGACGGGCTAATTCTGCGCTGGCAAATGCAATTAGATCCAGAGAGTTGTCCACCGCAATATTATCAATATTATCAATTTTTTCCCATCCGGCAAACAACCACTTGTCTTTGCCTTCAAATACCGCTTCTTGAGCAACCGCAGGTGTCGTAGATGTGATTACTATACTTGTATTTATAGCAGTTATCATCAGCGCAGTAAAAGCAGCCTTTACGCCAAAACTAGTTACCAGCTTCTTATTGTATGCTAGCAGAGCGAACGAATTCAGTGTCATTACGGGTCCCCTTAATATCATCACATATCGCTGATAAATATTTTTTCTTGTGCAGACAATGGTTGGGTGAGCACACGCTCCGGCCATTCCCAAATGATCAGTTTAACTTGATCAAAAATCTGGGGATTAGTCTCTATCAAATCGAGTATTGCGCCTGCAAAACCACCGCCTGCCATGCTTTTCTGAACAATCTCTTGCGAAGTTTCGGCCTGAAGATACTCATGAAAGTAAGAGTTTAATGAGTAGGATGAACCCGCGAGGACAACAGCAGGAACCGGAGTGTCATCTAATAACCCACCTGAGCGTTCAATTGCTACGCTGACGGGTTTTTCAATGTCAGGTGCAGGGCTGAATAAGGAAAGCGTTTCTGTCAAACCGGCAAGCTTAGTCAGATCGCCGCCTCGTTCTTTATCTTGTGTCAAGACATCAAGCTGTATTTTTTGTTCGCCAGAGCCAAGTTTAAGCTCGACTTCTTGTCCGATTAAACGAGCTGCATGATGAGCGCCTTGCTGATCCCAATGCGTATCAGTGCGCCAGTAACCAGGATGTGGCCAATCAGAAGAAATATCCACCTGATTTAGCTCCAGAGACGCGCTCATTTCATCCCATTGCTGTTTTCTGTGCTGTGCTTGTTGTGAAACGCGGATTCCGCATAGTTGCTCTTGTGCCAGAGCAGCTTTATCAGGAACCGGAACGACTATCAGTTTAGTGCCATGTTGTTTCAGCTGCTTAGCAATTTTTTCTGCAAGTTTAACACGCTGAGCAAGATATGTTTCGCCATTGGGAATTTCTCTCAGTTCTTCCGCAAGGAATAACCAGCCATCGCAGCCAGCTCTTACCTGCGGTCCGGTATCTCCTATCGTCCAATAGAGCATCCCATCAATAAAACTATTGATGGTCTTACTCGCTGGGAGTATTTCATCAATGTGACGATCAATGGCACTTGTAAATCGGCCATCAACGAGCGTGTTAAAAGATAGCTTTTCTTCGATAAACTTATCAATATTTTGGACAGCATGGTAGGATATCGCTATTAGACCAGCAAAAATAAGAAGCAAAAAGCTGAGAGCGGAGAAAAGACGGGTTTTCCTTAGCATGGTCAAAACTGAAAATAGAGGAATGGAATGACTGCTCTTTGGCCTAAAGCCCACAAAGCGATCAGCAAAAGCGGAAAGGCCACCAATGCTCGCAGCACAGCAGGATCCGGAAAAAATCTAGGTGCGAGCTGGCGAATGAGCGGTGAATAAATAACCAGAACACTTAATAGCATAATAGCGATTTGCGATGGGCGTAGCTCTGCAAGAAAATCTCCTGTGAGTGCGAAGCCGTAATGGCCAGAAAACCCTTCAGATATAGTTACGAAAGAGGCCCAGCTCTCTGCACGGAACAATGCCCAGCCTATCATTACGAATAATAGCGTAAATATATGAGATATAATCACTTTTGGGACAGATTTTGTTTTGGAACTATTGTTCCGCTCTGTTCCGCGAAGTTTGCTCCAAGTGTTTGCTGCGGCTTGACCTAACCCATGCCATAAGCCCCAAAGAAGAAATGTCCAACTCGCTCCGTGCCATAGTCCGCCAAGTGCCATCGTAATGATGATGTTATTTGAAGTGCGCGCTTCTCCTGACCTGTTCCCTCCTAAGGGAATGTACAAGTAGTCGCGCAGCCAAGAAGACAGACTGATATGCCAACGACGCCAAAAATCGGAAAGTGACGTTGCTAAATATGGATTATTGAAGTTCTCAGGAAACTTTAACCCGACCATCAGTCCCAATCCGATCGCCATGCTGCTATAGCCAGCAAAATCAAAATATAGTTGCATAGTATAAGCTGAAACGGTGACCACTACATCCAGACTTGAAGGCTTTTCCAGGGCATAGCCAGCAGCTACAACCGGTGACAGTGTATCTGCGAGCAGAACTTTTTGTGCGAATCCAAGCATGAAACGCTCAACGCCTAATGCAAATTCGGTGTGATCAAATATACGCGACTTGAGCCTGTCAGCTACCCATTTATATCGAACGACTGGTCCGGCAACTAAATGTCCAAACATAGATTGATAGGTTGCATAATTAATGAAGCTTGGTTCTGCAGGCACTGAAGTGCGATACACATCTACAGAATAGGAAATAGCACCAAAAACAAAAAAAGAAAGACCGATTGGCAGGGCTATGGCTTCCCATGAATCGGTGGAGACGCCCATTCGGCCAGCTGTGGAAACTAATAAATTAGCGTACTTAAATATGACCAAAGAGAGAAGCGGACCAATCACGGCCGCAAAAAGCGCCCATTTTTTAGTTATGCTTTGCGCCCTGGCAATCCACAAGCCTGTAAACCAAGACCAAACAGCTATTCCTATAATGAGCAGTAAAAAGTCAGCTCTCCACCAAGCGTAGAAAAACCAGCTGAATAGCAGAATTGATAAGTTCCGAAGAACACTGGGGGAAAACCAGTATGCAAACAGAAAAACGGGTAGGAAAAGGAAAAGAAAGCTGTTGCTTGCGAAAACCATAGCCGATTGCGTCCCGTTATTCAGACGCTGTTGTCTGATCGATCTGTCCCTTTAGGACAGGTTGATCCAAACTTCCGATTAAAAACAGGCTATAACGATCACCAGCCTTTAATTGCGGTAGCTTCAAGGCGCTCGAACCAACTGAATCGTTTGAAATGCATTTTCCTTCCAAATCAGCCGAAACGGGGTTGATTGCACGCTGCATGGTTTCGCCAGTCACGAGGTCATTAAAAACTGCAGGCCCGCCTGCAATGGCGATCTGCCCATTACAGTTATGGATTAAATTATAAGCCCGCAGTTCTGCTTTGAGATCGTCATGCCCACGTGTTGAATCAGTGATTACTTTGGCTTTTATCTGCCTATCTGCTTCCGACAAAAGTATTGTGACGAAAGAATTGGGTAGTATGTCAAGTGTATCCGCTATGACGGCGCCATTAACCTCTAATTTATTGCGCTGACCGCCTTTTAGAACACGAAAATCAGTAGCGTGATTTCCATCGCGGTCAAGTGTAACAGTATCAAGCGAACCAAGCTTGATTATCGCTGGAGTGTCCAGTCCAGATACTATGCGTGCAAATGCTGATCCTTCTGGAGGACGCGCTGCATAAAGCTTACCTAGTTCTTGGGCCATCGCAGGATAGGTCACTGTAAAAATAGCTCCCATAGCGAAAATTGCCAGGAAAAATCCAGAAAGTTTTTGTTTCATCAATAAGCTACCGTTAAACTAGCAAAAATACCCTTAGCGCGATCATCGCCGTGTAGTTTGAATTTATATTGAATATTTGCATCTACGTAAGACATAGGTGCAGTATATTTATCTTCCCGGAACCACCAGCGGAAGTTTACGCCCGGTCCGGTTCCGATTGCCCACATATTTTCTAGCAAATTATCGTAATTTCCTCCCACTGAAAAAAAGGGAGTGACGACCAATCTGTCACTGATTTCATCAACACGGTAGCTACGCCCCACTCTGCCTTCAAAAGATAGAAATGTTTGCTTTACATCTAGATAGTGACCTAACTCGCCATAGACCTGCCACATGTTCCACGATGGAACGTCAACGCGTAGATCCGTGCCGCGTCCTTCAGAAAATGCAACACGCAACATAGTATCTTGACGGCTATTGTCACCAATTTTGAAAAGACGCGCGGCTTCTAGTATCAGATTGTAGTTTTTGAGGGGCTTCCAGCGAGCGCCAATTGAACCTTGCGTAGTGGAAAATCCTGTCGGGCCGCTATTTTCATCATAAAGAGTTGTAAACTGACGTGCAAAAATTTCAAAAAGAGCCCCGTCGCGATAGCCTATATTGGGTGGGCGCCAGTAGACTTCAGTGCCCCATTGGGTCGTGGATGCGTAACTTGTGTCTCCGGGTAGTGTGCTTACACTTCCGTGGCTTAGACTGTTATAAGTTCCCCATGTGCGCGCTAAAGTGGCGACTTCCCGGCGCAGATTGAAGAGCTGCTGCGGCTCTATACTGCCGCCAACCTGATCAATTGCTTCCTTAAGTAATTTAATTGCTAACTCATTGTCATAAACACGTTTTGCAGCATAAGCGGCATCCACAAGTTGCAAACCTTGCAATTGCCCCTGATTATGAACCTGCTTAAATCGTTCATATGCTACAGCTTTGTTACCAACACGACTAGCGAGATAAGCAAGGCTAAGTGGCGGTAAGGATACCAATTTACCCGACTTGAATGCAGTGTCAAAAGCTGATCGCGCATCATTTTCACGCTTTTCAACCATTAAATTGCCAATTATAACGGCCTCCGCATATGCAGGGTCAATTTGTATGGCTAGCTGTGTGGATTGACCAGAGCTGGCACTTCTTATCTTTTGAGCTGAAAGAGTATTTGCGAGTAGCTTTTTATACGAGGCATTTTCTGGTGACAAATCGACAGCTTTGCGCGCACTGGCTTCTGCAAGTTCAAAATTGCGCGCTGCATAAGCGGTATAAGCCTTTGCTGCCGTATCATAACCTGCATCTTGTGATTGTGTCAAATTGCTACTAAAACCAGGCATTACTGAGCATACCCGACCGTATGGTGTCACACGGCAATCAAGAAGTGGCATCGGAAAAGTATTATCACCAGTGTTCAGTGCTTTGGATGCTGACGCTTTTTCGATCCGTTCAAAGCGCGCTTTTACATTCTTATCGCTTTTGTCCATTTTTTTGATGAGAAGGATCGCTCGTGATGGGTCGTTTGCAGCTATCGCTGCATCAATAGCAATGAGCCTGATCGCAAGTATGTCTTCATCCGAGAGCCAATCTTGCTGGAGCGCTAAATCGAAGTCTTCATTCGCCTGTGCGATTTTTCCCATTCTTTGCAGCGAGTAAGCGCGCATTATCAGGGAGTTGATATCTTCACTATCCAAGATAAGTGCAGCAGACGTAGCATCTGATGCTGCCTGATAGTCTTCTTTTCTAAGTAAGGTATAAATGTGGAGCATGCGATGAGCCGTGGCATCGGGAGCTAACCGAACTGCTTCTTTTGACTCCGCCACGGCTTCATCTAAATCCCCGCGCTCAAGCGCACGGTACGCTGCTTCCGCAGGTTTTCTCGCTAATTCTACACGCAAACGATGCGCTTGCCCGTTTATTTCCGGTGATGCTGTGCCTGCGTCAATAAGGCCTTGAGCTTCTATCAGCGCTTGCTCTGTTTGGCCCAGAGATTCAAGAGAAGCGATCAGAAGGCCCTTTAATCTAATGACGTCAGGGCGTTGACGAATTGCCTCGCGAACTTTGAAAATTGCAGTTTCATAATCACCGTTATTATATGCTTTATAAGCTTCATCTGCTATTGAAAAAGCAGCGCCAGTTAGCGGAAGCTCAATAACGTTTTTCTTATCAACTTGAGCAATGGAGTGCTGGGGGAGAAGATATGCCCCCGACAGTAAATAAAATACAAATATTTTTTTTATGCGTGTCACTAAGAATACTCAGATATTGTAACTACGAACATTAGTTTTTCATACATACGTGAGCATTATACGTTTGTATAGTATATTTATATGATTTACTACAATAAAACAGTGGTGATTTGTCATAGTAACAGTTTAAAATGTAATTGTGGCGCGATGAAATTACAGTGACTTTGCTAGCTGAATTAAGCGCTTTGCGTCCTTGATCAAAATATACAGAGGCAAGAGAATTCATTAGCATTGCAGTTGCATTCTATTTTGAGATGAGCGCGGCGTACCGCGGCTTGATGTGCGCGTCTCCAGCATGACCATGCGATAATGTAGGTGGGCTGGAGACGACGCTGGGCAAGTCTATTGGCGATACGTCGGACTTCCTGGATCGACCAAGGGATCAGATCCCGATGCTCTGTATCCTTGTTCTTATTTTGGGTGTCACATCATTGGCGTGGTGCCGGATTACCGCCATCATGGTGATGCCAGCCATGCTGTATCGAGATTCGTTATGGTCGAGGCCGAGCTCATTCTTGGTGGTCTCGAAGCTGCCTTCAATTGCCCAGCGATGACCTTCGACGGTTCCGTTGCAAAGATTTGAGGTATTTAGATTTTCGAATTCTTGGTTTACTGTTTCTGATATGAAAATATTACGGATTTCAGGTTTATGACGATCAGCTTTAAAGGCAGCCAATATCCCAAATCTGTCATTCTGCACGCGGTATT